>JBBWZQ010000159.1:0-12606 GCA_039649115.1 Micromonosporaceae bacterium | reverse complement strand
GCCGCAGCCGGTGCCACAGGCAGCCCAGCCGGTGCCGCAGACCGCGCCCGAGCCGGCGGCCCCGACCCACCCGGCGCCGCAGACTCCGCCGCAGTCGACCCATCCGGTGCCGCAGACACCGCCCCGGCCGGCGCCGTCCACCTATCCGGCGCCGCACACACCGCCCCAGCCGGCGCCGTCGACCTACCCGGTCGCGCCCGGGCACACGGTCCCGCCGGCGCTGTGGCCGCCGGCGACGGGTAACGGGCCGGCACCCCAGCCGCGGCCACCGCAGCCAGGCACGGCAACCCCTCCGGCCGGAGCTGCCGGCAACGGGGACCAGGCCGGCGCGGCACATTCGCCCTTCGGACCTCCCGGCACGCGCGACCAGGCCGGCGCGGCCAACTCGCCCTTCGGACCTCCCGGCACGCGCGACCAGGCCGGCGCGGCCAACTCGCCCTACGGACCTCCCGGCACGCGCGACCAGACCGGCGCGCCCAACTCGCCCTTCGGACCTCCCGGCGCCGATGATCCTGCGGGTGTGGCGCACTCGCCGTGGGCGCAGCCACCGGGACCGCAGCCGTCGCCGGCGCCGCCCCCGCCGGTGCCACCACCGGCGCCGCAGCCACCACCGGCCCGCCTGGGACCGCTCCCGCCGCACCCGCCGGTACCCCCGAATGGTCCCGCGCCGACCGCGCACGCACCGCAGCGGCCGGCACCACCGCAACCGGCCGGCCCCACCCCGAGCAGCCCGGCGCAGCCGCAGCCCTGGGCACCGGATCCGCTGATCCCCACCGCCGAGGAGTTCGCCCGGCGCAGGGCCGTCCGGCCGCCCGAGCCGGTGGCGCAGATGGGCATGCGCGGCGCGGTGCGCAAGGGCACCTTCGGGCTGATCAAGTTGGCCCCGGGCGCGCACGAGCGCGAGGTCGGCCAGGACGTCGACACGATCCGGCGCAACTTCGGCGGGCTGCGCCAGGTGACGATCGTGAACCCCAAGGGCGGCGCGGGCAAGACGGTCGCGGTGCTGATGCTCGCGATGACGTTCGGCCAGAAGCGCGGCGGGTATGTGCTGGCCTGGGACAACAACGAGACGCAGGGCACCCTGGGCATGCGCGCGCAGCAGGACTTCCACGCGCGCACCGTGCGTGACCTGCTCCGCGACCTCGACCACTTCCGCGGCGCGGGCGGCCGGGTCGGCGACCTGTCGCAGTACGTGCGGGCGCAGGGCGAGGGCATGTTCGACGTGCTGGCCAGCGACGAGTCGGCGACGGGTGGCGAGATGCTCACGTCCGCCGCGTTCGCGGACCTCCGCGAGGTGGTCAGCCGGTTCTACAAGCTGATCATGGTGGACACCGGCAACAACGTGCGCGCGCAGAACTGGCAGGCGGCGATCGACGCGACCGACCAGCTCGTGCTGACGATGTCGGCGCGCAACGACTCCGCGGAGACGGCCGCCCGCATGCTCGACCACCTGGAGCAGTCGGGCCGGCACCGGCTGGTCCGCCAGGCGATCACGGTGGTGTCCATGCCGCCCAGCCGCAAGGACATCGACCTGCCCGCGATCCAGCGGCATTTCGCGGCGCGCACACGGTCCGTCCTGCTCGCCCCGTACGAGCGGCTCATCGACTCGGGCGAACCCATCCGCTACGCCCTCCTGTCCGCGGCCACCCGCGACGCCTGGCTGCGCGTAGCCGCCGCGGTGGCGGAGGGCTTGTAGGCGGCGATGCTCAACCTGTGAGGGCGTCGGCGGCGGCAGGGTCGCAGTCGCGTAGGAATTGGGCGCAGCGGGCGGCCTCGCCGGCCTCGCCGATCTGGTCGGCGGCCAGCGCGAGCAGGTGCAGGCAGCGCAGGAAGCCCTGGTTCGGCTCGTGCGCCCAGGGCACCGGGCCGCTGCCCTTCCACCCGCTACGGCGCAACTGGTCGAGGCCGCGGTGGTACCCCGTGCGGGCGTACGCGTACGCAGTCACGGTCTGGCCGGCGTCCAGCGCGCGCCGCGCGAGCACGGCCCAGGCGGCGCCGTAGGTCGGGTGGTCCGCCGCGACCTGCTCCTCGGCGCCGGGTGCCGCTCCCCGCAGTGCGCTGTGTGCGCGCTCGTCTTCGGGCAGCAGCGTGGCCGGCGTTTCGGGCAGCAGGTTTCTTCCGCGGGGAGCCTGCGGTGCCGGGTCGTTGGACATGCCGCCATCTAACCGCGCCGTTCGGGAAAACGGCCGGCTGAAAAGCTGAGTCGTTGCTCACGCGACCGGTGGTGTTGATCACTGAGGTAATCGAGTAGAAATGGAAGTCCGGAGCCTCCCCAGGACCCGGTAAGGAGAGCCCGGCGGTCCAGGCCGCCGGGCTCTCGTCTGCCCTTGGGAGGATGCCGGGATGAACTGGGCACGCCGCGGCGGCCTGTCCATCCCCACCTGGCTGTACGGGCACGAGCCGGCGAACCTGTTCGCCGCGCGGATCGCGAAGTACTTCTCCAACGCGATCCGGGAGGACACCATCCTGCGACTGGCACGGGGCGGGATCGTCTTCGCCGCCGGCCGCGCCGGTACCGTGCAGGAGGTCTTCCAGGCGGCGGCCAAGGCCTTCTACGTCACCGACGGCGCGAGCGGCCCGTTCATCTTCCTCGACGCGCACTTCTGGAAGGGCGACCTGCCGGTGCCCGACCTGCTCCGCACCCTGCTGTCGACCACCCCGGGAGGCGACCTGTCCGGCCTCGTCCACCTCACCGACTCGGTGGACGAGGTGCTGGATCTGCTGGGCAGCCCGGCGCAGCCGCTCCTCCCGCGAGGATCAGTTGTTGAGTGACGTCCCCGTCGACCGGAGGTCCTCGCATGCGTGCGCGACACGCTTGGACATGCCCTCCTCGGCCGACTTCCCCCAGGTCCGCGGGTCGTACGCCTTCTTGTTGCCGACCTCGCCGTCCACCTTGAGGACGCCGTCGTAGTTCGTGAACATGTGCCCGGCGACCGGCCGGGTGAACGCGTACTGGGCGTCCGTGTCGATGTTCATCTTCACGACGCCGTAGTCGAGCGCTTCCCGGATCTCGCTCAGCAGCGAACCGGAGCCGCCGTGGAACACCAGGTCGAGCGGCTTCTCCTTGCCGTACTTCTGGCCGACCGCGTCCTGGATGTTCTTGAGGATCTCCGGGCGCAGCTTGACGTTGCCGGGCTTGTACACGCCGTGCACATTGCCGAACGTCAGCGCGGCGATGTACCGGCCCCTCTCGCCCAGGCCGAGCGCGGCGACGGTGGCCATGCCGTCCTCGGGCGTGCTGTACAGCTTCTCGTCGATGGCGCCGACGATGCCGTCCTCCTCGCCGCCGACCACGCCGACCTCGATCTCGAGGATCACGTGGGCCGCCGCGGCCTCCTTCAGCAGATCCTCCGCGATCTCCAGGTTCTCGGTCAGCGGCACGGCCGAACCGTCCCACATGTGCGACTGGAACAGCGGCTGCTCACCCCGGCTGACCCGCTCCTTGGAGATCGCGAGCAGCGGGCGGACGAACTTGTCCAGCTTGTCCTTCGGGCAGTGGTCGGTGTGCAGCGCGATGTTGACCGGGTACTTCTTCGCGACCTCGTGCGCGTACGCGGCGAGCGCCACGGCACCGGTGACCATGTCCTTCACGGTCGGGCCGGACAGGTACTCGGCGCCACCGGTGGACACCTGGACGATGCCGTCGCTCTGCGCGTCGGCGAAGCCGCGGAGGGCCGCGTTCAGGGTCTGTGACGAGGTGACATTGATCGCCGGGTAGGCGAACGCGCCCGCCTTGGCGCGGTCGATCATCTCGGCGTAGACCTCTGGCGACGCGATTGGCATCTGGTGCTCCTCAGTAGCGGCAGCCGTGGCGCGGGTGTGGACCCGCGCTGTCCCCCGTTCGGCAGTATCGCGCACGCCAGGTACGCGGTCTAATCGTGGGTAGGCCTGCGGCCGGAGTGGGTAGGACCGTAGCGTGGGAAACAGCGAGGGGGAGGGAGGCGGCCATGGCAGAACCGGACGAGCAGCTGATCGATCCCGATGCGCGCCTGGTCCCGGACGAACGCGATCCGGAGGCGCCCGACGCCGACATGGTGGACCAGGTGACCCCGGTCAACCCCGCGGAGCGGCCGGCGGAGACGTACCGCGGCCTGGAGGTCGACGAGTGGGACGCGCTGGAGCAGTCGCGCGTGGTCGAGCTGGACGACGACTACCGCTGACGGCTCTTGCCGGCCTCGGCGAAGGCGAAGGCTCCGTATCCCACGACCCGGCTCGCGTCGCCGGTCGTGTCGGCCGAGGTGGACATGTCCAGGAGGCGGGCGTGCAGCCCGGCCCGCCGCGCCCAGCCGAGCAGTCCGCGCAGCGCAAACACGCCACAGGCGTCGCGTGCCCCTACCCGCTCCGGGGCGAGGTCGAGGACCGCGCGGGCGGTGCGGGCGTCCTGCTGGTGCGCCACCACCTCGCTCTGGTAGTGCGAGAGGTCGGTGCTGCACAACACCACGGCTGCCGGCCCGGCCACGGCGGCGAGCGCGGCGACCACCTCCACCACCGTCGCGGGTCCCACCACGACCGGCAGCACCGGTACCTCCGGCGGCAGGCAGCGCTGCAGGAACGGCAGCTGTACCTCGAGCGAATGCTCCGAACCGAACGGCTCGTCGTCGGCGCTCGCGTGCCCGCCGGACACGAGCAGCCGCGCGGTACCGGCGTCGATCGGCACGTCGCCCAGTGGAGTGCGCCAGGCGCCGGCCAGCGGTACCGCGCAGTGGCGGACCCGGGAGTAGTGCGCCGGCCCGATCAGGACCACCCGCTCGATGGGGTGACCGCGCAGCCTCGCGTAGACGTGGGCGGCCGTCCGGCCGGAGTACCGGTAGCCGGCGTGCGGCACGACGTATGCCAGTGCCGGGCCCTCGCCCGGCGGCACGGACACCGCCGCCAGGAACTCGTCCACGAGCCGGCGCAGGGAGTCGGCATCGCCCGGATAGAACCGACCGGCCACGGCGGGCGGGCGGACCCCGGACATCAGAGCCGTACCGGTCGCCGCTTGTCGCCCCAGTCCCCCACCGGCCCCTCGTACACGCCGGGCAACTGGTATCCACAGTGGACGCAGGTACCGGTGTCGGACAGCTCGTACCGCAGCATCACGTACCAGTCGCGCACCACCACCGGCGTCCCGCACGACGGGCAGCACGTCGTCTGCCCGGCCGGATCGTGGATGTTGCCGGTGTAGACGTAGCGCAGGCCGTGCTCCAGCGCGATCCGCCTGGCCCGGCGCAGCGTCTGCGGCGGGGTGCGCGGCACGTCGCGCATCTTGAAGTCGGGATGGAAGGCGGAGAAGTGCAGCGGCACGTCGGTGCCCAGGTGCTCCACCAGCCAGGCACACTGCCGGGCGATCTCCTCGGACGAGTCGTTGTGTCCGGGGATGAGCAGCGTCGTCACCTCGAACCAGACGCTGGTCTCGTGCCGCAGGTACTCCAGCGTTTCCAGCACGACCGGCAGCCGGGAAAACGTGATCTTCTCGTAGAACGCGTCGGTGAAGGCCTTCAGGTCGATGTTGGCGCCGTCCATGTGCGCGTAGAACTCGCGCCGCGCGGGCGGGTTCATGTATCCGGCGGACACCGCGACGGCCTTCACGCCACGCTCCCGGCAGGCGTCCGCGACGTCCATCGCGTACTCCATGAAGATGACCGGGTCGTTGTAGGTGAACGCGACCGAGCGGCAACCCAGCCGGACGGCCGCGTCGGCGAGGGCCGCGGGCGACGCGGCGGAGGAGAGCGTGTCGATCTCACGGGACTTGGAGATGTCCCAGTTCTGGCAGAACCGGCAGGCCAGGTTGCAGCCGGCCGTGCCGAAGGACAACACGGGGGTACCGGGAAGGAAGTGGTTGAGCGGTTTCTTCTCGACGGGGTCGACGCAGAAGCCGGACGAACGCCCGTAGGAGGCGAGCACGACCTGGTCGTCGATCCGGCCGCGGACGAAGCACAGGCCGCGCTGGCCCTCGCGCAGCCGGCACGCGCGCGGGCAGACGTCGCACTGGATCCGCCCGTCGGGCAGTGCGTGCCAGTGGGTGGTCGGCACGGTGTGCGGGTCGGACAGGCTCAGCGTGGTGATCTCGACGGACTCGCGCCCCACGCCCTCACGCTACGCCGGTTCCGGGGCCAACCTGTTGATCCGCGGCGGTAGCTTCAGCTCATGGACTGGAACCTGCGCACCTGCGGCCGGCGTGGGCACGTGACGTATGCGCCCGCCGAGCCGGCGCTGCGCGAGCACCTGCGCGCGCGGACCGCGCTCGGCGAGGCGTGGCGGTGCCTGCGGTGCGGTGACTTCGTGCTGGGCGAACCGCACGGCTCCGGACCGGCCGAGGACGCGCCGCTCGTCATGCGGGGACGGGCGCTGCGCGACGCGCTGATCCTGCGGCTGCTCGCGGTCGAGCGGTGGGGCCGGGGGGTGCTGATCGTCCTGGCCGCGTACGCGATCTACCGGTTCCGGGCGCACCACGACGCCATCCAGCGCGGCTTCAACGAGGATCTGCCGCTGATCCGCCCGCTCGCCGAGAAGCTGCACTTCAACCTCGACGACTCGTCGATCGTGCACAGCATCCGGACCGTGATCGACGCTCAGACCAGCACGCTCGCCTGGGTCGCCGTCGGGCTGCTCGGGTACGGCATCCTGCAGCTGGTCGAGGGTACCGGCCTGTGGCTGCTCAAGCGCTGGGGTGAGTACTTCGCGGTCGTCGCCACCTCGCTGGGGCTGCCGATCGAGATCTACGAGCTGATCGAGAAGATCACCACATTCCGGCTCGTCGCGCTCGTGATCAACGTGGCGGCCGTGCTGTACATCCTGCTGTCCAAGCGGCTGTTCGGCCTGCGGGGCGGGAAGGCGGCCTACGAGGCGCAGCGGCACGAGGCCAGCCTGCTGGAGGTCGAGGCGGCCGGCGAGCCGGTGGCGCAGGGCCGCCGCTAACCGGAGCGCTCACCCGATTCAGGCGGGCGGCTTAGCCGGCCCACAGGATCGCACCGGTACTGTGTGTCGTCGTGGATACCGAGAAGACACGGGCGCTGACCGACAGCATCGGCAGCTTGATCAACCCGAAGGACCTTCTGCACAACTTCGGTGTGGTGGGCGTATGGGCGATCATCTTCGCCGAAACAGGCCTGCTGGTCGGTTTCTTCTTCCCCGGTGACTCGCTGCTGTTCCTGGCCGGCGTGGGCGCCTCGTCGGCGGCGGACCAGATCGTCGGCACCAGGTTGCCGCTCACGGGACTGCTCATCGGCACGCCGATCTGCGCGATCGCGGGTGCCCAGCTCGGCCACTTCCTCGGCGCCCGGTACGGGCGGCGCCTGTTCGACCGCCCGGACTCCCGGCTGTTCAGGCGCGAGTACGTGGACCGGACCGAGTACTACTTCAACCGGTTCGGGCCGGCGAAGGCGGTCGTGCTCGCCCGGTTCACGCCGATCGTCCGGACGTTCCTCAACCCGATGGCCGGCGTGCTGGAGATGCCCGCACGGAAGTTCTTCGTGTGGAACGTGGTCGGCGGCGTGATCTGGACCGAGGGCGTCCTGCTCACCGGGTACTTTCTCGGCGACAAGATCAAGAACGTGGTGCCACCCGACAAGGTGGACACGTACCTGCTGCCCGTGGTCGCGTTGATCGTGCTGATCTCGCTGCTGCCGATCTTCATCGAGGTGATCCGCACCCGACGTGCGAAGCGGCATACAGCAGGCACGACCCAGCCCGGCCCGGGCGGTGGCGCCCACCGCGCTCCCGAAGGCACGCGACAGTCACCGGACGCCACAACGAGCCAGGACACCACCCCGGACCAGGAGACACCGGCACAGCAACCGACCCGTCGCCGGCTCTGACCCGGTGCACGCCTCGCGGACCCGGTGCACGCCTCGCGACGATCCGCTACGCGAAACCCCAGCACGCGACCCGACGAGTCGCGACTCCTACGACCGGCGGGCCGACGTGACCCAGGTGGCCACGCGGACCGCCGGTGACGTAGTGCGCTGCGGCTAGCGGGCGGCCTTCTTGGTCGCGCGCTTACGCGGCGGAGTCAGCAGATCGGCGATGGCGCCGATCGCTGTCGGTACCAGGCGGTAGTAGGCCCACACGCCCCGCTTCTCCCGCTCGAGCAGACCAGCCTCGGTCAGGATGCGGAGGTGGTGACTCACAGTCGGCTGCGAGAGGCCAAGCGGCGCGGTGAGGTCACACACGCACGCCTCGCCCTCGGGCGCAGACTGGATCAGGCTGAGCAGACGGAGCCGGGCAGGGTCGGCGAGTGCCTTAAGCACTCCCGCGAGCCGCTCGGCATCCGCGCGCTCAATCGGCTCGCCGGCCAACGGCGAGATAGCAGGCAAAGAGGTTTCGGCCAACGCAGTTCCCACGTAATCCATCCTTCCACCTACACCATCGATTCGCCTGCATATCCGCAGGTCCGAATCGGCAAATTTTCAAGCCGCGAGGCCGAGGTCCGTCAACGAATAGGCCGATCGGTAATCCAGCCCGGTAGATCGCACCACGTCCCGCGCACCACGGTCCACGATGACCGCAACGCCGATGACCTGCGCATTCGCCTCCCGGAGGGCCTCGACGGCGGCCAGCACACTCGCGCCGGTGGTCGATGTGTCCTCGACCGCCAGCACCCGCCGTCCGGCCACGTCCGGACCTTCGACGCGCCGCTGGAGGCCATGGACCTTCTCCGCCTTGCGCACCACGAACGCGTCCAGGTCACGCCCCCGGGCGGCGGCGGCGTGCAGCATCGCCGTGGCCACCGGATCGGCACCGAGTGTGAGTCCGCCCACCGCGTCGAAGTCCCAGTCCGCCGTCAGGTCGAGCAGCACCCGCCCGACCAGCGGCGCGGCCGCGTGGTGCAGGGTGATCCGGCGCAGGTCGACGTACCAGTCGGACTCGCGTCCTGACGAAAGCATGACCCTTCCGCGCACCACGGCAATGCCGGAGATGAGTTTCCGCAGATCATCGTGGTCGGTCACGGGCCAAGCGTACTGCTCGATCCTCAGCGATGAGTCAATGACCCACTTCTGGTAAGACGTCCGTCACGGAGGTGTGCCCGACCAGGGACCTACACCCCCCGTACCGGTTGATCCGACCGGCCCCGGCGGCGGCCCGAACCGCCGGCCCGGCCCGGCGGAGAAGTACCTGCTGGCCGCCGGCAGCAGCAGGAGAACGCCGATCGCGGTGGCCAGTACCGCCAGGACGAGATCCACCACCCCCGTCACCGTCTGCCAGCCGTTCAGCGAGGACATCAGCGACGAGGTCACCACGCTGCCCCGGGCCACTCCGGACACCGAGAACACGCCGCCGCACAGGCCCACCAACGCGAACAGGCCCATGAGGCTCGCCAGCACGATCCGGGCCGCGTTGGACCCGCGCCGGGTCAGGACCGCGGTCACCACCGTTCCACCCACCGGGATCAGCCAGAGGAGGATGCCGAACACCAGCCCCATGACGGTGCCCGCGGTGGCGAGCCCGGAGAGGTCCGGTGCGGCCGGGTCGGCGGCCACCCGGCTCGTCGCGCCGGCGGCGATGGCGTCGCGGTTGGCCAGGGTGACGACGAACCCCACCACCTGCTCGACCGCGGACAGCCCGATGCCGAGGAAGGTCAGGCCCACGGCCAGGACCACCACCGGCGGCCGGGGCGGGCGCGGCACGAACACCACCGGGGCGTACGCGACGCCCGGGTGGGCCAGGCCCCAGTTCGCGTACCCGTACCCTTCCGACGGCCCCGGCGGCGGTTGGACGGCCGGATCGGTGGGCCCGCCGGGCGGGGTCCAGCCGGTGGTCACCCGCGCTCCTCGTCCCTGCCGATACGGCCGCGGGTGTCGCGCGCCACCCGGTGGAACAGCCGGCGCGGCGCGTGCCGCATGCCGAAGACGGCCGCCTTGTAGCGCCAGTCCGGCACGCAGACCAGCTTGCCCCGTTCGAGGTCGCGCAGCGCGTCCCGGACCACGTGGTCGGCGGACAGCCACAGCCAGTCCGGCGTCCTGGCCATGTCGATGCCGGCGCGCTCGTGGAACTCGGTGCGGGTGTACCCCGGGCACAGCGCCATCACCCGCACGCCGTACCGGCGCACGGCCAGCGCCATCGCCTCGCTGAAGCTGGTGACCCAGGCCTTGCTCGCGGGAGAGGTGGAGCCCGGCATCACGGCCGCGAAGGAGGACACCGACGAGACGTTCACCACATCTCCCCGGCCCCGCTCCACCATGCCCGGCAGCGCGGCGTGGGTCAGCCGCAGCACGGCGCCCACGTTCAGCGCGAGCAACCGCTCCTCGTCCGCGATGGCGGACCGCCGGAACGACCGGTTCAGGCTCATCCCCGCGTTGTTCACCAGCATGTCGACGCCGCTGGACACGCGCGCCGCGACGCTAGCGCAACCCTCCGATGTGGACAGATCGGCCGGCAGCGCGGTGACCTCGCGGCCGTACCTGCTGGCGAGGTCGGCGGCCGAGGCCGCCAGCCGCGCCTCGTCCCGCGCCACCAGCACGAGGTGGTACCCGGTGGCCGCGAGCCGGCGCGCGAACGCGGCACCGATGCCGGCGGTGGCTCCGGTGACCAGCGCGGTACCCGGCTCGGCCACCGGCTACTGGTCCCGCTGGGTGGGCGGCGCCGGAGGTACCGGTGGGACGGGTGGGACCGGCGGGACCGGCGGCTCGCCACCGACCTGGGGGTACGCGAGCGGGGGCAGCCCCGGGTCGGGCGCCAGCACCTTGCCGCGGCGGAAGTACGCGCTCGCGGCGGGCAGGGCGAGCAGGATGATCACGAGGATCAGCGCGAGCAGCGCGAGGACGGTCAGCGTCGTCTGCACCCCCGTGTACCACGACGGGTACGCCGCCTGGACCTGTTTCTGCGCCGCCTGCATCTCGGCGGTGTTGCTGCTCTGGCCGATGCCGGAGGCCAGCCGGCCGATGAGCACCCCGCTGCCGCAGCACAGCACGCCGATGCCGGCGACCACCCAGGTCGCGATCCGGGCGCCGTTGCTGCCCCGCAGGTCGAACAGGCCGAGGACCACCAGCCCGGCGGCCGCGAGCACGTAGATGAGGGCGCTGACATAGACCGTGGCGGAGACGGCGGTGGCTGTCGCATCACCATTCGGGAGGTTGGCGTAGGCCCGCTTGGCCGCGGCGGACACGTCGCTCGCGTATGGCAGTGGGATCAGGGCAATCAACACAGCGAGCAGGGCCACGCCGAACAGCAGGTACCCCGCGGCGGTCACCACGGTTGGCCGGCGCTGCGCCGGAGGCGGTGCGGGCGCGATCTCGGACACGGATCATCCCTTCAGGAGGAAAGCTCCGGTTACGCTAGCCCGCCACGGACCTGCGCGCGACCCGGTCAGTCCTGGGACGGCAGCGGATACACGTAATAGCCGGAGAACGGCCGGAAGTACCGGCGGGACGGCGCGACCAGCAGCAGCACCATGCCGGTCAGCAGCAGCGGGTACACCGCGAGGGCGGCGACCGCCAACCAGCCGGCCCAGGCCGGGGTGTGTGCCTCCTGCAACTGGGTCACCTGGCGCTGGAACTCGCTGGCATCCGGCTGGCGGCCACCCACGACGCTGCCCACCATGGCCCCGCCGCAGCACAGCAGCACCGCGCAGGCCACGACGATCCCGATCACCCGGGCTCGGTCGCTCCCGGCGCCGAACCGCAGCGCGGCGAGCACCAGCGACCCCGCGAGCACCACCAGCACCACCAGCACCACGATGTCGAAGATGCGGGCTCCGCCGATCTCGTTGCGAACCTCGGCCGGGCTCGCCGAGGTCAGCGCGCCCGCCTCGCGGGTGGGCCCGGCGACGGTCGCGAGATCGTAGACGACCTGGGGTACCTGCGCGATCAGCAACAGCGCGGCGAGCCAGAAGCAGACCGCGGCCCACAGCACGCTGCCCGGCCGGGATGACCTGCCGGGCAGTGCCGTCTCCGCGATGGGTCCGGGGAACGTCACGGCCGGAACCCTACCGCCCGTCAGCCAGTGCTGAGGGTCAGCCCGTCCTTACCCTCGTTGATGTCCACGAACACCCTGGTGCCGTCGCGGACCTGGCCGGCAAGCAACGCCTTGGCGAGCCGGTCGCCGATCGCCGACTGGACGAGCCGGCGCAGCGGGCGGGCACCGTAGATCGGGTCGTACCCGTAGCTCGCCAGCCACTCCTTCGCGGGCTCGGTCACCTCCAGGGACAGCCGCCGCTCCGCCAGGCGCTTCGCCAGCCGGTTCAGCTGGATGTCCACTATGGACTTCAACTCCAGGTTGGTGAGCGACTGGAAGACGACGATGTCGTCCAGCCGGTTGAGGAATTCGGGCTTGAAGTGCGACCGCACCGTCGCGAGCACCGCCTCGCGCTTCTGATCCTCGCTCAGCATGGGGTCGGCGAGGGCGTGCGAGCCGATGTTCGACGTGAGCACCAGGATCGTGTTGCGGAAGTCGACGGTGCGGCCCTGCCCGTCGGTCAACCGCCCGTCGTCGAGCACCGCGAGCAGCACGTCGAACACGTCCGGGTGCGCCGTCTCCACCTCGCCGAGCAGCACCACCGAGTCCGGCCGCCGCCGTCCCGCCTCGGGCAGCCGCCCGGCCTCCCCGTCCCCGACGGAGCCGGGCGGCGCGCCGCCCAGCCGGGACCCGTCGTGCGGCTCGGCGGACCCGCTCCCCCCGCCGCGCACC
>JBBWZQ010000147.1:0-7117 GCA_039649115.1 Micromonosporaceae bacterium | reverse complement strand
TCGCGCAGGCCATCACCGAACAGGTTGAACGACAGCGTGGCGAGCACCAGCGCGGCACCGGGAAACAACAGGAACGCCGGGTCGGTCTGCACCCAGCCGATCGCCTCCCCGATCGAGCGACCCCACGCCGGGGTGGGCGGTGGCACTCCGACACCCAGAAAGGACAGCGCCGCCTCGTAGCCGATCATTTCGGGTACCAGCATGGTGGCGTACACGATGATGGTGGCGCCGAGATTGGGCAGCAACTGCCGGACGATGACGTGCCATCCGCCCGCGCCCAGTGCCGTCGAGGCGACCACGAAGGTGCGGCGCTTGAGGGCGAGGGTCTGCCCGCGGATCACCCGGGCCATCGACGTCCACGCGAAGAAGCCGATGACCAGAACGATGAGCAGCGGCCGGGGGAATCCGGCCGGCGCGATCGCACCCAGCGCGATCATGAAGATCAGCCTGGGGAACCCGAACAGCACATCGATCACCCGGCTGGCCACCCGGTCGAACCAGCCGCCGAAGTACCCGGCGCTGACGCCGACCGCCACCCCGATCAGCACCGCGACCGCCGTCGCGGCGACGCCCACCAGCAGCGAGGTCCGGGCGCCGTGGACCACGATGGCGAACAGGTCCCGCCCGGTGGTCGGCTCGACCCCGAACCAGTGCGCGGAGCTGATACCCCCGCCGCGGCCGGCCGGCGCCCCCGAGTCCGACAGCGCGTCAAGGTGGTACGTGTAAGGGTCCTGCCCCTCGATCCCGCTCAACACCGGCGCAACGGCGGCGACCGACACCAGCAGCGCGGCGACCGCCGCCCCGGTCACGGCCCAGCGGTCAGCCAGCAGCCGATGCCACCGGTCACCGGCCGCACCGCGGCGCTGTGTCTCGACGGCGGTGATCTGGGTGTCGACGGGCACGGCGCCGCCACCCCTCCTCCCCAGGAAGCCCTACTGAAAAAGTAGACTTTTTCATCGAAGCAAGAGAGGTGTCTCGGCGTCAAGTCAGGGCCGGTGCGGTCAGCGCTGGAAGACCTCGTGGCGGCCCTTGCCGTCGCGCTTCGCGGTGTACATCGCGAAGTCAGCCTCGGCGAGCAGCCGCTCCGGATCACCCTGGTCCGGCCCGGCCGCGCTGATGCCGATGCTGACCGCCACCGATACCTGCTGACCAGCGATCTCGAACGGGTCGTGCAGAGTTTCCATGATCCGCCCGGCCACGGTCCTGGCGGCCGTCGCGCCGGTCGTCTGGTCCCGCACCAGGATCGCGAACTCGTCACCGCCGAGCCTCGCCACGACATCTCCCGGCCGCACGCAGGTGGACAGCCGTTCGGCGATGCCGATCAGGACCGCGTCACCAGCGGCGTGACCGAGCGAGTCGTTGACCACCTTGAAGTCGTCGACGTCGATGAACAGGACGCTCACCGTTTCCGCGTGATGGACCGGTGTGGATGCCAGGTGTACTTCCAGGTTCCGTTGGAACGCGGCCCGGTTGGTCAGTCCGGTCAACGCGTCGTGGGTGGCTTGCCGGCTGAGGTCCTGGTGGCTTGCGCTGAGGGCGGCGGCCATGGCGTTGAAGGCATCAGCCAGTTCCACGAGTTCGCTGGCGCGGTGCCGGGTCGGCAGCTCGATGCGGTGATCGAGGTCGCCGTCCCGCAACTCCCCCGCGGCCTGGTGGAGGCGCTCCACCGGGCGTACCACGTCGATGGTCATCCGCCGCGCGAGGTAGAGCATCACGGCCACCACGACGGCGAACATCGCGGCGAGCAGCCCGACCACGAGGGTTTGCAGCCTGCGGGCAATGACCAGGTCGGCTGCGCCGTCGCTGATCGCGATCTTGGACAGCTCGCTGAGCATGCCGGCCACTTCGTCAGATGCCTGGGCGAACGCCATCTGCACCGCAATCGTGATGCCGGGCACGGCATGGGCCGACGGTGCCCACAGTCCGCGGCTGGTGAGCACCTCGCGCCAGGTCTGCGCCGCGTGGGAAAGCA
Organism: Micromonosporaceae bacterium; assembly: GCA_039649115.1. Lineage (GTDB taxonomy): Bacteria > Actinomycetota > Actinomycetes > Mycobacteriales > Micromonosporaceae > DATEJJ01. The sequence continues at coordinate 5,145 of JBBWZQ010000147.1, read as the reverse complement.
GGCGGTGCTGGTCGGGGTTGTGCAGGTCCCGCAGCCCCTCGGTGAAGAGTTGGCTGATGTCCTGCTGCTGCCGCAGGTAGAGGTCGGCGTCCACGGGCGCTCCGCCCCACAGCTTGTGCGCCAGCCCTTCGTGCGCCGGGATCGCGTCGGTCAGCTGCGAGGACAGCGACAACGCGCGTTGCAGTTGGCCGGTCGCGGTCTCGTAGTGGCCCACGACCTGTAGGTAGGCGACCACGGACCCGATCAGCGCCACGCCGAGGACCGCGAGCATCGCGGCGACCGCCGAATGCCATTGCCGCCGCAGCCCGTGCCGGCGGGTACGCCTGGGCCTGGTACCCGAACCGGACTCAACCTGGACCGTGGCCGAAGCCGTGATCGCGGTCTGCCCGAGCGGGGGCACCGGCCCGCCAGCCTGATCAGCCGAACCGTCGGCCGTAGCGTCCTGCACAGATTCCATCGCTGGCTGGCCTCCCGGCGAAAATGCTCTCGTCACTTGCACCCACGATCGGCCTCCACCGCCAGACCTGAGCTCTTCCCTTACCGTCTATGCCGTACACAGTTGTGTCCGCAGCGTCACTGGGAGGAGCCCGTGCCGACTAGGGGTACCGGCGGGAGCCGCGCGCGCGCCCGCTGAGTGCGCGGGTCAGGCCGGGTTCGGGGCGGGAAAGCCGCCGGCGCGCGGCAGCAGCGCCGGTACCGGCTTGCCGAGCGCCGTACCGAGGAACGCCGACGCGTCCACGAGCGCGTCCAGGTCCAGGCCGGTACCCAGTCCGCTGCGCTCCAGCAGGTAGACGAGATCCTCGGTGGCGATGTTCCCGGTGGCCCGTGGCGCGAACGGGCACCCGCCGATCCCGCCGATGCTCGCGTCGAGCCGGGTCACGCCGAGTTCGACGGCCGTGGCCGCGTTGGCGTAGCCGGTGTTGCGCGTGTTGTGGAAGTGCGCGCGCAACGGCGTGCCGTCGAGTTCCGGGCGCAGCTCGCCGACCAGCCGGCGTACCTGCGCGGGTACGCCGACTCCGATGGTGTCGGCGATGGCGACCTCCGCCGCACCGGCCCGCGCCGCCCGGACCGCGAACTCGACGACCCGGGCCGGATCGACCTCCCCCTCGAACGGGCAGCCGAACGCCACCGAGAGCGTCACCGAACAGGGCAGCCCGACCGCGATGGCGTCGGCGGCCACCTCCTCGGCCATCCGCATCAGCTCCTCGGCGCCAGCGTTCTGGTTGCGTCTGGCGAACGCCTCGGTGACCGGTACAACAATGTTGATCTCATCGACCGCCGCGGCCCGTGCCCGGGCGAATCCGCGTTTGTTGAGTACCAGCCCGATGTAGCTGACGCCGGCTGCCCGGGGTATCGCGGCCATGACCGCCTCGGCGTCGGCCATCGCCGGGACGGCGTCGGGCCGGACGAAGGACACGGCTTCGATGCGCCGGGCACCGGCCGCGGCGGCCCGGCCGATCAGGTCCACCTTCGCCGCGGTCGGCAGCTGAGCCGCCTCGTTCTGGAGTCCGTCGCGGGGGCTGACCTCGATGATGTCGATCACGACTCCGACCCTCCGTCACTGGCTCCGTGCTGTCCACCGTACGGCCGGGCGCGGTCTGCGGCTGGCGGCTTGCGGCCGTAGCCGCCGAGTCCCTGTTCGAGCAGCGCGAAGGCGCGTGCGCTGAGGTTGTGCACGTCAGTCTCGAGGTCGGTGAGGTGGTCGTCGGCAAGGACGCGGCGGCGCACGTGGTCCACGAGGATGCGGTGGACACCCATCAGCGCGCTCGCCGCCACGTACGCGTGCACGTCGTCGCGCCCGCCACCGTTCTCCTCGGCGAGCAGCGCGGCGAGGTCGTCGGTGATGCGCGCGAGTACTTGTCGTTCGCGCGCCCGCAGCGCCGGGCTGTCGGCGATGACCTGATGGATCGCGCGCGCCCGGTGGAGCGCGTCGACATCTCCCGCGTAGATCCGGGTCAGCAGCCCGTCCGTGTTGCCGAGGTACCGGCGGAACGCGACGAGCACCGGCTCGCCGGTCTCCCGCGCGCGGATCGCGTCGATCAGGCGGCCGCCGAACGCCTCCAGCGGGCTGTAGAACAGGTCCTCTTTGCTGGGGAAGTAGTTGAAGACCGTGGCGAGCGCGACCTGCGCCTCCCGGGCGACGTCGGCGACGGTCACCTTGTCGAAGCCGCGGTCGGCGAACAGCCGCCGCGCCGTGTCGACGATCCGCTCCCGGGTCTGCTGCTTCTTGAGCTCGCGCAGGCCCAACCATCCCCCAAATGCTAGGGTCGATCTAAACTTGGACCAACTCTAAGTTTGGTCCTGGTCCAACTCTACCCGAGGGGAGCTGTCATGACGGCGTCGACCGACGTGCTGGAGCTGGTACGCCGCTGGGCGGCCGCCGAGGAGCTCAACGACGCGCGACTGGTGGACGGAGTCCTCGCCGGCGACTTCGCCGGCGTGGGTCCGCTGGGATTCGTGCTGACCCGCGATCAGTGGTTGGCCCGCTTCGGCAACGGCCTGGTCAACGACGCGTTCGCGGTCGAGGAGCCGCGGGTGCGCGACTACGGCACCGCGGCCGTTGTCGTCGCCGTGCAGGCTCAGCAGACCAGCTATGCCGGCCGGGACAACTCCGGCCGGTTCCGGCTCACCCTCGTGGCCGTGCGCGGCGCGGACCAGTGGCTGATCGCCAATGTCCACATCGGACCGCTGCAGGACCCGCCCGCCCAGCCGCCCCGCTGAGCCGTGCCCGAGCACACCAACGACAAGGATGATGCGGCATGTACGACGATCTGAAGGACCGCGTGGTCCTCGTCACCGGCAGCTCGCGCGGCATCGGCGCCGGCATCGCGCTCGCCTTCGCCCAGGCGGGGGCGCGCGTGGTGCTGCACGGCCGGGACGAAGCGGCGCTCGCCGGGGTGCGCCACCGTGTCGAGGCCTCCGGCGCCCGGTCCTCGGTGGTGACCGGTGACGTCACCAGCGCCGCCGACCTCGACCGGATGCGGCAACGGATCAGCGACGAGTACGGGCCGCTCGACGTGCTCGTGGCCAACGCCGGCAGTACCAACAGCCGACCGATGCCAATCGAAGAAATCACCGAGGCGGACTGGCGCTCCGATGTGGACCTGAACCTGACCGCGACGTTTCTGACGGTGAAGTGCTTCCTGCCTGGCATGAAGCAACGGGGCTCAGGGAACATCATCACGATCTCGTCCGCCGCCGGCCGGCGAGCGAGTGCGCACACCCTGGTCGCCTACGGCGCCGCCAAAGCCGGCGTGCAGATCTTCACCCAGGACCTCGCCGCCCAGGTCGGCCCGGCCGGCATCCGGGCGAACTGCCTGGCCCCGGAGACCATCCTCACCGACACCAACGAGGCCTGGATTCCCCCGGAACAACAGGAGAAGCTCGTCCACTCACATCCGGTGCGCCGGCTCGGCACGCCAGACGACGTCGCCCGCGCCGCGCTCTACCTCGCCTCGGACGCCGCCGGCTGGATCAGCGGCGTCGTCCTCGACATCGCCGGCGGCGCGGTACTGATCTAGGCACGCCACGCCGTAAGCGGTCTGTAAGCGGATCAGGACTGGGTGCTACCGGCGGGCGGGTTAGCGTGACGTCATGACCCACTCTGTCGACGTGGTTCTGCCGTGCCTTGACGAGGCCGCGGCGCTGCCCTGGGTGCTGTCCCGCATCCCGGACGGGTACCGGGCGATCGTGGCGGACAACGCCTCCACCGACGGCTCGCCGGAGATCGCCGCGGCGCACGGGGCCACCGTGGTCCACGTGCCGCGGCGGGGCTTCGGAGCGGCCGCGCACGCCGGGTTGGTGGCGGCCACCGCGGCGCTGGTGTGCTTCATGGACGCCGACGGCTCGTTCGACCCGGGTCAGCTGCCCCGGGTGGTGGACCCGGTCGAGGCCGGGCATGCCGACCTGATGCTGGGTCGCCGCCGACCCACCTCACGCGGCGCGTGGCCGGTGCACGCCCGGGTCGGCAACGCGTGGGTGGCCGGCCGGCTGCGCCGCCGCGCCGGGATACCGGTCCACGACCTGGGGCCGATGCGGGCCGCGCGGCGCACCGCCCTGTTGGGCCTGGAACTGGCCGACCGGCGGTTCGGGTACCCGCTGGAGATGATGGTCAAGGCCGGCCGGGCCGGGTGGCGCATCCACGAGGTGGACGTGGACTACGCGCCCCGGGCGGCCGGCGGGCGGTCCAAGGTGACCGGTACCGTGCGCGGCACGCTGCGCGCCGTGGCGGACATGAGCCGGGTGCTGTCCGGATGAATGCCGGCGTGCAATTCCTGGTCATCGCGAAGGCGCCGGTACCCGGGCGGGTGAAGACCCGGCTCTGTCCACCGTGTACCCCCGAGCAGGCCGCCGACATCGCCGCCGCGGCGCTCGCCGACACCCTGGCCGCCGCGGCCGACACCCCGGCGGTACGGCACACGATCGTCCTAGATGGACAGTACCGGGTGCCGGATGGCTGGCGCACCGTGGCGCAGCGCGGGCACGGGTTGGCACACCGGCTGGCCAACGGGTACGCCGACACCGCCCTGCCCGGTGTCGCCTCGCTGCTGGTCGGCATGGACACCCCGCAACTGACCCCGGCCCTGCTGGGCGAGGTCAGCACCGCACTGCGCGACGCGGACGCGGTCCTCGCGCCCGCGCAGGACGGCGGCTGGTGGGCCCTCGCCCTGCGCGACCCGCACCACGCGCACGCGCTGCGCCAGGTACCGATGTCCACACCCGACACTGCGAAGTGGACGGCCAAGGCGCTGCGCGAGCGAGGGCTGCGGCTGCGGTACGGGCCGGCACTGCGCGACGTGGACACCGCCGAGGACGCGCTGGCCGTCGCCGCCTGCTGCCAGCCGGGCGCGTTCACCGGCGCGGTGCGCGCCCACCTCGGACCAGCTGACACGTCCTGATCCACCCGGTGTTGATAGAGCAGGTCGATGGCATCGACCTTGAGACGCACGAGCGAGGCGTCGGCAGCCTGCTTGATGTGCTCGGGCCGGCTGGAGAGGCCCACCTGCCGCCCGTTGGACTCGAACCGGAAGCCGAACTTGGTGGCTATCACCACCTGCCCACGCAGCGGAGAAAGTGCTTCGCCCACCAGTTCTTCGTTCGCGAACGGGCCGTAGACCTCAGCGGTGTCGAAGAACGTGATGCCAC
>JBBWZQ010000080.1:0-15984 GCA_039649115.1 Micromonosporaceae bacterium | reverse complement strand
TTCTGCCAGGCCGTCGCGACCGCGTCACAGTCCGACGTGATGTACCCGCCGAACCCGAACGTCCGCTGCGCGAGCTGATTGACCGTGTACGTGTCCACCGCGCCCGGCGTACCGTTGATCGCGTTGTACGACGTCATCAACCCGGACACGTGGGCGTCCTCGACAAGGCTCTGGAACTGCTTGAGGTAGTACTGGTGCAGGTCCGCCTCGCTGGTCACCGAGTCGCCGGAAAGCCGGTCGGCCTCGACGTTGTTCAGCGCGTAGTGCTTCGCGGTCGCCGCCACCTTCAGGTACCGCGTCATCGGCTGCCCGGACATCGTGTTGCCCTGGTAGCCGTTGACGAACGCGCCGGCCATCCGGGCGACGAGATACGGATCCTCGCCGAACGCCTCGTCGGTGCGGCCCCAGCGCGGATCCCGGTCCAGGTTGACGGTCGGCGCCCAGTACGTCAGAGAGCCGTAGTCGTTGACGTCCGGGCCGAGGTTGTGCTGGCCGGTACCGAACAGCGACTTGTCCAGAAAGCCCCGCGCCTCGTCCGAGATCGCCGTCGTCTCCCGGTACAGCAGGCCGGGATCCCAACTCATCGACGAGGCGAAGTTCGTCGGGAAGCTGGTCGCGTGGACGTTGTCCACTGCGCCCTGGCCACCCGCCGCGGTGTCCGCGCCCAGGCGGTTGATGCCGTGCTGGCCCTCGCTCCAGTAGGTGTACTGCTGCACGCCCAGGCGCGGGATCGCGGGGGCATTGTTGGTGTGCAGCTGCTGCACCTTCTCGCTCAGGGTCAGCTGGGAGACCAGGTCGGTCGCACGCTCCGCGAAGCTGTAGCGGGTGTCCAGGTAGACCGGCGTCGAGGGGGCCGCGGCCGCCGGGGCTGTCGGAACGACCCCCACCGCCGCGACAGCGCACGCCATCCCGACCAGCAGGACAGCATGCTTCCCCCGCCGACTGCCGAAGGTCATCGAGTATCGCAGCACAATGCCATCCACCCTTCTGGGGACAGATCAGCCGGTCCGAACCGGTGTGAAGTTGGCGGTCAACGTCTCGTCGCCGGTGACCGTGAAGGTGTACCGGGCGGCAGTGGACAACTCGGTCCCGCCGGCCGTCCAATCCACGAAGCGGTAACCGGACGTGGCCTTGGCCGATACGGTCACCTGGCTGCCCTGCTCGTAGGCGCCGGGCCGCGTCTCGTTGCCCGCCAGCCCGACCGTGCCGGCCACGGCGGGAGAGGCGGACGCGGTGATGCCGTGTTCGATTATATTGATGACCATCACATTATGCAGCCTCACCCGTCCCGTGCTGGTGGCGCCGTTGTAGCGCATCAGGTTGACAACCGTGACGTTTCCGCCGGAAACCTTGACGGTGTAGCCGTCCGTCCCGAGGTTGTCCGTGCCCTGATTGAAGACGCGGACGTCACCGGAGTTCACGATGAGCCCGTTGTGCAGGCCGTAGCCGAACACGTCCAGGATCGTCAGCCGGTGTGCGCCATCGACCGTGATCAGATCGGCGTACTGGCGCGTGTAACCATCGATCACCTGCGGGAAGAGGTTCGCCCCGAGTACCCAGTTCGGCAGGTAGAAGCCGGTACGGACAAACGTGTTGCCGTTGGTCAGCACCCCCTCGATCCGCCCGCCGTCGCTCGTCCCGACCGATATGCCGTGCCGCACGAACGTGCCGTCGACCTTCCGTACCAGGAAGTGGTCGTTGTGGTATGTGGCCATGTCGACGGCATTCCACGCGTTGGGCAGACCGACGTTGACGACGTAGGTTCCGGTGCCGTGGCCGCGGATGGCGTAGGGGTAGGGGACGAGGCCGCCCGGCGCCGCTGGATTGTTCTCCGGGTAGAAGACGCGCAGACCGGTCACCCCGGACCGGTCGCCGCGAAGGGTGATGGCAGCCTGGTCCGCGTCCGGGTTGGCGGTGCCGCGGCCGGCGTAGGACATCAGCACCGTGCCACCGCTGCGCCCGTCCTCGTCCCGGTTCGGAACCGGCGACGCACCGCGCAACTCCACGCCCGCCGGGACGGCCAGACGCCCGTCGAGCCGGTACCAGCCCGCTGGGAGGTAGACCACGCCGCCGCCGTCGTGCTGTGCCTGGTTGAGAGCGCGCTGGATGCCCTCCGTCGCGTCCCGCGAAGGAGTGTAGCCATTGCCCCGAGGTGTGTTGTACGGGTTCCTGGTCACGTCGTAGAGGACGTTGCGGGTCGGCTTGACGATGGCGGGTTCCTGATGGTCGATGGGTGCGGTCCCGGCGAGCTGGTACACGGTTCCGCTGACGCCGCCCACGAGTTTCGTGCCGGTGACCTTGACGTATCCGGCCGCGTTGTTCTCCACCGCGGCCTGGCTGCCTTCCAGGTCGCTCGCCGCGAGCGACAGTCCCCACCGCGCGTCGAACTGGTCGACGCGCAGGGCGGTGTCGGTCCGGAGGATCTGCGTCTGCTGGAAGACTCCGGTGAAGTCGGCCCGCTGCCCAGGCACGACGTGGATTCCGATGTGGTAGTCCGCCGCGTACAGGCCGGAGAACTGGTCCCACTCCAGGTCACCGAGGACAAAGCCGGTACCGTGCGCACGGGTCCACGCGTCAAGTGCGGTCCGTTGGGGTGGGTGGTACGCGGCCGGAGCCTCGGCCCAGTAGGCGTTGCTCAGCCTGACGTTCTCCCAGGTGCCGACGTCCGCTCCGTTGTATGCTTCGACACCTTCCAGCAGCGCGGTTCCCTTGACGTTGCGAACGGTCGCCGACTCGTGGGTCTGCCCGATGGCCGGCGGGCGCCCCCGCTCGTCGCGCATGGTGCTGATACCGATGCCGCGGTAGGAATTGAGCATGGTGACATCCGACACCGTACTCATCATGTAGTTCTCGTCGCTGGCCCAGGCGCTGCCGGTGATCTCGAACGTGTCGTTGTACGGCACCGGGGCGGTCGCGTTCTGCCGCGGATAGTAGGTGGTGACACCCATGACGCCGGCGCTGCCGCCGATCCGGAACAGCACGGGACCGTTGTCGCCGGCGGCGAGGTCCGCACTCACCACGGTGCCGTAGGTGCCATGGCCCTGGTCGGGATCGCGGCGGTCGCCGCGGAGGGTGCAGAAGGCCGGAACCTCGATCGTTGCGGTGACGCGGTAGGTGCCGACCGGCAGCCAGACCGTCCCGCCGCCGGAGTCGTAGCAGTCGTAGAGGGCAGCCTGGATGGCCTTGGTGGAGTCCTGCGCTCCCGTCGGGTCGACACCGTAGGTGCCGGCGTCGAAGTCGGCCACCACCGCATCCGCGGTCGGATACCTCGTCTTGACGAGCGCTGGCTTCGGTTCGACGGCACGCTGGTCGCGTACCTGGAACTCGGTCAGGTCGAAGCTGGTGGATCCGGCGGCGTAGCCGGCGAGCGCGAGCCGGACGTAGCGTGCGGTGGCGGTCGGGAACCGGGTGCGCGACGAGCTGTTGTCTCCCGGCGCTCCGGCACGCCCGACGGCCGTGTAGGTATTGCCGTCAAGGGAGAGCTCGACGGAGTAGTCGGGGGCGTAGGAGTGGCCCCACCGCACCAGCACGTCGTTCACGGGGCGCGGGGTGCCGAGGTCGGCTTGCAGCCACTCGCCGCCGCCGCCGTTCCCGCTCGTCCAGGCCGTTGCCGGGTCACCGTCGTTGGCCGCGGCAGGGTTCGAACCATGGGCGGTGCTGCTGGCGGTGAGGACGCCACGGTGGGCCAGGTCGGTGTCGACGGCCGAGGCGCGGAACGCTTGGTAGGCGTCGTACAACGTCCTCAGTGCCGCGGCAATCTGCGCTTCGGTCGCCGAGGGGTCGTCGAGGACGGCCTGCGCCTGGTCGATGGTCGCCCCGAATGCCGCCTTCGATCCCGGCGGGTACTGCCCGTCGCGGGTACCTTCGCGTGCCGCGTAGCGGGCGAGCTCAGCCGTGGCGGCGAGGTCGCGCAGGCCGGCCTTGGCGTCGAGGTGGCGCGGAATGACGGTCACCCGCACCGCGGCCACCTTGAGCTCGACCGGGGAGCCGTCGTGGGTGATGCGGAAGTCCGAGCCGTTGGTGCGGTTGGTCAGGATGGCGTCGTCGAGGACGAAGTCCTGCGTCCGCCACGCCTGACTGTCCCCGTAGGACACGACCTGCGACGGCTTGAACTCGTCCACCAGCTGGTCGCCGGGCGAGTCGTAGTGGAGGAAGAGCCTGCCGTTGCCCGCGTCGAAATAGTCCACGCTGACGAGCACGATGTCGCCGGTGTCGTATGCATAGCCATCCGCGACGTTCATGTACAGATAGTTGGTCGCCGGTGCCGGCGCGGCGGCGTTGGTCTGCCAGTAGCCGCGGCCGGCGATCGTACCCGTGACGAGACCGGCGGGGTTGTCGCCGGCGTGGGGACTGATGCCGGTGTCGGTCTCGTTGGCGCCGAGGGTGGCCTGCGGACCGGCTGTGGTGATCCGGACCTGGGCGATGGTGATGTCGGACGCGGTGCCGCCGGTGTCTGCGGCGAGGCGTATTTCGGCACCGCCACCGGACGCGAGGGTTCCGCCGGCGAGCTCGACCGCCGCCAGTCGCCAGGCGTTCGTGCCGGTGAGGTCGACGACCGGCTTCGTGTCGCCGGACGCGGTGCGCAGCGTCAACTGTCCGGTGCCGGTGTCGTAGTAGGTGACCATGACCACGATGGACTGTGTTGCCACGCTTGCGGCGTAGCCGGCGTCGGCGGTGATGCCGACATAACTGGTGCCCGCGGCAACCTGCGTCTGCCAGTACGTCCGGCCGTCCAGCGTTCCCGTGCGCAGCCCCGATGGGCTGTCCCCGGCGCGTACCGCCGCGCCGAGCGTGACCGCGTCCGGACCGAGGTCCGCGCCGACTCCGCGGGGATACGCGACCGGCCCGGAGCCCGCCGCGCCGTGCGCGGCATGGGTGGGAATGACGAGTGCGGTGAGGAACAGCAGGACCGGCCCGGCCAGGGACCAGCGCTTGCTTCCGGGACGCGTGCGGGTGGTCATGAGGTGCCTCCGGGATCGTCCGCTTCCGCTATCGAGCCGGCGGATCCTGCCGCCAGCCGTACTTGGGGGTGAAGCCGAGCACGGTGTCGGCCAGCCGGGCGTCTATCAGGCTTTCGTGGTCGGCGAGGTCGGCCCGTACCGCGGCGGTGGGGTGGAACCGGCCGAGCAACTCCCGGGTCGGCTCGATGGCCGCGGTGTCGGTCGCCGCGATGTTGAGCACGTGGTGCCCGGTCAGGTCGGCGGTCAGCGCGGTGTGCACCGCCCGCGCGACGTCCCGGGTGTCCACCCACGCCCACAGCTCGCGCCGGTTGCCGGCCGCGTCGCGATGCACCTCGTCGAGCCGGTTGCGCAGGCGCTCGCCCGTGCCGACGAACGGGAGCCGCAGGCACACCGTGGACACGCCGAACCGGCGGGTGGTGAATGCCGCGATCTCCTCGGTGACGCTCATCGACAGGCCGTACGAGTCGACGGTCAGCCGTGGATGCCGCTCATCGACCGGTACGTAGTGCGGTGACAGGTCGCGGTCCGCCCACGCCAGGCCCACCGCGGAGAAGCTGGAGGAGGCGACGATCCGCCGCACGCCGTGCCGCCCGGCTTCGGTCAGCACCAGGTACGCCGGTGCCGCGTTGAACAGCAGAGTCTCGTGCTCGCGCACGATGCCCGGTGCCGGTATCGCGGCCAGGTGCACCACCGCCTCCACCCCACCCGCCGCCGCGGCCACCGGACCGGTGAGGCACTCGGTGACGAACGCGGGGTCGCGCAGGTCACCGACGAGACGCCCGGCCACCCCTGGGGCGTCCCGGTGCACCCGGTCGGCCGTGAGGACCGTCAGGCCGGAGTCGACCAGCTCGGCCACCACGAATTGGCCGATGCCCCCAGCGGCACCCGTGACCAGCACCGCGCTCACGCTTTGACCGCCCCCATCAAGCCGTTGACGAAATACCGCTGCGCCGAGACGAACAGAACAATCACCGGTACCACCACGATCAGCGCGCCGGCCATCAGCACGTTGTAGTGCAGCACCGTGTCCGACTGCAGGTTCTGCAGCGCGATGGGCAGGGTGAAGGAACCCGGGTCGTTGAGCGAGACCCGGGTGAGCAGGTACTCGTTCCAGGTGGGGATCGCGGTCAGCAGCGCGACGGTGACCAGTACCGGTCGCGACAGCGGCAGGTAGATGGTCGTGAAGATGCGCAGTTCGCTGCCGCCGTCGACGCGTGCCGCCTCGCGCAGTTCACCGGGGATGGCATCGAACGCGTTGGTCAACAGGAGGATCGACAGCGGCGCCGAGCCGTTCACGAACGGCAGGATCAGGCCCCAGTGGCTGCCCAGCAGCCCCAGCTTGTCCTCCAGCAGCACGATGGGCAGCAGCACGGTCACCGCGGGCACGAACAGCAGCGCCATGAACATCCGGTACAGCGCCTTCCGCGCCGGGAACCGGAGTACCGAAAACGCGTACCCGGCCGCCGAATAGACCACCAGCACCAGGAGCGCGGTCAACCCGGTGACCTTCAGGCTGTTCAGGAAGTAGTCGAAGAAGTGCAGTTCGGTCCAGGTCTGGGCGAGGGTGTGCAGGGTCGGGTGGTGCGGGATCAGGTGCCCACCGGCCACCACCTCGAACTGGTCCTTGAACGCGGCGGACACCATCCACAGGAACGGGTACAGGCTGATCGCCGCGTACAGCACCAGCAGCGCGCCGACCGCGGCGCGGGCCAGGATGGTCCGCGCCGTCGCGGCACTCACGTGACCCTCCGCATGACGCGCAGGTTCACCGCGGCGAGGATCACCGCGGCGAGGAACAGCATCCAGCCCAGCGCGCTGGACAACCCGAGGGTCGTATCGAGGTGGGACAGGAAAGCCAACCGGTACGTCTCCAGGCCCAGGACGTTGGTGTGGTTGCCGGGCCCGCCGTTCGTCATGATCAGAAACGTCTGGAACCCCTGCAACGAATCCCGCAGGCCGAGCAGCACGATGATCGCCGTGATCGGCTTGAGCAGCGGCCAGAGGACACTCCGCGTGATCCGCCACCAACCGGCGCCGTCGATCTGCGCCGCCTCCAACAGCGTCGTGTCCACCGATTGGAGGCCGGCCAGATACAACAGCATGGACACCGGTACCGCCGACCACACGGTGATCACGATGAGGGTGGGCAGCGCGGTCGACGGGTTGCCCAGGAAGCCCTGCGGTTGCTGGAGGCTGCCCAGGCCGACCGAGCGCAGCAGCAGGTTGATCGCGCCGTCCGGCTGCAGCACATACTGCCACGCGAAGTACAGGGCGATGCCGCTGGTCACGTAGGGCAGGAAATACACCGAGCGCAGCACAGCCGCAAAGCGCCGCGCCGAGTTGAGCAGCAGCGCCAGCGGGAAGCTGGCCAGGACGGTCAGGACGGGTACCGCGATCATCACCCACAGCGTGTTGAGCGCGGCCTGGTGCACGATCGGCGCGTAGGCGGGGTCGTTCCACAGCAAGCCGGTGTAGTTCCGCAAGCCGACCCAGGTCCAGTGCGGCGTGAAGCCGTTCCAGCTGGCGAAGCTGAGCGCGAACCCGTACCCGATGGTGTAGACGCCCATCACCGCGAACAGGAGGATCGCCGGGGCCACGAAGGCGACGCCCCAGGCCACCTCCGAGCCGCGGTACCTGCTCCTGCGGCGGCGGCTCGGGGCCCGCCGGGTCGGCGACGGGCCTTTCACGATGGTGGATACCGCCATTACTGCTTGGCCCAGTACGAGTTGATGAGTTTGGTCAACGCGGCGCCGGTCTGCGCGGCGCTCTGCGTCTTCAGCGGCGTGTAGTTCATCAGCACCGAGCCGACGTCACCCGAGTTGTACGCCTGCGGCCGGTACGTGGTGTCACCCGGGTTGTATGCCGAGGGACCGGAGCCAAAGGAGTTGATCATGGCGCCCAGCACGGGGCCGACCGCGGCGTTCGGGTCGGCGCCCAGGTTGGTCGGCGGGATGTCCAGCGCCGCCTTGGCGAAGGTGGCCGATGCGTCCGCCTTGGCCAGGTACCTGAGCCACTGGAGCGCGCCCGCCCGGTTCTTGGTGGTCGCCGAGACTGATGTGCCGGTCAGGGTGAACGGCGCCAGGCTCAGGTCCTTGATGGCGCCGTTGGCCGGTGCGGGTATCGGGAACGTCAGCACGTTGGCCGGGTCGAACCCGTTCTGTGCCAGGAACGCCAGGGTGAACGTACCGCCGATGTCGAAAGTCGACTTGCCCTGCGCGAAAGCCAGGTCCGCCGCGTCGATGTCCAGGCTCTGCGTACCCGGCATCCAGTACGGGGTGACCTGGCCGTAGGTCTCCAGCACCTGGGTGCCGGTAGGTGCGGAGAAGTTGGTGGCGTGGTCCTTGCCCCACAAGGCGCGGAACCGGTCGGGACCGAGTAGCCCGTACGCCATGGGCTGCATGAACCATTCCAGCCCGGTGGACGGTGCCTTCAGGCCGAGGCTGATGCCGCCGCCGGTCGGCTGGCTCGCCTTCACCTTCGCCAGGTCGGCCACGAAGTCGTCCCAGGTGGTCGGGGCACTGGTGATGCCGGCGGCGGTGAGCCGCTGCTTGTTGGCGTACACGATGCCGAAGGTGCCGATCGTCAGCGGCACGCTGTACCGCTGACCCAGCTTGATGCCCTTCGTCTTGGAGTCCTTCGTCAACGACTGCTGGTAGTACTGGTCTGTGACGGTGCCGTCGACGCGGACCTGCGAGAGGTAGTTGTCCAGCCAGCCGCTGTCGACGTCCTTGGCCAGGTCGGTGAGCAGTCCGGCGGCGCCGAACGTGAAGTCGTCTCCGTTGGTGTGTACCTCCAGCAGGTCGGGCAGGTCATGGGTCTTGGCCGCCGCCTGCACCTTGGTCAGGAACACGTCGTCCGGCCCGTACGCCTGGACCGTGACCGAGATGCCGGTCTCCTTGGTGAATCCCTCCGCGACCTTCTGCAGTGCCTTGACGTGGGACTGTTTGAAGGTCCACATCACCAGCGTCTTGCCGGACGGGCTGCCGCCGCCCGAGCCGCCGCTGCAGGCGGCGGTGGCGGCCAACGCCAGCCCCACCAGGACGGCCAGCAACGGCCGCCGCGCGCGCGTTCGATGTGTCATCACGGTGCCGAGCCTTCGCGTCCAGGGCGCCATCGACATGCGCCAGTCAATGTCGAGAACCTAAATCGAATTGATGTACTGTGTCAACCACGTCACGTCAGCGAGAAGGCGGGCACGGCGATGAAACATTCTGCGGGCTCCGGGGTGCCCGGCGCGATCACGTCCAGTGACGACGGGCGGCCGGACCTGCTTGCGGCGGCGCCCTGGCCAGCACCGGTCGGGGCGGCCAGGATCACCCGGGTACGCACCTTCCTGTGCGCGCCGCAGGGCTGCCCGTACCTCATCGTCCGGGTCGAGACGGACCAGCCGGGACTGTACGGGCTCGGCTGCGCCAGCGACCCCCAGCGCACCCTGGCCGTGCGCGCCGTGCTGGACGAGTACCTGGGTCCCCTGGTACGCGGCCGGGACGCGGGCGACATCGAGGACATCCACCGGCTGCTGCAGAACAGCGGCTACTGGCGCGGCGGTTCCATCGCCAACAACGCCCTGGGCGCCATCGACATCGCCCTGTGGGACATCAAGGCGAAGGCCGCCGGGCTGCCGTTGTACTCGCTGTTCGGCGGCCGGGCCCGGCACGGCGCCGAGGCGTACACCCACGTCGACGGCGCGGACCCCGGGGAGATCACGGACAAGGTCGAGGCCGCCGTCGAGGCGGGTTACCGGCACGTGCGCGTGCAGGTGGCGCTGCCCGGCGTGGACGCATACGGCACGACGCCCGGGGACCCGGCAGACGCCCGCCTGCGGGCGGACCGGCGCGGCGCCTGGGACCCGCTGGCCTACCTGCACCAGGTCCCACCGGTGCTGGTCGAGGTGCGGCGCCGGGTCGGCGACGGGGTGGAACTGCTGCACGATGTGCACGAGCGGCTCACCCCGGCGCAGGCCCGGTGCCTCGTCGCCGCGCTCGCCGACGCCGGCCTGTACTTCCTCGAGGACGCGCTGGCGCCGGAGGACAGCGGGTACTTCGGCCAACTCCGGGCCGCTGGCCCCGTCCCGCTGGCGGTCGGCGAACTGTACGACGAGGTGAGCCGGTACCTGCCCCTGCTGGAGCAGCGGGCCATCGACTTCGCGCGGGTGCGGGTACCGACCCTGGGCGGGCTGACCCCGACTCGCAAGCTGGTCGCCGTGTGTGAGCTGTTCGGGGTGCGTACCGCGCCGCACGGACCGGGGGACGTCAGCCCGGTGGCGCAGGCGGCGAACCTCGCGCTGGACGTCAGCACGCCGGCCTTCGGCGTGCAGGAGGCGGCCCGGTTCCGGGAGGCCACCCTGGAGGTCTTCCCCGGTGCGCCGGTTGCGGTGCGGGGCATCCTGTACCCCGCCGAGACACCCGGCCTCGGGGTGGACTTCGACGAGAGCGCGGCCCGGCGCTACCCCGCACCCCCACCACTGGATCACGACCGCTGGGCACTGTTGCGCGGTACCGATGGCGCCGTCCACCGGCCCTGACAAGGGCCGATCAGGGAGCGGGCGAGGCGCCGGTCAACCCAGCAGCAGCGACTGCGGCTGCGCCGAGAGGATCTGGTCGAGCACCAGGCAGGCGGCGCCGATCGCGCCGACGTCGATGCCCAGTCCGGTCGTGGTGACCACGGTCGGGTGGATCTTCTCCACAAACGGTGAGCTGGCCACGATGCCCGGGACGATGGCCATGAACCGGTCGGCAAGCAGCGGCCAGATCGGCCCGCCGAAAACGATCATCTCCGCGTCCACCAGCGTGGCGGCGGCGCTCACCCCGCGCCCCACCCGTACCGCCCAGCGATCGATGATCTCGCCCGCCGTCACGTTGCCGGCCGACGCGCGCCGGCACAACTGCCGCAGGCTGTGCTCCGCGTCACGCGGGCCGGCCGGCTTGAACTCCGGACCCAGCACCCCCTGCTCTATCGCCTCCGCGACCAGGGCGTTGGTGGTACACGCGGCGTACAGCCCGCCGACCTCACCGGCGTTGCCAGACAACCCGCGCAGCACCACGTCGTCCACCACCAGGCCCATGCCCGAGCCGGTACCCAGGTAGAAGAACAGGAAGTTGCCGGTGTTGGCGGCCGCGCCGGCCCAGCGTTCGGCGACGGCCGCGGCGATCACATCCTTGTCCAGCAGAACCGGCAGCCCGGTGGTCTCCCCCAGGTAGTCGCGCAGCGGCACGCGCCCCCAGCCAGCCAGCTCAGGCGGCGCGATCACCAGCCCGGAGGCCAGATCCACCGGTCCCGGCGCGGCGATGCCCAACCCGAGGATGTGCTCCCGCGGTACCCCGGAGTCGGTGACGAGCGCATTGATCGACTCGCTCATCTCGACCAGCGTGTGGTCCGGGTCGGCCGCCTCGGGCGTCGGACGCTGCGCATGCGCCACCACCGTGCCCAGCAGGTCGAGCACCACGAAGGTGACCACCGCGGGATCCAGGTGGACGCCGACCGCGTACCGGGCGTGCGCGTTGACCTGGAGCAGCCGCCGCGGCTTGCCACTTCCCGAGCTCCTGGTGCCGGCCTCGCGGGCCAGGCCGGTGTTCAACAGGCGCCGGCAGATGTTGGACACGGTCTGCGCGGACAGGCCGGTGGCCTCGACCAGTTCCACCCGGCTCAGGCCGTCCGGTACCCGCCGGATGGCGTCGAGCACCACCGACTCGTTGAAGTCGCCCATCCGGGGCAGGTTGGTGCCACGCCTGGTCGGCAACCGCTTGTCCACTTCTGTCCTCCCCGCTCGGCTGTCCCGAGGTGGGCGCGGAGCGCCACCGACCCGCCACTGCCAGCACACGGCGCGCTGGGATGCGATTCCTCCATCGAGTTGATTTATTGTATCAGCGCCGCACTCTCGCCTCGCCGGCCCTGCCACTGGCGAGGGGCACCGGACCGCTCACTCGACCTGCCGCAGCAGCAGCACGGACCACGGCGACAACAGCCGGTCCACCCGGACGGTACCGTCGGCCCCGGCCGCCGTGGCCGACACGGCCGTGGACCTGGCCAGCCGGTCCAGTGTGGACAGCAGCTCGCGGGTCGGCTCGGCCGGCTCCCCCATCGCCTGCCAGGCGCGCACCGCGTCACCGTGCTCCGCGTCGAGGACCTCCACCTCGAACCGGGTGCCGGGAGCGAGCCCGGCCACGGTGAGTGTCAGGCGGCGCGGACTGCCCTTGGCCTGGGTCGTCCCCGCCACGTCCCGGCCGTCGAACGACGCCGGTACCGACCGGGGCTCCTCGGCCGGATAGTGGTAGGCCAGCGCGCTGATCCGGCCCGATCCGGCGTCCCGCGTCACCACAGCACCGTCGGTCCGGGCCAGCAACCGGTCCCCCAGCGCGGCGAGCATCCGGTACGCATGGAAGGTCGGCTTGGGGATGCCGGGCAGGGTCAGCATGCCGAACCCGCCGTGGAACAACTCGTCGCCGGCACCCCCCTCCTCGAACACGTCGGTGAAAGTCCAGTACGACAGCGAGTCCACGGTTCCCAGCGAGTGCAGCACCGAACGCACCACGAAGGTCGCGGCCGGCAACGTGTCATGCGCGTGGTCCCGCGGCGAGGACGAGGAACTCCACTCGGTCAGGTGTATTTCCGCGTCCGGGTACGGGCTCGTCGCCACCAGCCCGCGCAACAGCGCCAGATCGGTCGGCGTGGCCGCCACTCCCCGGGTGAGCTTCTGACCCTGGCCGTGCTCGTCCAGCGCCCAGTCGGTCGGGTACGGATGGGTGGAGACGAAGTCCACCGGCAGCCTCTCCCGGTGGCAGAAGGCGAGGAACTCCTTCACCCACACCGGATGCCAGGCCAGCGTGTCGATGTCCTGGTCGCCGACCACCATCCGCCGGGCCACGTCCTCGTTCTCCCCATCGAACCGGGCATCGGGTACGAAGTTGGAGGTCGCCGGGCCGCCTACCCGCAGCCGCGCGTCGACCGCCTTCACCGCCAGCGCGGTCACCCGGTAGAGCTCGAAGTACTCGCTCCGGCTGCCGTGGAAGAAACCCCACAGGTTGGCCTCGTTCCACACCTCGAAGTACCACCGGCGTACCTCGTCCAGCCCGTACCGGGCCACCCAGTGGCGTACCGTCCGGTCGATGAGCTGACCCCAGCGGCCCAGGTCGGTCGGGGGCGCCCCGTGCGCGCCCCACCAGAACACGGTGGAAGTCTCCCTGGCCAGCGCCCGCGGGCTGAAACCGAACTCCACGAACGGCCGTACCCCCAGGTCCAGCAGCGCGTCGAACAGCGCGTCGAGGTACTGGAAGTTGTAGACCGGAGTGCCGTCGGCCCGCTGCGTATACACGAACATGTCGTCGTGGAACAAGCCGTGGAACCGCACATACTCGAAACCGCACGCCGCCCGCACCTGTGCCAGGTGCCGCTGCCAGTCGGCGCGCAGACCCTCGTTGGCCCGGCCCGCGCCAACCACCCGGCTCCAGTAGTGGTCCAGCGCCGACCCGGGCGCCTCGACGGCGGTACGCAGCACGATGGCCTCGGACACAGGTCCTCCCTCTGACGATCGACCGATGGTAGATCGAACCGAGGTAGCTCAGCCCGGTGCGGCGGTCCCCGGCATGGTGTCCGTCAGGACGCCAGCCGTGGGTCGCTGGGGTGCGGGGTGAGGGGCGTGGTCTCCACTGTCATCCAGGCGTCCAGCGGCAGCGACCTCAGGATCGCCTGCATCTCGGACGGGTCGCGGGCGCGCCACAGGCCCAGCGCGCGCGACTGGCCGGGCAGCCGCCACAGCCGCAGCAGGTGCCCCTGTCCGGCCAGCTCCTTCGCCCGCTGCGCCTCGCGCGCCTCGGTGTCCTCGACGACCCGATCCGGCGTGCCCTCGGGGATGGCAGTGGCGAACGTGGTCAGGAACTCCGGCGCTCCTTTCCTCGCCGGCAGGTCGGGGTCGTTCGGGTGCGGGGAGAGCGGCGTCACCTCGTCAGTGCGCCACACCCGCAGCGGCATCGAAGCGAGCACCTGCTCGAGCTGGCCGTCGTCGGCGGCGGCGAACAGCCCGAGCGAGCGCCACTCGCCCGGCCGCAGCGGCGGCCGCCACAGCCGCGACAGGTACCCCTGCGCGGCGAGCTCGCTCGAATGTGCCGCCTCTCGGGAGCGGACGTCCGTGACCGTCTGGTCCGGCGTTCCGTCTGGAACGTGGGTGGTCATGGTGACGAGATAATCCATGGTGCCGCCTTCCGGTATTCGTCGCGGTGCACACCCCGGGTCGTTCGGGAAGGAACTTGACAATGTCGAACGGACGGCGGAGTTCGCCATCGCGGTCTACGGTAACGCCTGGGTCAGGCGGACTTCCCGTCGGCACTGCGGGACCGCCGGCACCCGTGACGTGCAGGCGATACCGGTGTCGGTGACTCCCGGAACAGCGACCGGGCTGGAGTTGACCGGTGTCGTGGTGGTACCGGCCGCGCTCGGCAACGGGCTGCGACGCAGGGCCACCGAATGACCGCCACGCTCGACACCACGACGGCGTAGACGGTCCACTCCGGACCGTCTACGGTTCATTCCCGGGCCGCCCACCGTCCACAAGGGAGGCCAGCGGGCCCGTCAACCTCCACCGACGCATCGAGGAATGCGTACCGTCGTAGGAGTGCGTCAGCCGACCAGGCAGAGCCCTGCGCCTGCGTGACGGCGTCGTAGCGACGGAGGCGTACATCTTTCGCTGCCGGCGGGGTGGAGCCCACGACTCTCGCTGGTCACACACCGGCCTGCCCCGCAGCGCGGGTGCGATCGCGCAGACCTGCGCGCCGTCGTTGACCGGGCCGAGGCTCGGGCCGCACCCGGCAGCGGAGTTGCCGGTTGCCGTGGAGGTACCCGACCTGCTGGCAGCCGGTACGCCGTTCGACATCACGGCACGATCCGAGCAGCGCGCGGCGCCCGGGCACTGGCCGTGGTGGGCGGTCCGCGACGATCGACGAGGCTCGCCGGCCGTTCATTGTGGCGACGTGTTCCAGTCAACTCAATCGATGTATTCTTCGATGACGATTCAGTCGTCACGGCGTGGAGGAGTGTTGCCACACAGCGTTTTCAACGGCTCACGCTACGGCAGCAGGTGGCGCGGGTACCGCCTGCTTTTCGCTGTCCTGGCGACGTCGACGGTGATGTTGGCGTCGGCGCTGCCCGGGCCGTCCGCGCACAGTGTGACGCTGCCGGTACGCACGCGGTCGCCGCTGCCGTCCGCGCCCTCGCCGTCCGCACCCTCGCCGTCCGCGCCGGAGCCGTCCGCACCGTCGTCGTCTGCTCGGGTATCGCCCGGCTGGAGGCGGTCGTCCCGTGCGCCGGGCATGGTGGTGGTGCTGCAGATGAACCTGTGCGACAGCGGGTGGGCCCGCTCCTGCTACTCCTCCGGTCGCGCGGTCGCCGAGGCCGTGGCGAAGATCCACCGGTACGCGCCGGACCTGGTGACGGTGCAGGAGGTCTGCCACGACGATGTGTACTCCGCGGACGGGTGGGGGCCGCTGGCGCAGGCGATGGCCGACCTGTACGGCGACGCCCACATCGTCGTTGACTTCGTGCCGGCGGCAGACCGGCGCACTGACGAGGGGTTGCGATGCGTCAACGACCAGTTCTACGGCGTCGCGACAATCCATCACGACGGCGGCAGCGACGTGCACTACGGCTGGTACCGCAGCCAGGACTCCACGCCGGAGGAGCGGGCCTGGACCTGCACCACGGTCGTCGTGGGCCGGCTCACCGGCTGTACCACCCACCTGTCCACCCACCGCGACGTGGCGATGCGACAGTGCCACGAGCTGATGTCCATCCTGGACTCCCCGTGGGTGCTGCCCGATGTCGTGGTGTCCGGAGACTTCAACCTGACTGCGAACCCGGGCCGGCCGCACAACGTGCGGGACTGCGTACCGGCCGGCTATCACCGCAGGAGCGACAACTCGCTGCAACAGGTCTTCTTCAGCAACATGTCCTGGATCCAGGGCGGGTACGCGCGGATGCGATGGACCGACCATCCGGTGCTGTACGAGATGTTCCGGATCTGACGGCGCCACCG
>JBBWZQ010000078.1:0-10191 GCA_039649115.1 Micromonosporaceae bacterium | reverse complement strand
CCGGTGCCGAGCATCAACCCGCGCGCCGCGTCGGTCAGCGCGGTGACCGGGTTGACCTTCACCCAGGCCTGCAGCCAGCCCGGCAGCGTCGCCGCGCTGGCGAAGATGTTGCTGCCGAAGGTCAGCGGGAACATCACGATGAAGCCGAAGCCCTGCAGGCTCTGCGGGCTCTTGACGAACAGCCCGATCAGCACCCAGACCCAGCAGAAGGCGAGCGCGAACACCGCGATCAGCGCGTACCCGGCGGCGACGGCGAACGGGTTGCCGTGGAACCGGAAACCGAGGAGCACGCCGTACCCGGTGGCCACACCCACCGATATCGCGTACCGGACGAGGTCGCCGAGGATCAGCCCGGTCAGCGGGCTGGAGCGCGCGATCGGCAGGCTCCGGAACCGGTCGAAGATGCCCTTGGTGATGTCGGTGTTGAGGTTGATGCCGGTACCCGCGCTGGCGAAAATGATCGTCTGCACCGCGATGCCCGGCAGCACGTACTGCAGGTAGCTGTGCCGGTCCCCACCGCCGATCGCGCCACCGAACAGGAACACGAACATCGTCACGAACACGATCGGCTGGAGCGTGACGTCGAGCAACTGCTCCGGGTTGTGCCTGATCTTCACGACCGCCCGCCAGGCGAGCGTCAGGCCGTGCCGCATTGTGCGCACCGGCCCGATCCGCCGGGGAGTCGGGTATGCCGCGTGGGCGACCGCCGCCATCAGGATGCCTCCTCTTCCGCCGCGTGTCCGGTCAGCGCCAGGAACACCTCGTCGAGGCTGGCCAGGCGCAGGGCCAGCTCGGTGACCGGGATCTGCCGCTCCTGCAGCGCGCGTACCACGTCGGGCAGGGCGGCCGCGTCGTCCACCGGTACCGACAGGAGCCCGGGATCGTCCACGTGCGGGCTGGGCTCCACGCCCACCGCCGCCGCCACGATCGCGGCCACCCTGGGCAGGTCACCCGGCTGGGTGGGGCGCACGTCCAGCGTCTGGCCGCCCACCTTCGCCTTCAGCTCGGCCGGTGAGCCGCTCGCGATGACCTGCCCCCGGTCGATCACCGCGATCTCCGCGGCGAGCCGGTCCGCCTCGTCCAGGTACTGCGTCGTCAGCAGCACCGTCACCCCGTCGGCGACCAGTTCCCGCACCATCGCCCAGACATCGCCGCGGCTGCGCGGGTCCAGCCCGGTGGTCGGCTCGTCCAGGAAGAGGATCGCCGGCCGGCTGACCAGGCTGGCCGCCAGGTCGAGGCGGCGGCGCATGCCACCCGAGTACGTCTTCACGCCGCGCCCCGCCGCCTCGGCCAGCCCGAAGCGCTCCAGCAGTTCGGTGGCGCGCCGCTTGGCGTCCCGCCGGGGCAACTCCAGCAGCCGCGCGATGAGCACCAGGTTCTCGAAGCCGGTCAGATCCTCGTCGACCGCCGCGTACTGCCCGGTCAGGCCGATCAGCCCGCGTACCTGATCGGCCTGCCGCACGACGTCGTAGCCGCCGACCGTGGCGCGCCCCGCGTCCGGGCGCAGCAGCGTGGCCAGCACGCGCACGGCCGTCGTCTTTCCCGCCCCGTTGGGCCCGAGCAGCCCGAGCACAGATCCGGTCCGTACCGCCAGATCGACGCCGGCCAGCGCCGTCGTGGCGCCGAACCGCTTGACCAGGCCCTCGGCCTGGACCGCGTAGTCCATCGCTTCCCCCTCGTGTGGTCTACCGGGCTGGCAACCAGCATCGCGGGCCGTGGTGACAGGCCGCGCACATCTGGCTGACATCCCTCCGACACTTGCCAGCGATAGGTTAGCGATATATCGTCAATACATCAACGACTCATCGAAGGAGAATCATGAGAGATTTCCGGGAGACACACGAAGCGCGCTGGCGCGGCTTTGCCGGCGGCTGGCGCGGACCGTTCCCGCCCGGGTTCGGGCCGTTCGGCGGCCACCACGGGCACGGCAGGGGACGGGGCGGCCGCAGCCGCCGGGGCAACGTGCGGGCCGCGATCCTGGCGCTGCTGTCCGAGCGCCCGATGCACGGGTACGAGATGATCCAGGAACTGGACTCCCGCACCGGTGGCGTCTGGCGCCCCAGCCCCGGCTCGATCTACCCCACGCTCCAGTTGCTGGAGGACGAGGGCCTGATCTCGAGCCAGGCGGTCGACGGGCGCAAGCGGTTCACGCTCACCGAGGCCGGGCAGGCCGAGGCGACCACCGCCGCCGCCGACGCGCCGTGGCGCGAGTTCAGCGAGGAGACGGTCGCCAACGGCCAGGACACCCGCGAGGCGATCTTCGGCATCATCGGCGCGCTGCGCCAGATCGGCTTCTCGGGTGACCGGGACGACTGGCAGCGCGCGCTCGAGGTGCTGAACGAGACCAAGCGCAAGCTGTACGCGATCCTCGCCGAAGGCGAGTGAGCCGCGCCGGAACGGGGACAGGGGCGTCGGGGTCTAGCCGACCTCGACGCCCATCTCCTCCGCCAGCCGCACGGCCTCCTCGACCAGGGTCTCCACGATCTGTGACTCGGGGACGGTCTTGACGACCTGGCCCTTGACGAAGATCTGGCCCTTGCCGTTGCCGCTGGCCACCCCGATGTCGGCCTCCCGGGCCTCACCCGGTCCGTTGACCACGCAGCCCATCACGGCCACCCGCAGCGGGACGGGGAACCCCTCCAGCGCCGCGGTGACCTGGTCGGCCAGGCTGTACACGTCGACCTGTGCCCGCCCGCAGGAGGGGCAGGAGACGATCTCCAGGCCGCGCTCCCGCAGGCCGAGCGACTCCAGGATCGCGTTGCCGACCTTGACCTCCTCGACCGGCGGCGCGGACAGCGACACCCGGATCGTGTCGCCGATGCCCTCCGCGAGCAGGGCCCCGAACGCCACGCTGGACTTCACGGTGCCCTGGAACGCGGGGCCGGCCTCGGTGACGCCGAGGTGCAGCGGGTAGTCGCAGCGCTCGGCGAGCATCCGGTACGCCTTGATCATCACGACCGGGTCGTTGTGCTTCACCGAGATCTTGATGTCCCGGAAGTCGTGCTCCTCGAACAACGAGCACTCCCACAGCGCCGACTCGACCAGCGCCTCCGGCGTGGCCTTGCCATACCTCTCCAGCAGCCGCGGATCCAGCGAACCGGCGTTGACCCCGATCCGGATCGGTACCTTCGCCGCCGCGGCGGCACGGGCGATCTCGCCCACCTTGTCGTCGAACCTCTTGATGTTGCCCGGGTTCACCCGGACCGCGGCGCAGCCCGCGTCGATCGCGGCGAACACGTACTTCGGCTGGAAGTGGATGTCCGCGATCACCGGGATCTGCGACTTGCGCGCGATCATCGGCAACGCGTCGGCGTCGTCCTGCGAGGGCACCGCCACCCGGACGATCTGGCAGCCGGCGGCGGTCAGCTCGGCGATCTGCTGGAGCGTGGCGTTGACGTCGGAGGTCAGCGTGGTCGTCATGGACTGCACGGAGACCGGCGTGCCGCCGCCCACGGGCACGCTGCCGACCATGATCTGGCGGGACGTCCGGCGTGGTGCCAGGGGTACGACCGGAGCGGCCGGCATGCCGAGATTGATCGCGGTCACTAAAGCACTCACCTACCTGTCAGAGTGACGGGGTTGATGATATCGGCCGCGATCGTCAACAAGCTGAACGCACCGAAAACGAGGATCACGACGTATGTGACCGGCATCAACCGCAGGTAGTTGACCCGACCCGGGTCCCGCCGGCCCAGCTTGGCCCACAGCCAGGAGCGGGCCCGCTCGAACCAGGCGATAGCGATGTGGCCGCCGTCCAGCGGCAGCAGCGGCAGCAGGTTGAACACCCCGATGAAGAAGTTCAGGCTGATCAGGATGCTGAGGAACAGCGCCCACGAGCCGATCTGCACGCTCTCCCCGCCCAGCCGGCTGGCGCCCACCACGCTGATCGGCCCGTTCGGGTCGCGCGGCTTGCCGGACAGCGAGGCCCACACCGACGGTATCTTCGCGGGCAGGTTCTTCAGGGCGCCGCCCATCTGCCCGAACGTCTGCGCGGCAAAGTGCCCCGCCTGCCCGATCGCGGCCACCGGCCCGTAGGTGACGGTCAGCGGTACGCCCGGCGGCAGGCTCCCGCTGACCCCCAGTACCGGCACCGTCACCAGCTTGGTCTGGTCGCCCTGCAGCGGGTGCCGCTGCGCGGACACCGGGTTGACCGTGACCGTCGCCTGCTTCCCGTCGCGCTCGTAGGTCACCTGGACCGGCCCGGGCTGCACCGAGCGGATCGCCTTGACCAGGTCGGCGTAGTTCGAGATGGTACGACCGTTGAGCGCCGTGATCTTGTCGCCGTCCCGCAGCCCGGCCACCTTGGCCGGCGAGACCGGATCGCTCGCCACGCAGTCGACCTGGTCGGCGCCGAGCGGCGCGCAGCTCTGCACCTTGACGTACGCCGGGATCCTGGTGTCGTCGGCCAGCGCCGGGTTGGGTACGCCCACGAAGCACACCAGGATCCACAGCACCACGAACCCGAGGATGAAATGGGTGATCGAACCCGCGGACATCACGATCGTCCGCTTCCACACCGGGTAGCGCCACATCGCGCGGGGCTCGTCCTCGGGCGCCACGTCGTCGTCCTGCGGCGTCATCCCGACGATCTTCACGAAACCGCCCAGCGGGATGCCCTTGAGCCCGTACTCGGTCTCGCCCCGGCGGAACGACCACAGGGTCGGCCCGAAGCCGGCGAAGTACCGGGTGACCTTCATCCCGAACGCCTTGGCGGTCAGCATGTGACCGGCCTCGTGCAGGCAGACGGAGATGAAGATGCCCAGGGCGAACAGCACCACGCCGATGAGGTAGGCCATCAGGCAGTTTCCTTCCCGCCGCCTGCTGCGGCGACCAGTTCGCGGGCCCGTACCCGCGCCCACGACTCGGCGGCGAGTACCTCATCGACCGTACCTGGTTCCGCGAAATCCGGCGTGTCGCCCAGCACACGCTGTAACAGGTCGACAATGCCGAGAAACGGCAGCCGTCCCGCCACGAACGCGGCCAGCAGTTCCTCGTTGGCCGCGTTGTAGACGGCCGGCCGGCAGCACCCGGCCTGCCCGGCCGCCTTGGCCAGGCGTACCGCCGGAAACGCCTCGTCGTCCAGTGGCAGCAGGTCCCAGTGGTGCCCGGCGGTCCAGTCCAGCGGGGGCGCCGCGCCGGCCACCCGGTCCGGCCAGCCCAGCGCGAGGGAGATCGGCAGCCGCATGTCGGGCGGGCTGCACTGGGCGATCGTGGAACCGTCGTGGAACTCCACCATGGAGTGGATCACCGACTGCGGGTGGACCGTGACGGAGATGTCCTCGTACGCCACGCCGAACAGCTCGTGCGCCTCGATCACCTCCAGGCCCTTGTTCACCAGCGTGGCCGAGTTGATCGTGACCACCGGCCCCATGTCCCAGGTCGGGTGCGCCAGCGCCTGCGCCGGCGTGACGCCGGCCAGCTCCGCCCGGGTGCGGCCGCGGAACGGGCCGCCGCTCGCGGTCAGGATCAGCCGTCGCACCTCCCGCGCCGCACCGGAACGCAGGCACTGGGCCAGCGCCGAGTGCTCCGAGTCGACCGGCACGAGCTGGCCCGGTGCGGCGGCCGCCCGCACCAGCGGACCGCCGGCCACCAGCGACTCCTTGTTCGCGAGCGCGAGGGTGCGGCCGGCGCGCAGCGCGGCCAGCGTGGGCGCCAGCCCGAGCGAGCCGACCACGCCGTTGAGCACCGTGTCGCACGGCCACTGGGCCAGCTCGGTCATCGCGTCCGGCCCGGCGAGGATCTTCGGGATCTTGTACCGGCCGCTCGGGTACCCCCGCTGCTGCGCCGCCGCGTAGAACGCCAGCTGGAGATCCTGTACGGCGGATGCCTTGGCCACCCCGACCACATCGACGGACAGCTCCAGCGCCTGAGCCGCGAGCAGCCCCACGTTTCCCCCGCCCGCGCCGAGGCCGACCACCCGGAAGCGGTCCGGATCGCGGCGGGCGATGTCGATGGCCTGGGTGCCGATGGAGCCGGTTGAGCCGAGTAGGACGATCTCCCGGGGGTCTGCCACGCACCCATTCTCCCCGTCGCCGGTAGCGTTGCCACATGCGCCTCGCGACCTGGAACGTCAACTCGATCGGAGCCCGCCTGCCACGCCTGCTGGACTGGCTCGAACACGCGAAACCCGATGTGGTCTGCCTGCAGGAGACCAAGACCGCCGACTTCCCCGTCGCGGAGATCAGCAAGCTGGGGTACGAGACCGCGGCGCACGGGATGAACAACTGGAACGGGGTCGCGGTGCTGTCCCGGGTGGGACTCGCCGACGTGTGCCCGGGCTTCCCCGGCGAGCCCGGCTTCCCGGATCCGGAGGCGCGCGCGGTCGGGGCCACCTGCGACGGGGTACGCGTCTGGTCGGTGTACGTGCCGAACGGCCGCACCCCCGACTCCCCGCACTACGCCTACAAGCTGGCCTGGCTGGCCGCGCTGCGCACCGCGCTGGCCGCCGAGCTGGAGTCGGTCGGCGAGCTCGTCGTCTGCGGCGACTTCAACGTCGCGCCCACCGACGCGGACGTCTGGGACCCGGCCGCGTTCGTCGGCTCCACGCACGTGACCCCCGCCGAGCGCGAGGCCCTCGCCGCCCTGCGCGACCTGGGACTGCACGACATCGTGCCGCGCCCGATGAAAGGCCCCAACCCGTTCACCTACTGGGATTACCGCGCCGGCATGTTCCACAAGGACATGGGCATGCGCATCGATCTGGTGTACGTGACGCAGGCGCTGGCCGGGCGGGTCGGCGAGGCGTACATCGACCGGGAGGCGCGCAAGGGCAAGCTCCCGTCCGATCACGCACCGGTGGTGGTGGACTTCTCGGCCAGGTGAGCGCCGAAGTACGCGCGCAGCTGCGCCTGCTGCAGGACGGTGAGCGTGGTGCGGCAGATCAGGTGCCCGGGGCCGCCGTCGGTGCGCGTGATCAGATATCCGTGCGGCAGCAGGCTCACCCCGCGCACCGCCGACCACAGCAGCCGGATGGTCCCCGCCTCCGTGGTCCACTCGAGCGCGTCGGGCGCCAGCACGTACCTGATCGGCTGGAGCAGGGCGCCCGAGTCGCGCGGCCGGCGCTGGAACGGCCACGCGACGACCACCACGAGCAGCAGGACCCCGAAGGCCAGCCCGATCATGCCGAAGACCGTCCACCATGGATCGTCGGCGACGGTGGCGCCCAGGCTGGTGATGATCAACAGGACCGCGACCACCACACCCATCCCCGCCGTGCGGGCGCCCTGCCGCAGTTCGGCCCACCAGACCGCGCGGGCGAACGCGCGATCCGGCGTCACCGTCATCTCAATAGGCGCCGCATCGGGACTCATGTCCGATCATGCTATCGCCCGGCGGCGACGCCGCGGGCCGTTCACGAGGCGGTCGTCGGGGCGCGGAGATCGAGAAGCGTGCGCAAGTCGGCCAGCTGATCTTCCGACAGGCCATCTATGGGTACGGAGACGTAGTGCCGCCCGCCCACGATGAGCAGGTACTGCCCGGGCAGCTCGACGATCCGTTGGAACATCGACCAGGGCCGGTCCAGGTCATACCCGGCCGACACGCACCGCACCCCGCCGTCGTGCAACTCCAGCAGGTGCGGATGGCGGGCACCCCGCTCCGGACCCCACCGGCCCAGCCGCGGCTGCAGCCACGGAACCAGGGTGGCCTGCAGCAGGCCCACCGCGATCAGCGCGGCGGCGAACACCCACGCCCGCCGGCCGCCGAAGAGCAGCAGCACGCCGGCGACGGCCGGGCTGAGCGCCAGCAGCCGGCCACTGGACCGCCGGCTGGACAGGATGTAGGACTCCGCGGCGGCGTACCGGCGCTCGTCCCGGCCGGCCTCGATCCGGATGCGCATGGCCCCTCCCCGCGTGGCTCCGGCCAGCCTAGGACTCCGGCCGGACCGACCGCCGCCCTATTTCGGCGGGTCCGATGGCGCCCCCGCGCCATCGAGACGTTGGTTTCCCGCGCCGGAGCCGGAGAAACCTCACTCGTCGCGGGACGCGACGGTCTCCGGGCAACTAGCGGCGGGCGCGGATCTCGTGGCCGGTGCTCGTCAGGCAGCGCCCGCTCGGCAGGTCGAACTTCCAGCCGTGCATCTGGCAGGTCAGGGTGTCGCCGTCGACGATGCCGAAGCGGGTCAGGTCGGCCTTGAGGTGCGGGCAGCGCCGCTGCACCGTCCAGCCGTCCAGCGTGACGTCCTCCGCCTCGGTGTGCCGCTGGTGCTCGTCGTACCAGCCCTCGGCGTACTGCAGGCGCTCGTCGGACAGGCACTTGAAGAACGCGTACACGAACTCGTTGTACTGGCCGATGCGCGCGGCGGAGAACCGGCACGACAGGAACAGCGAGTTCACCCAGTCCACCTCACCCGTGTAGAGCAGGTGCTCGACCAGGTCCCGCCGGGTGCGGAACCGGTACCGGACCTTCTCCTCCCGGTACGGGCGCACCTCCTTGCCCGGGAAGTCCACCACGATCGACTCGACCACGCTCTGGCCCGAGGCGTCGGTGAGGTCCAGCCGCACCGGCCCGCCCACCCCGGTCGCCAGGTAGATCGACTCGTCGAGCAGCGGCTCCAGCCGCTTCTTCAGCTGTGCCAGCACGTCCACGTCGGGGTGCGCCCAGGACCGCTTGGCCGCCTCGATCACCGGCCGCGCCCGCGCCTGGTACTCCCGGAGGTGCTCCTCCTTGCGCGCGAAGAACCCGGCGACGTCGTCGACCGGATGCGTCGCCCCGCAGGTCTCCGTGGTCACCTCGGCGACCGAGCCGGGCAGCAGCACCACCCCGTTGCGGCCGCCCACCTTCGCGTACTCCGCCATGAACCGCTGCTGGTCCGGGAAGATGTTGCCCTCGTCCTCGAACAGATCGTTGAACTGCCACAGGTCGTCGTCGAGGAAGCAGGGCGGGCCGGCGATCGGGAAGACCCACGATGCCTTCAGATCGTCGATGTAGCGCCAGGTGCGGTCGAACTGGCGCTCGCGCTTCTGCTTGCCGAACGCCGTCTTCGCGGCCGTGGGCAGTTCGTAGACCATCGGGTACCAGATGGCGCCGGAAAACTGGAGCAGGTGCGCGTGCACGTGCCCGAGTTCGGCGAAGGGGGACAGCTCCGCCGGGCGGGCGTCGTTCTGGTTGAGCAGCCGCACCCCGTCGTACTCCACCCACAGCGACGAGTCCCCGATCGGGCCGTCCGTGGGCGAGGTCAACGCCTGGATCATGACGTGCAGGCCGCCATCCAGCTCGTACACCTCATTGGTCGTGGTCTTCAGAAAGCTGGTGAAACCGAGGTCGCGCAGCTCGTCCTCGAGCTCGCTGGTCGGGTACTCGGGCAGCAGCACGGTGGCCTTCTTGGACACGTACCGCTTGAGGTGGGCCGCGTCGAAGTGGTCCCGGTGCAGGTGCGAGACGTAAAGATAGTCGGTGCGGCCGAGCGATTCCCAGTCCAGCCGGGAGTTGTCGGGGAAGGGGAACCAGGAGGCGAAGTAGGCCGGGTTGACCCACGGGTCACACAGGATGCTGCCCGCGGCCGTGTCGATCCGCATGCTCGCGTGCCCGGTACCGGTGATCCGCACGGCGATGTCCTCCTTGCGTCGCTGCCCCCACGACGGTACTACCTGAGACCCCGGCCGCTTGATCGCGAACGGTGGCGTGCCAGACTAGCGCGGAAGCTACCGCGCGTTGAAAGGGATCCCGACGTGTCCGCGAACGAGCCGGTGACCTCGCCCGACCAGCACAAGCCGGGACCCAGCCGGGCCGCCCGCGTGGGCGCCGTCGGCACCGTCGTGCTGCTGGTCATGATGGCGTTCTGCGCGCACGGGGGCAGCCAGGAGAGCCAGATCGGCCTCGTCGTGCTGCTCGGGCTCGCCGCACTGATCGTCGGCGTGCTGATCGGCGACTGGGTGCTGCGCAAGAACGGGTTGCGATAGCCCGTCAGCGTCGGCGGATGATGTCGCGCACCTCCCGCAGGGCCTGGTCCACCTCGGCCTCGAAGTAACCGCCCGGCACCAGGTTGAACTGCCCCGGGTCCAGCTCCGCGTCGTTGATCGACACCGGCGAGCGGCCGGTCATCGCGGCGAGGATGCCCTCGAACAGCCGGTCCACCTGCCCGGGGTCGTACCCGCTGCCGAACCGGCGCGGCTGGAACGTGCGCCGCAGCTGGTCGATCCGGGCCACCTCGCCCGAGGCGCCGATGCCCCCGCCACCGCCACCACCGCCGCC
>JBBWZQ010000034.1:0-15590 GCA_039649115.1 Micromonosporaceae bacterium | reverse complement strand
GTGGACACCGTCGCGTACGTGCCCGAACTCCCGCTGCCCTTCGCCGACAGCTACCAGGTGCCCGCCATCGAGACCCGCGCGGGGCAGACCGGCGACGGCGTCGCGCTCGGGCTGCACGCCCTCGGGTTGAGCACGATGCACGTGGACCTGATCGGTGACGATCACGAGGGCCGGCTCGTCCGCGCGCTGCACGAGCGGCGGGGCGCCCCGTTCACCGGCGTGGTCACCGCCGCGGGTACCAAGCGGGCGGTGAACCTGGTGGATCCGGCCGGGCGCCGCCTGTCGCTGTACGACGCCCGGGCCGTCGGCGCGGACCGCCTGCCGCCCGACCTGGTGAGCACGCTGGCACGCGGGGCCCGGCACGCGCACGTGTCCATCACCCACCCGTGCGGGTACACGCTGCCGGCGGTGGTGGCGGCGGGGGTGAGCATCTCGACCGACCTGCACGACTGGGACGGCGCCAACCCGTACCAACGCACGTTCGCGGACCAGGCCGATGTCGTATTCCTGTCGACCGCCGCGCTGCCCGACCACGAGGCCACGATGCGGGCGATCCTCCACAATGGAAGGGCGCGCGTGGTCGTCGCCACCGCCGGAGCCGAAGGCGGCTACCTGCTCGGCCGGGACACCGGCGAGGTGCGCCGCTTCCGGGCAGCCGCACCGCCGGCTCCGGTGACGGACTCCAACGGTGCCGGCGACGCCTTCGTCGCCGGCTTCCTCTTCGGGTACCTGGCGGGTGAGCCGCTGGAGACCTGCCTCCGGTACGGCGCCGTCGCGGGTGCCCATGCGTGCACGGTTCCCGCGACCGGGGTGGACCCGATCGACCGGCAGACCCTCCTGGCGCGGGTGGCCGGTGCGGCTACCAACCGATCCCGAGGGTGAGCAGGCTCGGCGGGTTCGAGTTGCCCAGGATCCGCACGGAGCTCTGGTCGTTGATGTCGTCGTACGGGAAGCCGTACGCCCGGTTCTGCAGGCTGATCGAGTGGAAGAACTGGGCGTAGTCGTTCTTCGGGCCCGTCCGGTAGTACGCCGGGGGGTTGTACCAGTCCGCCGTGTCGAGGGCGACACCCCGGTTGAACGCGGCGCAGAACTCGGCACCGAGCGCGCGCGACACGTCGTTGGTCGGCGGCACCAGCGCGCCGGCGCACTGGAAGACGTCGGTGCTGGTCGGCTCGGTCAGGCTGAACGTGGACCCGTCGCTGCCGGTGCCGTTCAGCACACCACCCGACACAGCGCCGGTGAAGGTCTGGCCGAGCCGGGTCAGTGAGAACGGGTGTGTGGTGTAGTAGTTCCACACCTGGTCGATGTAGGCCTGCAGGTAGTCTCCCTGCGCGCCGCCCGGCCGGAACGTCGCCGACGAGCGGGGCGCCAGGATCCGGTACTGGCCGGCCAGCGGCTGGAACGCGGGAGCGACGGAACTGGCGTACCGCGAGAAGACCGCCGACCGGGTGAGGGTGGTGCCGACCGTCTGGTCGTAGCCGGTCGACGCCTGCTGCAGGCGCGCGGTCATCGGGAAGCCGAACAGGTCGACCTGGGTGGTGTTCCCGCCGAACCCGGTGCCATTGAAGATGTACGAGTACTCGTACCAGTCGTAGTAGACGTCCACGTTGGGATCGGCCGGGTTCTGCGGATCGGGGCCGGCCCAGCCACGGTCGTCCGGCGACACCGCGATGTACATGGGGGAGCCGACCGAGAGGTAGATGCGGGCGCCCTCATTGTGATCGGGGAAGGTGACCGTGCTCGCCCGCGCCAGCGAGAACGACATGTTCGGATAGTCCCTGCCGTTCTTCGTCAGGTGGTCCGGCGCGCTGGCGTCGAGGTGGTTGATGTGGGCCAGGCTTCCGTCGGGCTTCAGGTAACTCCACTGTCCGGCAGCGGCCTGGAGCAGAACCATGACGAAGATCTGGCTGTCCGGAAAGGCGCCTCCGGTGTTGTTCCGGAACGTCACGGGGAAGGTGCCGGGACCGGGGCCGGCCGCGTAGACCTGGAACTCCCAGAGCGAGTACCCGTACGGAGTCGCCCGCGCGGTGCCGTACACGCGCACGTACCGGCCGGTGCCGGTGACCGCGAGGTCCTGGACGCCGCCGGTGCCGGTGGTCGTGGCGTGGATGGTGGTCCACGCCGCACCGTCATCGGATACCTGGAGCTGGAAGGCGGTGGCGTAGGCGGCCTCCCAGTTGAGGACCACCCGGCTGATGGTGGCCGGTGCGCCCAGGTCGACCTGTATCCACTGTGGATCGTTGAACGCGCTGGACCAGCGGGTGCCGGTGTCGCCGTCGACCGCGGCGGTGACCGGAGTGCCGGCGTTCTCCGTCGACGAGGCCGTTACCGGCTTGTTCTGGGACAGCGGCGTGCTGGCCGCGCGGGCGGGCATCGGCGAGGCGACGACGGTACCGAGGGCGAGTGTCATCGTGACGGCCAGCGTCACCAGGGGCCTGGCGCCGTTCACGGTGCGGCGTTCAGTGCGTCGAGGGCGCTCTGCCGGCGGGCCGCGCCGGTGCTGTCCAGTGGCGGGCCGGTTCGGACCATGTGGACTCCCAAGGCGGAGGGGCCTGAGAGAGCGCTCTCCGCTATAGATAACCTTCAACACAGTTTCTTGTCAATACTTGCTCCCAGGGTCGGGCTGGGGGTGCTTCTTTACGGAAGTTGGTGCGCCGGGGTGATCGGGGAGGGGTCCGGAGCGGGCAGCGTGATCGCGTTGGTGTCGGTCCGGCAGGTGGCTCCCGGCCGTGGGTGTCGCCGCGATCATGTCGGGGAGATCGTGGCGGGAACGGCAACTTTCGCGGAGCCCCGGTTCTTGGAGGGCGGGCGGCGGGTGATCCACCCGGGACAAGCGGCAGCGACAAGGGGGGCATCTGCAATCACCGTGATCGTGGTGGCTTGACGTCCCGATCGGTCCGGGAGGACGACAAAGCCGGGCAGTTCACCCAACCGTGTGCCACCCCGAAGCCCCGACAGGCATTCTTGGCGGCAAAGGCCCCGATTCCGGTGCCTTTATCGCCAAGATCTCGCCTCGGGCATGATCACGGCGGCCCCCCGCGGCCTCGGACCCACACCTCATGATCACGGCGGCCAACCGCCGCCCCGCGACATTACGAGTTGGTGAAGGCCGCCCGGCGCCTACGACACCCTGGTCATCGGCCCAGCGGGCTACTCGCCGACGTCACCGCGGTCCGGTGCGCCCCGGTGATCGAGCTCCGACCACGGCCATGGCAACCGACAGTGGCAGATCCCCTTCTTGTCGTGACGGAGAAGTGGACAAACGGCCTCACGATCCACCATCCATTCCGAATTAGCCGCCGATCGGACAGCTCGTGCCGTTGACCAGCGCCTGTCGGTGGGTCGACGGGTGGGAGAATGAGCCGTTCATCGGTCTGTTGGACTACGCTCCCACGGAGTAAGTTGCCCGCGGAAACATTCGGCCTTGTGGGAGGGCCACATGTGGCAGGGTCGGATTTGGATCATCGCACTGCTCGTGATCGCCACCATCGTGGCGATGCCGCTGTACCTGCGGGCGGGCGGTGCGGCGAGCGGGCGGCAGGTCGAGGTCTACTCCTGGTGGACCGGGCCGGGCGAGGAGAACGGCCTGCGGGCCA
Organism: Micromonosporaceae bacterium; assembly: GCA_039649115.1. Classification (GTDB taxonomy): domain Bacteria; phylum Actinomycetota; class Actinomycetes; order Mycobacteriales; family Micromonosporaceae; genus DATEJJ01. The sequence continues at coordinate 11,994 of JBBWZQ010000034.1, read as the reverse complement.
TGGTCAAGGACTTCGAGGCGCGCAACCCGGGTGCGCAGGTGGTCAACGCGGCCGTCTCCGGCGGCGCCGGCTCGAACGCGAAGGCGATCCTGGCCACCAGGCTGCTCGCCAACGACCCACCGGACTCCTACCAGCGGCACGCCGGGCTGGAACTGGCCGACGACATCCGCTCCGGCAAGGTGCAGGACCTCACCTCGCTGTACCAGGCGCAGGGGTGGACCAAGGTGTTCCCGGCGGGGCTGCTGGACAAGCTCACCATCGACGGGAAGATCTACGCCGTTCCGGTGAACATCCACCGCGCGAACATTATCTGGTACAAGCCCGAGACGCTGCGCCAGTTGGGCCTCGCGGGACCGCCGAAGACGTGGAGCGAGTTCCTGAGCCAGGCGGCCGCCATCAGGGCCAAGGGCCGCGTCCCGCTCACCATCGGTCCAGAGTGGACACAGAAGCACCTGCTGGAGACGGTACTGCTGGGCGTGCTGGGACCGGACCGGTACGAGCGGCTGTGGACCGACTCGGCTTCCTGGAAGGACAGGGAGACGCTGGACGCGCTGGGCATCTACAAGCGGGTACTCGCGCAGTCGGACATCGCCTCCAGCGCGGCGGACTGGCAGCCACAGCTGGACCGGGTCATGGACGGGTCCGCGGTCTACACGGTGATGGGCGACTGGGCGTACTCTTACCTCGCCGTGACCAAGAAACTGATCTGGCAACAGAACTTCAGCGCCACCGCCTCACCCGGCACCCAGGGGATCTACGACTTCCTGTCGGACTCGTTCACCCTGCCGACCGGTGCGCGCCACCCCGACCTGGCCCGCAAGTGGCTCATCGAATGCGGCTCGGTCGCGGGCGAGGATCTGTTCAACCCGCAGAAGGGTTCGGTTCCGGCGCGTACCGACGCCGACCCCACCAAGTACACCGGCTATCTCGCCGGAGCCCTGCAGCAGTGGCGGGATCCGCACACGCGCATCGTCGGCTCGCTGGCCCACGGAGTCGTCGCGGACAACGCGTGGAACGCCGAGATTGACACCGCGCTCGGCTTCTTCGTGCAGGACGGCGACGTCGGGAAGTTCGCGGACACCGTCGCGGCGAAATACGGGGAGACCCGGTGACCGGCACGCCCACCGTGGCGCGGCACCGCCAGCCGCAGTCCGACCAGACGACGACGGCGGCGCGCGCGATGCGCGCGGCACGCCGCTTGCGCCACAACAACACCCGACGCAAGCGCCCCCGCCGCGGCGGTTCCTGGGCGGGCGGGTTGCTGCTGCTGGCGCCGTCGATGATCCTGGTCGGCATTTTCGTGTACGGGTTCCTGGGCTGGAACGTGCGCGTGTCGTTCACGAGCTGGCGGGGCCTGACGCCGACGTACGACTTCGTCGGGTTGCACAACTACTGGGCACTGTGGACAGACCAGCGCTGGCTCACCGACGTACACAACATTGTCATCTTCACCGTCGTCTTCGTCCTCGGATCGCTGGCGCTGGGCTTCGTCCTGGCCCTGCTGCTGGACCGGGGTGTCCGCGGCGAGGGGTTGCTGCGCAGCATCTTCCTGTTCCCCATGGCCATCTCCTTCATCGCGACCGGCATCATCTGGCGCTGGCTGCTGGACAACGGCCAGGGCACGCAGACCGCCGGCGTGAACAGACTGCTCGCCGACGTCGGTCTCGGCTTCCTGCGCAGTGACTGGCACCGCTCCACCTCCAGTTGGGCGATCGCCGCCGTGGCGCTTCCCGCCGGCTGGGCGCTCTCCGGATACGTCATGGCGCTGTTCCTCGCCGGGATGCGCGCGGTGCCGCAGAGCGTGCGGGAGGCCGCCCGCGTCGACGGTGCCGGCGAGGCACAGCTGTTCTGGCACGTGACGCGGCCGGCGCTGGGCCCGGCGACGCTCAGCGCGGTGGTCATCCTGCTGCACATCTCGTTGAAGACCTTCGATCTCCTGTACGCGCTGGACCAGCGCAACCTGAAGATCGACACACCGTCGCTGTACATGTGGTTCACCACCTTCGACGGCGGGTTCTACAACCGCGGCGCGACGATCGCCACGGTGCTCCTGATCGGCGTCGCGCTGGTGATCGGTCCCTACATCTGGTACTCCGTCCGGAGGCAGGCCACGTGATCGGGCAGACTGTCACCACGCCACCCGCCATACCGGCCGCCGCGACCAACCGGGCCGGGCGCGGGCGCGGCCGGTGGCGCACCTTCCTGCGGTACGGCGCGCTGTACGCCCTCGCCTGCCTGTTCCTCATGCCGGTGTACGCGCTGGTCGTCACGGCGCTGAAGAATCCGGGCGAGGTCTCCGTCACCGGCATGTGGCACCTGCCTCGTGCGCTGTCGCTGCAGGGTTTCTCGACTGTCTGGCCGAAGCTGGCGGGCGGGCTGCGCAACAGCATCGTGCTGGCCATCCCGGCCAGCCTCATCTCCTCGCTGTTGGGCTGCGCCAACGGGTTCGTCATGGCGAAGTGGCGGTTCCGCGGTTCGGGGCTGGTCTTTCCGCTGATCGTGTTCGGCATCTTCGTGCCCTACCAGGCCATCCTCATCCCGCTGGTGCAGACGATGAACACCGCCGGGCTGCGCGGCGGCAGCGACCCGACCGGCGGGCTGCGCGGCCTGTTGCTGGTACACATCATCTACGGCCTGCCCATCACCACCCTCATCTTCCGCAACTACTTCGTCGGCCTGCCCAGCACCCTGATCGAATCGGCCAAAGTGGACGGTGCCGGGATGCTGCGCAGCTTCGTCGACATCGGTGTCCCGCTGGCCGGGCCGGCGTTCGCCATCTCGATCATCTGGCAGTTCACCGCGATCTGGAACGACTTCCTCTTCGGCGCGGTGATGACCAGCCGGGACGCGTGGCCCGTGACGATCGCGCTGAACAACATCGCCGGCGGCCAGTCCGTACCGTTCGAGCAGGCGATGGCCGGCGCCCTGCTGGCGTGCATACCGACGCTTCTGGTCTATGTGCTGCTGGGCCGGTACTTCATGCGTGGCCTGCTGGCCGGCGCCCTGCAGCAGTGACGGCCGGTCAGGTCCCGGTCACCTGGCGGGGTCGCGGCATCAGCACCAGCGCGGCCATGGCGAGCACGCAACAGCCGATGATGTACAGGCTGATGCCGGTGCTGGACCCGGTCGACTGGAGGATCTTCGTCGCGATCAGCGGTGCCGGCCCGCCCGCGATCACCGAGGCGAGCTGGTACCCGAGACCCGCACCGGAGTACCGGATCTCGGCGCCGAAGCCCTCGGCGATCAGCGCGGCCTGTGGCCCGTACTGCATGTCGTGGAAGACGAGGGACAGCACGATGCCGAGCAGCACCAGCCCGGCGGTCTTCGTATTGAGCAGGCCGAAGTACGGGAAGGCGTAGAGCGCGATGCAGACGATGCCGACGGCGTAGACGCGGCGGCGGCCGAGCCGGTCGGACAGGTACCCGAACAGCGGCACGGTCAGCAGCCCGAGTGCCGCCGCCACCAGGACGTCGTTGAGCAGGCCGGTGCGGTCCAGCTTGAGCCGGGTCGTGCCGTAGGTCAGCACGAACGAGGTGAACAGGTAGAACGGTGCCTGCTCGGACATCCGGACGAAGGCCGAGGTGAGCACCGTGCGCCACTGCCGCACGAGCACCTCGACCAGCGGCTGGCGCACGACCGCGCGCCGCTCGCGCACCTGCCGGAACTCCGGCGTCTCCAGCACGCGCAGCCGCACGTACAGGCCGACGCCGATCAGCACGATGCTGACCAGGAACGGTATCCGCCAGCCCCAGTTGTCGAAGCTGGCGCCGGTCCAGGTGGTCAGCAGCCGGACCATGCCGGTGGACAGCACCAGGCCGAGCGGCACGCCCAGCTGCGGCCAACTGGCCATCAGCCCGCGCCACCGGCGGGTGCCCCACTCCATCGACAGCAGCACCGACCCGCCCCACTCGCCGCCGACGCCCAGACCCTGGGCGACGCGCAGCAGCGTGAGCAGCACCGGCGCGGTGTAGCCGATCGCGCTGTAGGTGGGCAGCAGGCCGATGAGGAACGTGCTGACCCCCATCAGGACCAGGGTGGTGACCAGCATCGCCTTGCGGCCGACGCGGTCACCGAAATGCCCGAACAGGGCCGCACCGAACGGCCGGGCGGCGAAACCGACGAACTGCGTGCCGAAGGACAGCAGAATCCCGGTGTACGCCGCCTGGTGCGGGAAGAACAGGGCCGGAAAGATCAACGCAGAGGCCGTGTTGTACAGGAAGAAGTCGTACCACTCGATGGTGGTGCCGACCGTGCTCGCGATGACCGCGCGCCGCTGCGGACCGCGCGAGCCTGTCGTGGGTGGGGACACCGAGGTCGCCATGTTTCGCCTCCGACCGGAGAGTTCACCGAAACATTTCGCGACATCGATGCAACGTCAACCGGCCGGTCGCTCAACGATCGTTCCGGCGCGCCGAGCGGGCCTGGGCGGCCCGCTCGGCTCTCGCGTCACCCGCGCGGGGCGGACAGCTCCGGGCTCGGTTGCTCGGTCTCGGCGACCGGCGCCACGTCGGGTACCTTCGTCAGCGCGCTCGGCCACCACAGGCGCGCCCCGAAGTCCAGGTTCAGCGCGGTCACCAGCACCGAGCGGACGACGAGCGTGTCGAGCAGGACGCCGAAGGCCACCGCGAAGCCGATCTCGGCGAACGCGGTCAGCGGGAGGGTACCCAGCACGGCGAAGGTGCCGGCGAGCACCAGCCCGGCCGAGGTGATCACACCACCGGTGGCGCCCAGCCCGATCAGGGCGGCGCGCCGGGTACCGTGCCGCCAGGCCTCCTCGCGTACCCGGGTCATCAGGAAGATGTTGTAGTCGATGCCCAGCGCCACCAGGAACACGAACACGAACAGCGGGAACCCGGTATCGGCGCCGGCGAACCCGAAGACGTGCCGGAACACCAGCGCGCTGACCCCCATCGCGGCCCCGAAGGACAGCACGACGGTGGCGACGAGCACCAGCGGTACCAGCAGCGCCCGCAACAGGCCGGCGAGGATGAACAGCACCACGACCAGGACCACCGGGATGATCAGGTTCCGGTCGTAGGTCGCGGCCCGCCGGACGTCGAGGTTGATCGCCGTGCTGCCACCCACCTTGGCCTGCGCTGCGGGTACCGGGTGCACCGCGTTCCGGACCCGGTCGACGGTGTCGAACGCGGCCTGGCTGTCCGCCGGGTGGGTGAGCACCCCCTGCAGGTAGGCGTAGCCGCCGCGGATCACCGGTTGGGTCACCGACGAGCCGTCGATGCCGTCGGTCGCGGCGAACGCCGAGCGTACGGCGGCGGCCTGGTCCGCCTTGCTGATCACCACCACCGGGCTGCCGGAGTCGGTGGCGAAGTGGGTGGCCAGTGCCTGCTCGCCCACGACCGAGTCCTGCTGACCCCGGAAGGAGTCCTTGTTGGACAGGCCGACCGCGTTGAGCTGCACGATGCCGATCGCGAGGGCACCGAGGGCCAGCGTGGTGGCGATCCACGTGGTGCGGGGCCGCCGGGCGATCGCGGCGCCGATCCGGGCCCAGATGCCCCGGGTGGTGGGCTCGTCCGAGCCGTACCTCGGCCGGGCCGGCCAGAAGAACCACCGGCCGACGGTCACGAGCAGCGCGGGCAGCAGCGTCATCATCACCACGAGGCCGACCAGGACGCCGATCGCGGTGACCGGACCGAGGCCCTTCGTGGAGTTGGTACGCGCGAACAACAGGCACAACATGCCGGCGATGACCGTCGCGCCGCTGGCGATGATCGCGGGGCCGGCCCGGTGCAGCGCGACCCGCATCGCCTCGTGCCGGTCCTCGTGCCGGCGCAGCTCCTCGCGGTACCGGGCGACCAGCAGCAGCGCGTAGTCCGTGCCGGCGCCGAAGACCAGTACGGTCAGGATGCCGGCGCTCTGCGCGTTGACGGTCAGTCCCGCGTGCGCGGCCAGCAGGTAGATCACGGCCTGGGCGCAGGTCAGCGCGATGCCCGCGGAGATGACCGGCAACAGCCACAGGATCGGGCTGCGGTAGGTCAGCAGCAGGATCAGCACGACGACGCCGATGGTGCCGAACAGCAGCGAACTGTCGATGCCGTTGAACGCCTTGCTGGAGTCGGCGGCGGCGCCGGCCGGTCCGGCGATGTGCACGGTCAGCCCGTTCGCGCCGGCGGTCGCCGTCGCGCGGAGCGAATCGACCAGGGGAGCCGCCTTCGACCAGCCCTCCTTGCCCAGGTCGAGCGGGACGACCAGCTGCGCGGCGTACCCGTCGCCGGACGGGATCGGACCGGTGACCTTGCCGTCCAGCTCGGCCAGTTGGCCGAACGTGCGGGCATCGTCGGCAACCTTCTGCAGGTCGGCGGGGGTGAGCTTGGTGGACCGCTCGTACACCACGACCGCGGGGATCGTGTTCGGCGAGGCGAACCCGGCCTGGACGGTGAGCACCTGCGTCGACTCGGCGCTGCCCGGCAGCCACGACTTCGCGTCGTTCTTCTCGGCGCCGGTCAACTTGCCCGCCAGTGGCCCGGCCACACCCACGACGACCAGCCAAAATAGGATGATCAAGTATTTGATCCGCCGGCCTGTGATGACGCCGACCAACGACCTGGCCATTGACTCCCCCGTTGCGTTCCAGACTCGTGACCGGCCTATGATCTCGCACCGGCGGCGCTGACGCATCACGTTTCCGCCCGGGTTTTGCCGGCCGGGGGAGTCGAATTCGGCGGCTGCCGGTAAACAGCCCAGGCGGCCTTCGCGGGGTCATCGGCATGAAACCCTGGCGGCGACGCAGGGGTCGGCGGGGTCGCCGTGATCATACCCAAAGTGGGATCTTGGCGGGAAAGGCACCGGATCCGGCGCCTTTCCCGCCAAGAATGCATTTCCGGACTATGGGCAACCCGTGGTGGGGGTGAATTGCCTGCGTTCGTGGTGATCAGGTCTGCCTGGCGCCACGATCACCGTGACTGCGGGTGGCCCACTCGTGGTCGGCCGGTGGTACTGAACCGGGGCCGGTCGGGCATGCCACGATGGGTGCTGTGCCGGCGACGCCCCGGGCTGGCCGGACGCCGCGGCCAACAGCCCAGTCGACGGTGGGAAGGACGGTTGACCTGCTCGGCCGCAAGAGCTACACCCTCTGATACGGCAGCTTGGAGTCAGACGTGAAGCCGAATCGCTCCATCCCGGCGTCGACGGTGGTCCCGGTCCTGATCTGTCCCGATGTGCGCCAGGCGGTCGCCTGGCTCGGGGCGGCCTTCGGGTTCGTCGAGCGGGTACGGATCGGCGAGAACCACCGCGCACAGCTCAAGGTCGGCGACGGTGCCGTGATCGTCGCCGATGTACGCCACGACCGCCGCCCGCCGCGTCCGGGGGAGGCCACCCACTCGGTCCTCGTGCGGGTGGCGGACGTCCACGCCCACTGCGAGCGGGCCCGGGAGCACGGCGCTCGTATCCTCATGGAACCGACCGACTTCGAGTACGGCGAGCGCCAGTACACCGCCGAGGATCCCGCCGGCCACCAGTGGACTTTCTCCGAGACGCTCGCGGATGTCGCCCCGGAGGAATGGGGCGGCGAGTCCGTCGCACCCGAGGTTGGCTAGAGTGGCTGGTACATCGGGTCAATCGAGGAGCCGCTGGTGCGCGTCGACCTCGCCTACGGCAGCCGCGGGCTGAGTGTCGACCTGCCCGGCGAGCGCACCACGGTCATCTCCCCGGCACACCGGGACGCCGCCGTGGACGAGGCGGCCGCGGTACGGGCCGCGCTGCGCGAGCCGGTGGCCGGGCCGCCCCTGCGCGAGCGGGTACGCCGGGGCCAGCGAGTGGCGATCTCCGCCTGCGACGGTACCCGCCCGCAGCCGCGGCAGCTGATGATCCCGGCGATCCTCGACGAGCTCGACGGGGTCGTCGACCTCGACGACGTGGTGGTGCTCGTGGCCACCGGTACCCACCGGGGCAACACCGGCGCGGAGTTGCGCGCCATGTTCGGCGACCGGGTGGTCGACGCGGTCCGCGTGGTCAACCACGACGCCCGCGACCGGGACAGCCTGGTGTGGCTGGGGGAGCACGGCAACGGCGTCCCGGTCTGGCTCAACCGCGAGTGGGTCGCCGCCGACGTCCGCGTCACCACAGGCTTCGTCGAACCGCACTTCTTCGCCGGCTTCTCCGGCGGCCCCAAGATGGTCGCGCCCGGCCTGGCCGCGCTGGAGACGGTGCTGACGCTGCACGACGCGGCCCGCATCGGCCATCCCAAGGCCACCTGGGGCATCACCCACGGCAACCCGGTGCACGACGACATCCGCGCGATCGCCGAGGGCACCGGCGTCACGTTCGCCCTCGACGTGCTCCTCAACCGGGACCAGCGGGTGGTGCGGGCGTTCGGCGGCGACCTGCCGGCCATGCACGCCGCCGCGACCGCGGCCGCCCGGGAGGCGGCGATGCGCCCGGTCGGCGCGCCGTTCGACGTGGTGCTGACCACCAACGCCGGGTACCCGCTGGACCAGAACCTGTACCAGTCGGTGAAAGGGATGTCCGCCGCGTTCCAGGTGGTACGCCCCGGTGGCGTCATCGTCTGCGCGGCCGAGTGCCGGGACGGCTTCCCCGACCACGGCTCCTATCGCGACGTGCTCACCTCGGCGGGCTCGCCCGGCGACCTGCTCGCGGAGATCGGCGCCCGCCGGCACACCGTGCCGGACCAGTGGCAGGTGCAGATCCAGGCCCGGATCCAATGTGGCGCGAGGGTCGTCATGCACACCTCGTACCTGTCCGATGTGGAGCTTGCCGCCGCGCACCTGGAACAGACCGGCGACGTCGGCGCGCGGGTGGCGCAGGCGCTGGACGAGGCCGGTCCCGGGGCGCGGCTGTGCGTGCTGCCCGAGGGCCCGCTCACGATCCCGTACCACGCCGGCCCGGCCTGACCCGGCTCAGGTAGGGTCAGGGCATGCTCGGCCGTGCCTGGGGAATCGCGCGGTCCCTTGCCATCTACCATGGCGTACCGGGACGGCGCCGGCGCATGGTGCGGCTCTACGGCGAGTTCCTCGGGCCGGGAGATCTCGCCTTCGACGTCGGTGCCCACGTCGGCAGCCGGGTGCGCGCCTGGCGGCGGCTGGGGGCCCGGGTGATCGCGATCGAGCCGCAGCCCGACTGCCTGCGCGTCCTGCGGCTCTTCTTCGGCCGCGACCCGGGCGTCACCATCGTGCCGCTGGGAGTCGGGGCCCGGGCCGGGCGGGCCCGGCTGGCCCTGTCCACCGCGACGCCGACGGTCTCGTCGATGTCGCCGGACTGGATCGAGACGGTGGCGACCGACCGCAGCTTCGCCAAGGTGCGCTGGGACCGGTCCGTCGAGGTGGAGGTGGCGACCCTCGACGACCTCATCGCGGTGCACGGCGCGCCGGCGTTCTGCAAGATCGACGTCGAGGGCTTCGAGCTCGACGTCCTGGCGGGTCTCACCCGACCCCTGCGCGGGTTGTCCTTCGAGTATCTCCCGATGGCGCATGACGCCGCCCTGGCCGTGCTGAGCCGCGTGGAGCAGCTCGGCGCGCAGCCGGGCGGGTACCTCTACAACTACTCACCGGTCGAGACGATGCGCCTGGCCAGCGAGCGCTGGCTCGACGCGGCCGAGCTCGTCCGGCTGCTCGAGCAGTTCCGCCCGCTGGGCCGCTCCGGCGACGTGTACGCCCGGGCCCGCCTCCTGTAGGGTCCCGCGACGGCTCAGTGGGGCGGCGTGGACGGCGACGCGGCCGGCTGGGCCCGCGATCCGAAGGCGGTCAGGAACCGGTCGCGGAACTGGTTCATCGGCCACACCGGGGACTGTGGCGCGGGCTTGAGACCGGGCTGCCAGCCCCACCCGGAGATCCGGTCCAGGACGGCCGGGTCGCGGGCGACGATCGTGACCGGTACCTGCCGGACGGCGCCGGTACCGGCGACGAGCGGGGCGGGCTGGTGGTCGCCGAGGAAGACCAGCACGAGGTTCTTGTCGCCGTACCTCTCCAGGTACGAGATGAGGGTGCTCAGCGTGTACTCGATGGACTGCCGGTACGCGGCGCGTACCTGGTCGCGCACGACGCTCGGCGAGTCGCCGGCCTCCGGCATGCCCGCGAACACCGTGCCGTCGCCGACCTTGTCCCAGTCGACGAGGTGGGGGAGCGGCGCCCAGGGCGAGTGGCTGGAGAGCAGGACCATCTCCGCCATCACGGGGGCGTGGTCCGGCGCCGAGCGCTCCAGCTTCTGGAACGTGTTCAGGGTGTACTGGTCCGGCATGGAGCGGAAGTTGAAGGTCGGGCCGCGGTACCCGAGGTCCTTGGCGGTGTAGAGCCGGTCGGATCCGTAGAAGGCACCCTGCGGCCAGGGCCGGCTGAGGCCCGGCTCGACGTCGACCGTCCGCCAGCCCGCCCGCTGGAAGGCGCGGTTGAGAGTGAAGCGTTTGCTCGCCAGGAGCTTGCTGTACCGCTGCTGGTTGTTGATCCACACACCGGACAGCAGGGTGGAGTGGGCCAGCCAGCTACCGCCGCCGGCCGTCGGCGAGGTGAGGAAGGCGCTGCGGGAGGCGAACCCGGCCGCGTCCAGCCGGCGGGTACCGTCGTCGAGGATCGCGCCGATCTGCGGCGCCATCTGCGGATCGTCGAGGGCGACCCGCCCGTAGCTCTCGACGAAGGAGACGAGGACGTCCTTGCCGCGCAGGGCGGTCAGCAACTGGTCGCCCGGGGTGTCGCGGAAGGCGTCGACGCCGGCCTCCTTCGAGAACCCCCCCAGGGCCCGGTAGTCCGCCTCCGCCTGGCGCAGGCGGTGCAAGGTGACGCCGGCCGCGCTCTTGGAAGCGAACGGCATGCCCGGCAGGATCTGCAGGCCGAGCGCCGCGCAGATGACCCAGACGACGCCGAACGCCGCGACGGTGGGGGTCGCCGTGGTCCGGTACCGGGCCACGAGGCGGGTCACGCGCAGCATCGACAGCGTCATGAGGACGAGCACCGCGAGGACGAGGAGCACGGCCACGATCACCGCGCCGGTCGCGCCCGCCTGGCCGTACGACCGCCCGACGTAGTCCACCGCGTCCCCGAGCAGCGGCCAGTCGCCCACCAGGTCGAACGGCCGGTCGAGCGCCTCGTTGAAGCCCATGTCCAGGATCTTCATGAGGGTCAGCAGGCCGAGGCACACCCCGAGGAACCCCGCCGTCACCTGCCGCAGCCTCGCCGGCAGCACGAGTGCGAGGAGGGCCGCGATGAGTCCCTCCGCCGGGATGCGCACGAATACCAGGGGCGTGAATTGACCGATCTGGTTGGGCGCGCTGAGGGCGAACACCAGGAGCAGGCAGGCCAGGGCGGTGGTCACCCAGCCGGCGACGAGGCGCAGGCGAGCACGGGCGCCGGCCCGGGCGCCCGCGGCGCTGCCGCCCGGCGTGCCCTCCTGGCCGCCGTCCGCCGCCGGGTCGTCCTGCGCGGTCAGGTCGTCCTGAGCATCGGTCAACACCTGATCCGGCCCCTTCAGCAGGCGAGCGGGAGGTCGAGGGCGCGGGCGGCGCGGTTGGCTTTCGCGGCGAGGTAGCCGGCGTTGACCGGGGACAGGTACACCCCGGTCGGCACCCGCTCGGCCACTGTCACCCCCAGCTCATTGAGCTGCTCCACCTTGTCCGGGTTGTTGCTCAACAATGCCACCCGGGCCACCCCCAGCGCGCGCAGCATCTGCGCCGCCACCGTGTAGTCCCGCTCGTCCTCGCCGTGCCCCAGCGCCACGTTCGCCTCGAACGTGTCCAACCCCGCGTCCTGCAACGCGTAGGCGTCCAGCTTCGTGTACAGGCCGATCCCCCGGCCCTCCTGGCGCAGGTACAGCACGAACCCACCCACCCCGGCGATCCGCTCCACCGCCTCGCGCAACTGCGGCCCGCAGTCGCAGCGCTGGCTGCCGAACACGTCACCGGTCAGGCACTCACTGTGCGGGCGCACCAGCGGCGCCGGACCACCCGCCGCGTGCCGGTCCAGCGACCCCGCCCAGTCACCGAGGCCGAACGCGACATGCTCCCGGGCGTCGACCAGCCCGTCGAAGGAGAAC
>JBBWZQ010000022.1:0-4714 GCA_039649115.1 Micromonosporaceae bacterium | reverse complement strand
GGCCCGCCCCGCCCCAGCTACCGGGAGCCGCACCCGACCCGGCTGGGCGCGGTCGCGCTGGGCGGCGCGGCGGCCACGGTGTGGATGGCACTGTTCGGCCTGCTCGCCGGCACGGCCCGGGCGTACGCCTGGTGGACCGTTGCGGCCGGGGTCGCGGCCTGGCTGTGCGCGCTCGCGCTGGCGCGGTTCGGGCTCCGCGGGGTGGCGGTCGGCATCGCGCTCACCAGTGGCCTCGCCATGGCGCTCGCGGGAGTGATCGTGATGGAGCACTGGATCGGCGGTCACTGGGTGCTGTGGTGACCTTGCCATCGGTACCCGGGCTTGACGAAGGCGGCCACGGTTCGGCACGCTCGCGGCATGGCACAGACGCTCCAGTGGCTCGACCCGGACCGCCGCCGACGACGGCTGCGCCTGTTGGCCGAGATCGCGGGTGCCAAGGCGGAACGGAAGCGGTTCACACCACCCGGGGCGACCGTCGACCAGATCCGCGAACTCATCGCGACGCGCCGGCGCACCGGTACCCGAGCCGGGCGCTGATCGTTCATACCCATGGGCCGCGCCCGCGACGGGCGTTGCCGGCATCCAGAGAACGTCACGCGTAACCGACAAGCATTCCGACCGGGGGGACCGTGTCGTACTTCGCCGCTGCGGTGGCTCGTGGCCCCGAGGGCTGGGTCGCGGCCGAGGTTGATCTGGGCGGGGTGGCCGACGTGGAGGAGGTCGCCGACCGCCTGCGCGAGGTCGAACCCGACGCCCGCGTATCGCTGCTGTTCGTCGAGGCCGACGACGTGTACCTGGTCATCCTGCGCCTCGACGAGGGCGAAGACCTGCGGGTGTTCGGCTCGGACTCCGCCTTCGCCGAGGAGTCCCGGCTCGGCGCGCTGCTGCTCGGCGAGGTCGAGGAGCCGGCGCTGGAGATCGACGAGGTGACCGCGGTGCCGGCGGTGCTCGGCGAGCCGGCCTACGGCGACGTCCGGCCGCCCGCGCCGGCCGCGGACGTGGCGGCCGGCAGCCGACCGGCGGCGCCCGAGCCGGACGTGGACCCGCTCGGCGACGCCGACCTGCTGGCCGATCTGGGGGTACCGGCGCACCGCCTGCTCGCGCTCTGCGCCCAGGAGGGCATGCTCCCGGCCGACGTGACGGCGGAGATCTGCCAGGCGATCGGGTGCGGGGACGAGATGGAAGAACTCCGGGACACGTGACCGCCCGCCACGACGCGTGGATGGGTCGGGCGATCGAGGTGGCGCGCCTGGCTCCGGGCTCGGCCGACGTACCGGTCGGTGCGGTCGTGTACGGGCCCGGCGGCACCGAACTGGCCACCGGGCACAACGAGCGGGAGGCGACCGCCGACCCGACCGCGCACGCGGAGATGGTGGCGCTGCGCCGGGCTGCCACGGCGCTGGGCACCTGGCGGCTGGCGGGCTGCACCCTCGTCGTCACGCTGGAGCCCTGCACGATGTGCGCCGGCGCGCTCGTCCTGGCCCGCGTCGACACGCTCGTGTTCGGTGCCTGGGAGCCCAGGTCGGGTGCGGTCGGCTCGCTGTGGGACGTGGTGCGCGACCGGCGGCTGACCCACCGGCCCGAGGTGTACCCGGGCGTACGCGAGCAGGAGTGCGCCGCCCTGCTCCGGGACTTCTTCGACGGCCGGCGCGGTACCCCGGACGCCTGGTGACGGTGACCCGGCTACTTCGTTCTGGTGATGCGGGTCGCGGTGACCGCGCCGTCGCTGCCGGTCTGGCCCTCCACCGACACGGTCGCGCCGGCCTTGAGGTCCTTGATCGAGCCGGCCTGGCTGACCTGTACCGACGTGCTGCCGCTCGTCTTGATGGTGACCGTGTTGCCGTCGGCGGTCTGGATGTACACGGTGTTCCCGTCGACCAGCTTGACGGTACCGGTCGTGGCGGCGCCGGCCGTGCCGCCGGTGCCGCTGGTCGCGCCGTTCTGGTTGCCGAACCCGGGGAAGCCGCTCGCGCCGGCCCGGGGGCCGCCGCCGTTCTGGTTGCCGAACGGGCTGCCGCTCTGCGTGGAAGTCTTGCCCCAGTGCTTCTGCACCTGCGCACCGGCGAGGAACCCGACCACCAGGAGCGCCAGCACGCCCAGCACGACGGTGCCCCGGTTGGCGATGCGCCGGGGTGCCCGCTCCTCCAGTTGCTCGGCCAGGTCGTCGGCGAACGGGTCGGCGGCCAGGTCGACCTCGCCGGGCTGGCGCAGGTACAGCTCCGTCGTGTCGTCGGTCATGGCGGGTTCCCTACTACTCATAGCGAAGTGCCTCGATAGGCCGGAGCGACGCCGCCCGGCTGGCCGGGTAGCTGCCGAAGAAGAGCCCGATGGCGACCGAGACCCCCAGCGCCAGCACGATGGAGGTCGGTACGATCACCGGCTTCACCCCCACGATGGTGAACCGGGTACCGATGACCGCGGCCACCACGCCGAGCAGGCCGCCGATGACGCTCAACACGGTCGCCTCGACCAGGAACTGGGTGAGGACGGTGCGCTTGGGCGCGCCGAGCGCCTTGCGGATGCCGATCTCCCGGGTCCGCTCGGTGACCGTCACCAGCATGATGTTGGTGATGCCGATGCCGCCCACCAGCAGGCTGATCCCGGCAACGGCACCCAGCAGCACGGTGAACGTCTGCGCCGTGGACTGCGAAGTGGACAGTAGCTGGGACGCGCTGCGCACAGTGAACGGCTCGTTCGAGACGTTGGTGACTTTCAGCTTGTCGTTGAGGATGGCGGTCACCTCGCTCTGCGCGGCGCTCACCGTCGACGCGCTGGTGGCCTCGACGAGGATCTGGCTGAGCGAGCCGTACCCGGTCAGCGACTGCTGCACCGCCGTGATCGGGGCCAGTGCCACGTCGTTGGGATCGTTGAAGCCCGAGCTGTCCTTGTTGGCGAGCACGCCGACGACGGTGAACAGCATCCCGTTCACGGTGATCTGCTGATCGATCGGATTGACCGTGCCGAACAGGTCGGTGGCCACGGTCTGGCCGATGACGACCACCTTGCGGCCCTGGGTCAGGTCCTGCTGCGTGAAGCCGGAGCCGTTGGCGACCGAGTAGTTCGAGGCGCCCAGGTAGCTCGGGTAGGTGCCCACGAACGAGTTGATGGTGTGGCTGGTACCGGCGTAGGCGGTGGTCTGCGAGCTGCTCACGACCGGCGACACCGACTTCACGTGCGGCGCGTTCACCTTGTCCTGCAGGGCGGGTACCAGGTCGATGGTCAGCGAGGTGTTCTGCGTGTTGGTGGTGTTGTTGTTGCCGCCACCGAACCGCCCGCCGCTGCTGATGGTCAGCGTGGTCGTGCCCAGTTGGGCGATGCGCGCCTGCACCGCCTTGCCCGAGCCGTTGCCGACGGCGACGAGGAGGATGACCGCCGCGACGCCGATCAGCATGCCCAGCACGGTCAGCGAGGAGCGCAGCTTGTTCGCCGTCACCCCGCGGATCGCGAAGCGGATGGTCTCGAAGATGTTCATATGGGTACCGCCTGTCGGACGTCTTGCACGATGCGGCCGTCGACCAGGCGGATCAGGCGACTGGCGTGCGCGGCCACGTCCGGCTCGTGGGTGATCAGGACGATGGTGCGGCCGGAGCGGTTGAGCCGGTCCAGCACGGCCAGCATGTCGGCCGTGGACTGGGTGTCCAGGTTGCCGGTCGGCTCGTCGGCCAGCACCAGCGCCGGCGCGGTGACCAGCGCGCGGGCCACCGCGACCCGCTGCTGCTGGCCGCCGGACAGCTCGTTGGGTTCGTGGTGGGCGCGGTCGGCCAGGCCGACCACGGCCAGCGCCGCCGCAGCGCGGCGCCGCCGTTCGCCGCCCTTCATTCCGGCGTACGCGAGCGGAAGCTCCACATTGGCCAGTGCGGTGGTGCGCGGGATCAGGTTGAACGCCTGGAACACGAAGCCGATGCGGCGGTTGCGGACCAGCGCGAGCTGCCGGTCGGACAGCCGGCTGACGTCCACCCCGTCCAGCAGGTACCGGCCCGAGGTGGGCACGTCGAGGCAGCCGAGGATGTTCATCAGCGTCGACTTGCCCGAGCCCGACGAGCCCATGATGGCCACGTACTGGCCCCGCTCGACGACCAGCGACAGCCCGCGCAGCGCGCGGACCGCCGTCTCGCCGGCGCCGTAGGTCTTGACCACCGTCCGCACGTCCAGCACGGGGTGCGCCATCCCGGTCACGGGCCGCCGCCCGCTCCGCCGCCCGCTCCGCCGCCCGGCCCGCCGCCGCCGCCCAGGCCGCCCAGGCCGGCACCGCCGAACCGGTTCGTCCCGGAGCTGGCGTTCGTCGTCGTCGTGGTCAGCGCCACCTCCTGCCTGGCGGTCAGCCCGGAGGTGATCTCGTCGTACCCGTCGCCCACCACGCCCACCTGCACCACCACGGTCTGCGTCCGGCCGCCGGAGACCACCTGCACCGTGTACCGGCCGCCCGCGCTGCGCACCGCGTTCGTCGGTACCCGCAGCACGTTCCCGGTCGAGGCGACGGTCACCTTGACGGTGATGGTCTGCCCGATCCGCACGCCGTCGGGTACCGCGTCGATGCTCACCACGACCGCGTACGAGTTCACGCTGTTGGACGTCGTCGCGGTGGGGGAGATCGAGGCGACCTTGCCCGTCGCCGTCGCGCTGGACAGCGCCGACCAGGTGATGTTCGCGATCTGGCCGGCCTTGAGCTTGGTCGCGTCGGACTCGGCGAAGCTGGCCGACGCCTGCATCCTGG
>JBBWZQ010000011.1:0-15708 GCA_039649115.1 Micromonosporaceae bacterium | reverse complement strand
GAGCTGGTCGGTCGCGTCGATCGCCGCCTGCCAGTTCTGCGCGCGCACGTTGTTGCCGGTGTCCACCATGATCAGCTTGTAGAACCGGCTGACCACCTCGCGGAGGTCCGCGAACGCGGCGGCCGTGAGCATCTCACCGCCCGTCGCCGACTCGTCACTGGCCAGCACGTCGAACATGCCCTCGCCCTGTGCCCGCACGTACTGCGACAGGTCGCCGACCCGGCCGCCGGCGCCGCGGAAGTGGTCGAGGTCGCGGAGCAGGTCACGCACGGTGCGCGCGTGGAAGTCCTGCTGCGCGCGCATGCCCAGGGTGCCCTGCGTCTCGTTGTTGTCCCAGGCCAGCACATATCCGCCGCGCTTCTGGCCGAACGTCATCGCGAGCATGAGCACCGCGACGGTCTTGCCCGCGCCACCCTTGGGATTCACGATCGTCACCTGGCGCAGACCGCCGAAGTTGCGCCGGATCGTGTCGACGTCCTGGCCGACCTCGCGCTCGTGCGCGCCCGGAGCCAACTTGATCAGGCCGAAGGTGCTCTTGCGTACCGCGCCGCGCATGCCCATCTGCGCCACCGGCTCGGGCGGCCGGACGGCTCTGCGCCGGGCGAACTCCTCGGCGGTCGGGATCAGCGGATCGGGTGCCCAGGGCTGCGGCTGCGCCGGACTGCTCGGAGTCGGGCCGGCCGGTTGCGGTGGTGCCGGCCGCTGCGGTGCGTGCACGGTCGGGGCAGGACCATTCGGGGGTACCGGCGGGTGCGGCGGGAGCGGTCCCAGGCGGGCCGGTGGCGGCTGCGGCGCCGGTGGTGGCACCGGCGACGGCTGCGGTCCCGGTGGCGGCTGCGGCGGCTGCGCCCACGGCGAGTGCGCCACACCCGCAGGATCACCCGCGCCGGGAGGTCCGAAGGGCGAGTTGGGCGCGCCGGTCTGGTCGCGCGTGCCGGGAGGTCCGTAGGGCGAGTTGGCCGCGCCGGTCTGGTCGCGCGTGCCGGGAGGTCCGAAGGGCGAATGTGCCGCGCCGGCCTGGTCCCCGTTGCCGGCAGGTCCAGCCGGAGGGGTTGCCGTGCCTGGCTGCGGTGGCCGCGGCTGGGGCGCCGGCCCGTTACCCGTCGCCGGCGGCCACAGCGCCGGCGGGACCGTGTGCCCGGGCGCGACCGGGTAGGTCGACGGCGCCGGCTGGGGCGGTGTGTGCGGCGCCGGGTAGGTGGACGGCGCCGACTGGGGCGGTGTCTGCGGCGCCGGATAGGTAGACGGCACCGGCCGGGGCGGTGTCTGCGGCACCGGATGGTTCGACGGCGCCGGCTGCGGCGGAGTCTGCGGCGCCGGGTGGGTCGGGGCCGCCGGCTCGGGCGCGGTCTGCGGCACCGGCTGGGCTGCCTGTGGCACCGGCTGCGGCACCGGCTCGGGCGCCGGCTGGGATGCCGGCACGGGTGGGGCCGGCCGCGCCGGCGGGGTCGTGGCCCCGTCGGGCGGGTCCGGCGGGGTCCCGCGCGGTCCCGCCACGATCTCGTCCGGCGGCCAGATCGGATCCTCCACAGTCACCGTCACCCTCCCCCAGGTGTCATGCTACGGGCGGAACACGCCCCAGGCACCGGGCTCGATCCACCAGCTCCGTTTGCGGCCGAGTGTGCCGGCCACGCCGTCATCGAGGTACGGAACCTCCTCCCGGGGTGCGACGCTGACCGCCCGGCCGCGTACCCGCCGCACCTCGATCCGTACCCGTTGCCTTCCCAGAACTGAACGATTGACCACCGGTATGGCTACCGCGACCGTCACCGAACCGTCGGACGGATCGGCACCGGCCGCCAGCGGCAGCCCGGCCACGGTCGCGTACCCGTCGGCGTTGGCGATCGCGCAGGCCAGTACCGGCTCGTCCGGCTCCGCGAGCACCACGTCGTCCACCTCGATCCGCCCGGACCAGGGTGCCGCACCGGCGAGCAGGGCACCGTGCGCGGTGACCGAGCCGCGGTCGTCGCGCAGCAGGTCGAGCCGCCGCACCTGACCGTGCAGCACCGCCTTGGCCACCTCGGCCGGGTCCCGGGGCAGATCGAGCCGCTCGGCGAGGTCTCCCGTGGCCGACCGGTCCAGGGGCAGGATACCGATCGCCGGTAAGTCGGGCATAGTACGTGTAGCCGGCAAGTCGCTCGGCCGCCTGCTGGGCGGTGGCGCGTACCGGCGGACCATCCGGCGCAGTACCGCCCGCAGCTGCCCGTCCACGGCGCACGCCACGACGAGCCGGGGACCGCCGGCGGCCGGCCAGCGCAGGCCGTCCGGCCGGGCCGGCCCGTCGAGCCGGGACAGCAGCGCGTCGATCTCCGCATCCGCGTCCACCGCGACGATCTCGACATGAGCACCATCCGCGACCAGGGCGTCCCGGCACCCGAGAACGGCCGCGCGCGGCGGCGCCGAGGCACAGTCGACCGCACCGGGAGCGGGCGTCGCGCAGGCCCCGCCGGTACCCCCACAGGAACCGCAACCGGACGCGGACGGCGCGGTCTCGGCGAACGTCAGCAGCAGCACCACGTCCGCCATGAGGACCTCCGTCGTTCTGTCTTGAGCCTTTGTTGTTAGCCTGGCATCCCGGGGTTACTCGGCATTTCGGGACCGCAGGCCCTGGAGGCGATGGAGATGCCAGCGATCGTGCTCATCGGCGCCCAATGGGGCGACGAGGGCAAAGGCAAGGTTACCGACCTGCTCGGCGGTCGGGTCGACTACGTGGTGCGTTACCAGGGCGGCAACAACGCCGGGCACACCGTGATCACGCCGGACGGCAGCAAGTACGCGCTGCACCTGCTGCCCTCGGGCGTGCTCACCCCGGGCTGCGTCCCGGTCATCGGCAACGGCGTGGTGATCGACCCGAAGGTGCTGCTCTCCGAGATCGACGGGCTGACCGAACGCGGCGTGTCCTGCGAGAGGTTGCTGATCTCCGCGGACGCTCACCTGATCATGCCGCACCACCGGGCGCTGGACCGGGTGGTCGAGCGCTACCTCGGTTCGGCGCGGATCGGCACCACCGGGCGGGGCATCGGGCCGGCCTACGGGGACAAGGTCGCCCGCGTCGGGATCCGGGTGCAGGACCTGCTCGACCCGGGCATCCTGGGGCAGAAGCTGGAGATGGTGCTGCGGGAGAAGAACCAGATCCTGGTCAAGGTGTACAACCGCAAGGCGCTGGACGTGTCGGCCGTGGTCGAGGAGTACCTCGACTACGCGCGGCGGATGCAGCCCTACATCGCGGACACCCGGCTGGTGCTCGGTACCGCGGTGGAGCGCGGCGAGACCGTGCTGCTGGAGGGGGCCCAGGCCACCCTGCTCGACGTGGACCACGGCACCTACCCGTTCGTGACCTCGTCGAACCCGACGTCCGGCGGTGCCTGCGTCGGCTCCGGCATCCCGCCGACGCGGATCTCGCAGGTGATCGGCGTGATCAAGGCGTACACCACCCGGGTGGGCTCCGGCCCGTTCCCGACCGAGTTGTTCGACGACAACGGTGCGCACCTGCTCAAGGTCGGCGCGGAGTACGGGACGACCACCGGCCGGGAGCGGCGGTGCGGCTGGTTCGACGCGGTCGTCGGCCGGTACGCCGTCAGGGTGAACGGGATCACCGACCTCGTCGTGACGAAGCTGGACGTCATGTCCGGGATGGAGAAGGTGCCGATCTGCGTCGGCTACGAGGTGGACGGGAAGATCCTCGCCGAGATGCCGATGACGCAGACCGCGTTCCACCACGCCAAGCCGGTGTACGAGCAGCTGGACGGCTGGTGGGAGGACATCTCCAAGGCCCGTACCTTCGACGACCTGCCGGTCAACGCCCAGCGGTACGTGGAGCGGGTCGAGGAGCTGTGCGGCGCGCGGGTCAGCGTGGTCGGCGTCGGCCCGGGCCGGGAGGAGAATGTCGTGCGGCACGATCTCCTGGGTTCGGCATGAGGGTCCTGCTGCTCGGCTCCGGGGGTCGCGAGCACGCGCTGGCCCTGGCACTCGCCGGCGAAACGCTCTACTGCGCCCCCGGCAACCCGGGCATCGCGCAGGTCGCGCAGGTGCTGCCGGCCGATCTGTCCGATGTGGACGCGCTGGCCGGGCTCGCCGTGGAACTCGCCGCCGACCTGGTCGTGGTCGGACCGGAGGCACCGCTGGTCGCCGGCGCGGCCGATGCGATCCGCGCCAAGGGCATCGCCTGCTTCGGCCCGTCCGCCGCGGCCGCACAGCTGGAGGGCTCCAAGACGTTCGCCAAGTCCGTGATGGCCGGCGCCGGCGTGCCCACCGCCCGCTCCCGTACCTGCGCGACGCCGGACGAGGTGGCCGCCGCGCTCGACGAGTTCGGCGCGCCGTACGTGGTGAAGGACGACGGGCTGGCCGCCGGCAAGGGTGTCGTGGTCACCTCCTCCCGCGACGCCGCCCTGGAACACGCGGGTCGCTGCCGCCGGGTCGTGGTCGAGGAACACCTGCCCGGGCCGGAGGTCTCGCTGTTCGTCGTGTGCGACGGGAACACCGCGGTGCCGTTGCTGCCGGCGCAGGACTTCAAGCGGATCGGGGACGGCGACACCGGCCCGAACACCGGCGGGATGGGTGCGTACGCGCCGCTGCCCTGGGCGCCACCGTCCCTTGTGGACGACGTGCTGGCCCGCGTGGTGCGGCCGACCCTTCTCGCGATGCGCCGGCGGGGCACTCCATTCGCCGGGCTGCTCTACGTCGGGCTGGCGCTGACGCCCGACGGGCCCAAGGTGATCGAGTTCAACTGCCGGTTCGGGGACCCGGAGACCCAGGTGGTGCTGGCACTGCTGGCGACGCCGCTGGCGGGGCTGCTGCTGGCGGCGGCGGGCGGGCGGCTGGCGGAGCACCCGCCGCCCAGGTGGCGGTCCGGTGCCGCGGTCACGGTGGTACTGGCCGCCGCGGGCTACCCGGGCACCCCGCGGGTGGGTGACGTGATCACCGGCGCCGCGCAGCCGGGTGTCCTGCACGCCGGTACCCGTACCCGGGAGGACGGTGCGCTGGTCTCGGCGGGCGGCCGGGTGCTCTGCTGCACGGCGACGGGTCCGACCCTCGGGGCCGCCCGGGAAGCCGCGTACCACACCGCCAGCGGCATCGGCCTCGACGGCGCCCAGTACCGGCGGGACATCGCGCTACCACGGTAGGAGGCGGGGCACCACCTTGCCGGTCGCGTTGCGGGGCAGGACGTCGATGAACCGGATGTCCCGCGGTACCGAGAACCGGGCCAGGTTGCGGCGCACGTACTCGCGTACCGCCTCGGCGTCCAGCCGCTCGCCCGGCCGCAGTGCGATCCACGCGGCGAGCCGCTGGCCGAATTCCAGGTCCGGTACGCCCACCACGGCGACCTCGCGCACCTGCGGCAGGCTGGCGAGCAGATCCTCCACTTCGGACGGAAACACGTTCTCGCCACCGGAGACGATCATGTCGTCCTCCCGGCCGTCGACGAACAGCAGGCCCTCCGGATCGATGTGGCCGAGGTCGCCGGTGGCGAGCAGGCCGCTGTGCGTCTGCCGGGCCGAACCGTTGGTGTAGCCCTCGAAGAGCATCTCGTTGGCCACGAAGATGCGCCCCGGCCGGCCCTGCGGTACCGGCTGGCCGTCGTTGCCGAGGATCGCGACGCGGGTACCGCGCGGCGGGCGGCCCGCGGTGCTCGGCGCGTGCCGCAACTCGGCGGGAGTGGCGATGCTGGCCCAGGACGCCTCGGTCGACCCGTACAGGTTGTAGAGCACGTCGCCGTACGCGTCCATGAACCGGGTGGCGAGGCCACCGGGCAGGGCGGAGCCGCTGACCGCCACCACGCGCAGCCGGGCCGGGCGCGGCGACTGGCCGCTCACCTCCAGCAGCCGCTGCAGCATCACGGGCACCGCGAACAGCGCGCCGCACTCGTGCTCCTCGATGGCGGCGAGCGTGGCGCGCGGGTCGAACCGGCGCTGCAGCACGACCGTTCCGCGCAGGGCCAGCGCCATCTGCAGCGCGGCCAGTCCCCAGGTGTGGAAGACCGGTGCCGCGATCATCATGTGCTCGCGGACGTGCAGCGGGATGCGCGAGATGATGCTGGCCAGCGGCGCGAGACCGCCCGGGTTGGGCCGCCGCGCGCCCTTGGGTGTGCCGGTGGTGCCCGACGTGAGGACGATCGTGCGCCCCTCCCGCTCGGGCCGGTGCACCCGGCCCGACGGCGCGTGCCGCACCAGGCCGGCCACCCGGTACTCGTCGATCCGCTCGATGGCGCGGGGCAGCACCGCCGCGTGCTCGCGGAACTCCGCGTCGTGGATCAGCACCCGCAGCCGCTGCTCCTCGGCGACGGCGGACAGTTGCGCGGGGGGCAGGCCGGTGTTGACGAGCACCGCGTCCACGCCGAGGAGACTGGTCGCGACCATGCCGGCGATCAGGCCGGCGTGGTTGCGGCACAGCAGCCCGACCCGGTCCTCCGTGCTCCCCGGCAGGCCGACCCCCAGTTCGCCGCGCAGCCCGGCGGCGATACGCTCGGCGCGCTCCAGCACCTGGGCATAGGTGTACGAGCCCGCCTCGTCGATGATGGCGATCTGCCTGGGACTGCGGGCGGCGGCGGCGCGCAGCTCGCCGGCCAGCCCGAAGCCCCAACGACGCAGTTCGTCGAGTTGCCGGACGACCTGCATCGGCCGGCCGGGGTTGAGCATGCCGCGGCGTGCCAGGGTGGCAGCCAGGAACGTAATGTCCACAGTAGATCCCATGGGGTGGGGGCGGCTCCGGGTCGCGGCTCGGCGTCATGGCACCGACCAGAGCCGCCGTGTCAGCGGATGTATACGCCCGAAACCGCCCGGGAGATCACCAGCCGTTGGATCTCGGACGTACCCTCGAAGATCGTATATATCTTCGCGTCTCGATACCACCTCTCCACCGGGTGTTCCCGCAGAAAACCCGCGCCGCCCAGCACCTGCACCGCCTTCTCGGTCACCGCCACCGCCACCTCGCCGGCCTTGAGCTTGGACATCGAGCCCTCGCCCGCCTCGAACGGCCGGTTGTTGCGCCCCATCCACGCGGCCCGCCAGACCAGCAGCCGGGCGGCGTCGATCTCGGTGCGCATGTCCGCCAGCGCGAACGCGATCCCCTGGTTCTCGATGATCGGGCGGCCGAACTGCACCCGGCTCTTCGCATAGTCCAGCGCGTACTCGTACGCCGCCCGCGCGATGCCCAGGGCCTGCGCGCCGACCGTCGGCCGGGACAGCTCGAAGGTGCGCATCGCGGCCTGCCCGACCGCCCGCTCCCCGGCCCGGGCGCGGGTCAGCCGCTCGTCCAGCGCCGCCCGGTCGCCCAGCAGGCAGCGGCCCGGCACCCGTACCTCGTCCAGGAACACGTCGGCGGTGTGTGACGCGCGCAGCCCGAGCTTCCTGAGCTTCTTGGTCGCCTGCAGACCCGCCGTGCCGGGCGGCACCACGAAGGCCGCCTGCCCGCGCGCGCCCAGGTCCGGGTCGACCGACGCGGTCACCACGTGGACCTGCGCGATCCCGCCGTTGGTCGCGTACGCCTTCTGGCCCGACAGCACCCACTCGTCCGTGGCCTCGTCGTACCGCGCCCGGGTCCGCATCGCGGAAACGTCCGAGCCGGCCTCCGGCTCGGTGGTGCAGAACGCCGCCACGGCCGGGGAGTCGCCGTCGCCGAAGCACAGCGGTACCCACTCCAGAAGCTGCTCGGGGGTGCCGGAGCCGTAGATGGCCGCGACCGCGAGGCTGGTGCCGAACAGGGACATGCCGATGCCGGCGTCACCCCAGAACAGCTCCTCGTTGGCGAGGCACAGGGACAGGCCGGCGGGATCGGCCCAGCAGTTGGCGAGGAACTCGAACCCGTACAGGCCGATCTTCGCGGCTTCCTGGATCAGCGGCCACGGGGTCTCCTCCCGCGCGTCCCACTCGGCGGCGGCCGGGCGCACGACCTGCTCCGCGAAGCCGTGGACCCAGTCCCGCAGATCCCGCTGTTCCTCGGTCAGGTCGAGCGAGAACTCCGCCATGCCTACGCCTTGGGGATGTCGAAGAGATTGGCGATGTTGGCGGCCAGGCCGAGGTCCCCCTTCGCCTTCAGCTTGCCGGTCATGAACATCATGACCGGGTTGCCGGTACCGGTGACCACCTTCACGAACTCGACCGCGCCGAGGCTCAGGGACAGCTTGGGGTCGTGCTGCGGGCTGGGCGACAGGGTGCAGGCCCCGTCGGCGATGACCAGCTCGTACGTGTCGGCGCCGCCGTCCGGCCGGTCGCCCACGTTCCAGTGGATCACGGCGTTGGTGGAGCCGGCGCGGTCCGGGCGGAACAGGCTCGGCATGCGACCGAAGATCTCGTCGAGGATCTTGCCGCGCTGGTCGCTCTGGAACACTTCCTTGATCTTCGCATCCGGAGTGTTCTTCACGAGCTGGGCGAATTGCTTGGGATCCACCGACGCGAAGCTGGCGGCGTCGAAATCTGCCATGGTTCCTCCAGGAGATGTGGCCTGACGCAGAGAAGCTACTGGTGCGTAACCTTACGCGCCAGTAGGTATGCTGACAAGGTGACCGTGCCGGCTCTCCCGCTCCCGCAGAAGCGGCTGCCCCGCGCCGTCCGGGAACAGCAGATGCTCGACGCCGCGGTGAGCGTCTTCGCCGCGCACGGCTTCCACCACGCGTCCATGGACGAGATCGCCAACCGGGCCGGGATCTCCAAACCCATGGTGTACGCGTACTTCGGCAGCAAGGAAGAGTTGTTCGTCGCCTGCCTGCACCGGGAGGGCACCCGGCTGATGGAGGCGGTGATCCGGGTCGTCGAGCCGGACCTGCCGCCCGACGAGCAGCTCTGGCGCGGGCTGCGCGCCTTCTTCGCGTTCGTGGCCGCGCACCGGGAAGGCTGGGGCGTGCTGTACCGGCAGGCGCGCGGCCAGGAGCCGTTCGCGGCCGAGCTGGCCCAGATGCGCGCCACCATGGTGGAGGTGGTCGCCGGGCTGCTCGGCCGGCTGATCGCGGCGGGCGGCCGCCGGTACCGCCACCACGAGGTGACCGCCATGGCCTACGCACTGGTCGGCGCGGGCGAGTCGCTGGCGGACTGGGTGGTCGACCACGCCGAGGTGCCGTCGGACGAGACCGCCGCCCGGCTGATGAACTTCGTGTGGCTCGGCGCCGGCGAGTTGCTGCGCGGCGCCACCTGGCGACCGGTCACCCCGCTGTGACCCGCCCGTTCGCGGGGCTCCGGTCAAGCTCGGCCCGTCGAGCCTGACCGGAGCCGGGCTGTGCGCCGGCCAGCCCGCGGTTGCAGGTCTGCACAGACCCTTCACACTGCCCCTGGCGGCGTCAAGGCCCCTGGGCGCTCGTGTGCCGGACAGCCGTCCGCGCCGTGTAACTAGCTGAAAGAGGTCACCGAACCGGTGAGGTGCGGCTTGCCGGAGGCCGCGTCATGCAGCGCGATCTCCCAGCCGTCGCCGGCCGGTATCCCGGCGAAGTGGACCGTCGCCGGCAGCAGGATGGGCAGCTTGAACGCCACGTCCACCTGGTACCGGTCGGGCAGCCGCCCGCACAGGCCGGCCAGGCAGCGCGCCTTGCTCCACATGCCGTGCGCGATCGGGCGCGGGAACCCGAACAGGCGTGCCCCGATCCGCGAGGTGTGTATCGGGTTGTGGTCGCCGGACACCTTCGCGTACCGCCTGCCGACGTCCCGCCCGACCCGCCACACCGCACTGGCCCGCGGCGGCCGCGGCCGATCGGCCGGTGGCCTTCCCGCGGTGGTCTTCTCGCGGCGCAGGTAGGTGGAGACGCCGCGCCACACCACCTCGTCGCCGACGGACGCGGTGACCCGCATGTCGAACTGCCGGCCGCGCTCGTGCGGTCGCAGGTCCGCCGCGCGCACCGCGAACTCCAGCCGCTCGTCGGCGTGGATCGGGCGCAACTGCTCGATGTGGTTCGCGATGTGGACCACGCCGACGACCGGGAGGGGGAAGTCCTCACCGGACATCAGGCGCATCGCCAGCCCGAACGCGAGCACGTGCGGGTAGGTCGCGGGCAGGACGTCCGACAGCTGGTACCCGCACACCCGGTTGTACCCGGCCAGGTGCTCGCGCGAGACGCCCACCTCGCGCAGCACCAGCGTCGTGTCGGGCAGGTCGGTCGCGACCCGGCGGGCGAGCAGGCCGAGCGCGGCCCGCCGGTACACGGCGGAGCTGGACGGCGCCGAGGCGAACTCGACCACCCCGCCCACGGTTCAGGCTCCCAGCAGCGACTGGCCGCAGACCCGCAGCACGTTGCCGGTCACGCCGGCGGAGGCCGGGTTGGCGAAGAAGGCGACCGCCTCCGCGACGTCGACCGGCAGCCCGCCCTGCGCCATGCTGTTGAGGCGGCGCCCGGTCTCGCGCAGCAGCATCGGCATCTTCGCCGTCATCGCGCTCTCGATGAAGCCGGGTGCCACCGCGTTGATGGTGACGCCGCGCGCGGCCAGATCGGGGGCCATCGACTGCACCAGGCCGACGACGCCGGCCTTGGAGGTGGCGTAGTTGGTCTGCCCGCGGTTGCCGGCGAGGCCCGCGATCGAGGCGACGCCGACCAGCCGGCCGCCCTCGCGGATCACGCCCTGCCCGAGCAGCGTGTCGTTGATGCGCTCCTGGCTGGACAGGTTCACGTCGAGCACGCTGTCCCACTCGTCCGGGCTCATCTTCGCCAGCGTCCGGTCGCGGGTGATGCCCGCGTTGTGCACCGCGATGTCGATGGCTCCGTGCCGGGCCTGCAGGTGTTCGGCGAGGCGCTCCGGCGCGTCGGGAGCGGTCAGGTCGAGCTGGAACGCGGTGCCGGACAGCTCATTAGCCACTGTGGACAGTGTGTCGCCGGCCGCCGGTACGTCCAGGCAGACCACGTGCGCGCCGTCGCGGGTGAGTACCTCGGCGATGGCCGCCCCGATGCCCCGCGCCGCGCCGGTGACCAGCGCGACCTTGTTGGCGAGCGGGCTGTCCCAACTGACGGGCGGGCCGACCGTGGCCGGTCCGATCCGGATGACCTGCCCGGACACGTACGCCGACCTGGCGGACAGCAGGAAGCGCAGCGTGGACTCGATCGCGTCCTCGGCACCCGGTGCCACGTAGACCAGTTGCGCGGTGGTACCGCGGCCGAACTCCTTGCCGATCGAGCGCACGAAGCCCTCCAGGGCGCGCTGTGCGGTCGCCTCCCGCGCGTCGCCCGCGTGCTCCGGCGCGGTGCCCAGCACGATCACCCGCCCGGACGGGTACAGGGCGCGCGCGTACGGATGGAAGAAGTCGTAGAGCGCGCGCAGCCGGCTGGAGTCGCCGACCGCGGTGGCGTCGAACAGCAGTGCGGCATTGGGCGGTGGCACCGGATCCGGCCCGCCGGTGCGGGCGGCCGGATCGCGCAACTCCACCCCGGTCGACTCCAGCACCTTTGCCAGCGGGGTGACCAGACGCCCCTGCCCGCCGACCAGCACCGGCCCGGGTACCAGCGGATCGCCCGGCCGGTACCGGGCCAGGCGCGGCGGGTCGGGCAGACCGAGGCGCTTGACCAACGTGCGCCCCAGGCCCGAGGACGCGAAGTTCGCATACCTGTCACCCATGCGTTCCAAATCCTCCTCCCGCCTCGCGCGTAAGCCTACCCGCGAGTAAGTTGAGCGCAACCGCCGACGAAACGGAGGTCGCATGGTCTCGGACGTACGTCGCGTCGCGGTACTGGGCGGCAATCGCATCCCGTTCGCGCGTGCCAACGGTCCATATGCGACAGCCTCCAACCAGGACATGCTGACCGCGACGCTGGACGGTCTCGTGGCGCGTTTCGGGCTGGCCGGCGAGCGCCTTGGCGAGGTGGTCGCGGGCGCGGTGCTCAAGCACAGCAGGGACTTCAACCTGACCAGGGAGTGCGTGCTCGGCTCGCGGCTGGATCCGCACACGCCCGCGTACGACGTCGCACAGGCCTGCGCCACGGGCCTGGAAGCGGTGATCCTGGTCGCCAACAAGATTGCGCTCGGGCAGATCGAGGTGGGCATCGCCGGCGGGGTGGACACCGCGAGCGACGCGCCGCTGGCGCTCAACGAACGCACCCGCCAGGCCTTGCTGGAGCTCAATCGTGCCAAGTCTTTCGGCGGTCGGGTGCGTGCGGCGAGCAGACTGCGGCCGGCCGGAATGGTGCGGCCGGAGGTCCCGCGCAACGCCGAACCGCGCACCGGGCTGTCCATGGGCGAGCACGCCGCGATCACCGCGAAGGAGTGGGAAATCGGCCGGGTCGAACAGGACGAACTCGCGCTCGCCTCGCACCAGCATCTGGCCGCCGCGTACGAGCGGGGCTTCTTCGACGATCTGGTGACCCCGTACCTGGGGTTGGCGCGCGACCAGAACCTGCGGGTGGACACGACTCTGGAGAAGCTGGCGTCATTGAAAGCAGTCTATGGGGACACAATGACAGCGGGCAACTCCACTGCGCTGTCGGACGGCGCATCGGCGGTCCTGCTCGCCAGCGAGGAGTGGGCGGCCGCGCACCGGTTGCCGGTACTGGCTTTCATCGGCGGCGCGCGGACCGCCGCGGTCGACTTCGTGCACGGCGGCGAGGGGCTGCTGATGGCTCCGGCACATGCCGTGCCCCGGCTGCTGGAGGCGGCCGGGCTGGGGCTCGGGGACTTCGACTTCTACGAGATCCACGAGGCGTTCGCGTCGCAGGTACTGGCCACCCTCAAGGCGTGGCAGGACGTGGACTTCTGCAAGGAGCGGCTCGGGCTGGCCGGCCCGCTCGGCGGGATCGACGGTACCCGCCTGAACGTCACCGGATCCTCGCTCGCCACCGGCCACCCCTTCGCCGCCACCGGCGGCCGGATCGTCGCCACGCTGGCCAAGCTGCTCGCGGACCGCGACCGGAGCCGCGGTCTGGTCTCCATCTGCGCGGCCGGCGGCCAGGGCGCCGTTCTGGTCCTTGACACAATGGGTACGTGATCCCGAACGTACTCGCCACCCGGTACGCCTCAGCTGAACTGGTCGAGCTCTGGTCTCCCGCGGAGAAGGTGCGGGCCGAGCGCCGGCTCTGGCTCGCCGTGCTGCGTGCCCAGCGTGACCTCGGCGTACCGGTGCCGGACGACGCCATAGCCGCCTACGAGCGCGTGCTGGACCACGTCGACCTGGACTCGATCGCGGACCGGGAACGGGTCACCAGGCACGACGTCAAGGCGCGCATCGAGGAGTTCTCCGCGCTCGCCGGGTACGAGCACATCCACAAGGGGATGACCTCGCGCGACCTCACCGAAAACGTGGAGCAGTTGCAGATCCGGGACTCGATGCGCCTGATCCGGGACCGGATGGTGGCCGCCCTGGCCCGCCTGGCGCGGCTGGCCACGGAGTACCAGGCGACTGTCATGGTCGGCCGCTCGCACAACGTGCCGGCGCAGGCGACCACTCTCGGCAAGCGTTTCGCGTCCGCGGCCGAGGAGCTGCTGATCGCGTACGAGCGGCTGGACGAGCTGATCGCCCGGTACCCGCTGCGCGGCGTCAAAGGCCCGGTCGGTACCGCCGCCGACCAGCTCGACCTGCTGGGTGAGCCCGACCGCGTGGCCGCCGTTGAGAGCGCGGCCGCCACGCACCTCGGCTTCCAGCGCGTGCTGACCAGCGTCGGCCAGGTGTACCCGCGCTCGCTGGACCTCGACGTGGTGGCCGCGCTCGTACAGGCCGCCGCCGGCCCGTCGTCGCTGGCCACGACGATCCGGCTGATGGCCGGCCAGGAACTGGTCACCGAGGGGTTCCGCCCCGGCCAGGTGGGCTCCAGCGCGATGCCGCACAAGATGAACACCCGTTCGTGCGAGCGCGTCAACGGGCTGGCCGTGGTGCTGCGCGGGTACCTCTCGATGGTCGGCGAGCTGGCCGGCGACCAGTGGAACGAGGGCGACGTGTCCTGCTCGGTGGTGCGCCGGGTGGCCCTGCCCGACGCGTTCTTCGCGCTGGACGGGCTGTTCCAGACGCTGCTCACGGTGCTGGACGACTTCGGCGCGTACCCTGCCGTGATCGCTCGCGAGCTGGACCGGTACCTGCCGTTCCTGGCGACGACGAAGGTGCTGGTGGCCGCGGTACGGCGCGGGGTGGGGCGCGAGGTGGCGCACGAGGCGATCAAGGAGCATTCGGTATCGGTCGCGCTGGCGATGCGCGAGCGGGGCGCGACCGTCAACGATCTCTTCGACCGGCTCGCCGGCGATCCCCGGCTGGGCCTGTCCCGGGCCGACATCGACGCGCTGGTCGCCGACCCGGCAACCTTCGTCGGTACCGCCCCGGCCCAGGTCGCCGCCATCGCCGACGCGGTAGCCGCCGTCGTGGCCAAGCACCCCGACGCCGCCAGCTACACCCCCGCACCCATCCTCTGACCCTCAGCGGTCAGGCGGGCCAGGCCGCGCCGGTCAGGCGCTCGTACGCCTCGACATACCGAGCCCGCGTGGCCGCTACCACGTCGTCCGGTACCGGCGGGGCGGGCGGCTTCTTGTCCCAGCCTGTACCCGCCGCCCAGTCCCGCAGGTACTGCTTGTCGAACGAGTCCTGGGACCGTCCCGGCTGCCAGGTCGCCTGCGGCCAGAAGCGCGACGAGTCCGGAGTCAGCAGCTCGTCCGCGAGGATCAGCGTCCCGTCCTCCGCCCAGCCCAGCTCAAGCTTGGTATCCGCGATGACGAGCCCCCGCCCGGCGGCCAGCGCGGCACCCCGCCGGTACACCGAAAGGGTGATCTGTCGCAGATCCTCGGCCGCCTGCCCGCCGACCAGGCCGACCACCTCGGCGAACGTCATCGGCTCGTCGTGCTCGCCGACCGGCGCCTTGGTCGTCGGCGTGAAGATCGGTTCCGGCAGGCGCGAGCCGTCCACCAGCCCGTCCGGCAGGGGTATCCCGGAGATCGAGCCGCCGGCCCGGTACTCGGCCAGGCCGCCGCCGGTCAGGTACCCCCGCGCGATGCACTCCACCGGCACCATCCGCAGCCGCCGGCACCGGATCGAGCGCCCGGGAGCGGGCACGTCCGTGGCGGACAGCACGTGGTTCGGCACCACGTCGGCCAGCCGCGCGAACCACCACAGGGACAGTGCGGTGAGGATCCGGCCCTTGTCCGGAATGGGGGTCGGCAGCACCACGTCGTAGACGGACACCCGGTCGGAGGCGACGAGGATCAGGTCGGCGCCGTCGGCGTATACGTCGCGTACCTTGCCCGAGTGCAGCAGCTCCACGAACGCCGATCGTCGCACATCGGGTGAGAATGGACCCGATCGGGTGATGGGCCGTGATCTGTGTGCAGGTCCGGGCGGGTAGGCTGGGCGCGCCAAACCAGGCTGGATCGATGAGTCAGGAGTACCGCGTGGCTCGCGTCGTGGTCGACGTCATGCTCAAGCCGGAGATCCTGGACCCGCAGGGCCAGGCGGTCGCCAACGCACTGCCGCGCCTGGGGGTCGACGGTATCGCCTCGGTGCGCATCGGCAAGCGCATCGAGATCGAGTTCGCCGGCGATCCTGACATGGACCGTGCCCGGGAGATCGCCGACCGGCTGCTGGCCAACCCGGTGATCGAGGACTTCACGGTGCGTGTCGAGGGCGGCCCGGCGTGAGGATCGGCGTCGTCACCTTCCCCGGCTCCCTCGACGACGGCGACGCCCGGCGCGCCGTGCGCGTCGCCGGGGGCGTCGACGTCGTCCTCTGGCATGCCGATCCGCACCTGCAACAGGTCGACGCGGTGATCCTGCCCGGCGGCTTCTCCTACGGCGACTACCTGCGGTGCGGCGCGATCGCCCGGTTCGCGCC
>JBBWZQ010000394.1:0-10919 GCA_039649115.1 Micromonosporaceae bacterium | reverse complement strand
TGGAGCCACTGGCTGACCGCCGCGTGCAGCGGCACGTCCAGGTCGGCGCGGTCCTCGCGTACCCAGGAACGGACCGCCGCCCAACCGCGGCGCTGCGAGGGGTAGATGTACACGCACCCGAGCACGTCGTCGCCTGCCGTCACCGAATACGTGAAGCCCGTACGCTGCTGGAAGTCCTCCGCGTGCTGGCGGAGATCGCGGAGGTTCTCAGCGGGCGTCATCGGGTGGGGCCAGTCGTGCTTCTCGAACCCGGGTGTCCGGTGGATGTGCTCCATGCTCGAGGTCCAGGCCCGGTGGTCGCGGTCGTTGTGCTCGGGGCCGAGCGGCACCAGCCGGAAGTGCGGGTGAACGAGCAGGCGGGGCACCGCGAATTCCGGCGGTACGAAGGGGCCCGCCCGGAAGGTCGGCGTCCAGCCCAGCACCTGCCGGGCCTTGTCGGTGCTCCACAGCCGGGCCGATCCGTCACCGGAGATCACGAACCGCTGCACGCCGTCGCGGTGGTCCAGCGCGGCGAGTACCGCGGCGGCCAGGTCCGTGGCGGCGGTCGCCTCGATGAGCGTGCCGTCGGCGGCGTGGCGCAACTCCGGCGGCTGCGGCCCACCCCAGGCGGGCCACGCGTCGTCCGGTGTCGGCCAGGCCAGTCGCAGGATGTTGACCGACATCCCCCACTCGGCGCCGGCCGCGAGGCACACCTGCTCCCCGAGCCGCTTGGTCAGCCCGTACAGGTCGGTGGCGTCGGGCGGCACCGACTCGTCCAGCCGCCGCGCGGTGAGGTCGCGGTACACCGACAGGCTGCTGATGTGCACCGCGTGGCACACCCCGGCGTCGCGCGCCGCGAGCAGGGTCAGGTGGACCGACTTGACGTTCATGTCGTACGCGTCGGCCGCGGCAGCGGGCGTGTCCCAGTCCGTGCTGCCCATCGCGCAGTGCACGACCGCGTCCACGCCCTCGGCCGCCCGGCGCAGGTCGGCGTAGTCGGTCGCGCTGCCGGCCAGGTACTCCACCCCGTCCGGAGCCGGCCGCCGGTCCAGCACCCGGATCGCGTGCCGCCGGGCGAGCAGCGGCAGGATGAGACCGGCGACGTACCCGGATCCGCCCACGACAAGTACGCGCATACGAGCGATCCTCGCACGCGGTGGCGGGCTCAGATGTCGGTGAACGAGCCGGCGCGCCCGGCGCCTCCGGCGAACCGTGCCGCCCCGACGGCTGCGTCCGCCGCGTACGAGACCATGCCGTGCCGCCATTCGTTGGCCAGTGCCGCCGCCTCCGGCAGGCCCTGTTGTTCGAGCAGTGCGAGCCGGTCGTGCCGCAGGCAGGTCTGCGGGAACCGGGCGATGTCCGCGGCCAGTTCCTCGGCCGCCCGCCGCTCCCGGCCCACCGGCACCACCCGGTTGACCAGCCCCATCCGCAACGCCTCGGCCGCGTCCACCGGCCGGCCCGTCAGCACCAGGTCCATCGCCTGACCGGCGCCGATCAGCCGGGGCAGCCGGACCGTCCCGCCATCGATCAGCGGCACCCCCCAGCGGCGGCAGAAGACGCCGAACACCGCGTCCTGCGCGGCCACCCGCAGGTCGCACCACAGCGCCAACTCCAGCCCGCCGGCCACCGCGTGCCCCGCGACCGCGGCGACGACCGGCTTGCCCAGCCGCATCCGGGTCGGCCCCATCGGGCCGCGCCCGTCCTCGGCGACGCGCGTCTCCCGGCCGGTACCCAAAGCCTTGAGGTCACCGCCCGCACAGAACACGCCGCCCTCGCCCCACAACACCGCCACCGACGCGGACCCGTCGCCGTCGAACTCCTCGAACGCCCGGAACAGGGCGTCCCCGGTGGGGCCGTCCACGGCGTTGCGCGCCCGCGGCCGCGACAGGATCACCGTGTACACCGGTCCGCTGCGCTCTACCCGCACGGTCTGCTCGGCCATCCCGCTCCCTCCACGGTGGACTCTTCCTGGGTAAGTTTCGCCCAGGTCAGCCGCCGACCAGCGACCCACAGCGGCTGCGCCGGCCAACGGTCGCGATCGGCAGGCCGGCTCCCTACTGTCGAAGCCATCGATGAAGGAGAAACTCTGATGGCCGCGCCGTCCCGTTCGATCCGCCTTTCGGTAGCGCTCCTCGCGCTCGCCATCCTGGTCCCGGTACGCGCGGCCAGCGCGGCCACCTTCACGTACCCGTACCAGGATCCGTCGTTGAGCGTGCCGGCCCGGGTCGCCGACCTGCTGTCCCGGATGTCGCTTCCGGACAAGGTGGGCCAGATGACCCAGGCGGAGCGGGCCGCCATCAGCACCGCCGACGTCACCGCGTACCGCGTGGGGTCGATCCTGTCCGGCGGCGGCTCGGCGCCGGCGCCCAACACGCCGGCCGGCTGGGCCGACATGTACGACAACTTCCAGCGCGCCGCCCTGGCGACCCAGTGGGGCATCCCGATCATCTACGGCCTCGACGCGGTGCACGGCGACAACAACGTGCAGGGGTCGACCATCTTCCCGCACAACATCGGCCTCGGCGCCACCCGTGATCCGGCCCTGGTGCAGCAGCTCGGCCGCGCCACCGCGGAGGAGGTCACCGGGGCCGGGCTGGACTGGACCTTCGCGCCGTGCCTGTGCGTGGCGCGCAACGACCGGTGGGGCCGCACGTACGAATCGTTCGGGGAGACGCCGGACCTGGTCTCCTCGATGGCCACCGTGGTGACCGGGCTGCAGGGTCCGGCGCTGGGTGGACCCGCGTCGATCCTGGCCACGGCCAAGCACTACCTCGGGGACGGCGGCACGACCAACGGCACGGACCAGGGCAACACCCAGCTCAGCGAGCAGGAGCTGCGGGCCATCCACCTGCCGCCGTTCCAGGCCGCGGTACGGGCCGGCGTCGGCTCGATCATGGTCTCCTTCTCCAGCTGGAACGGCGTCAAGATGAGCGGCAACAGGTTCCTGCTCACCGACGTGCTCAAGGGCGAGCTGGGCTTCACCGGCTTCCTGGTCTCCGACTGGGCGGCCATCGACCAGCTGGACGGGCAGGTCGGCTTCACCGCGCAGGAGGTGGCCACCGCCATCAACGCGGGACTCGACATGATCATGGTGCCGAACAACTACCAGGCCTTCATCGCCGACCTGACCGCGGACGTGCAGTCCGGCGCGGTACCCCAGTCGCGGATCGACGACGCGGTGAGCCGGATCCTGACCAAGAAGTTCCAGCTGGGACTCTTCGAGCACCCGCTGGCCGACCGCTCGTACGCCTCGACCACCGGCAGCCAGGCCCATCGCGACCTGGCGCGGCAGGCGGTGCGCGAGTCGCAGGTGCTGCTGAAGAACACCAACCGCCTGCTGCCGCTGGCCAAGACCGGCGGGAAGATCTTCGTGGCCGGCAGGAACGCCGACGACCTGGGCAACCAGAGCGGCGGGTGGACCGTCTCCTGGCAGGGGGCATCGGGCAACACCATTGCGGGTACCACGATCCTGCAGGGCATCCGCAACACCGTCGGTCCGGGCGCGACGGTGACCTACAGCCGGGACGGCAGCGGCATCGACAGCTCGTACCGGGTGGCCGTCGCCGTGGTCGGCGAGACGCCGTACGCCGAAGG
Source organism: Micromonosporaceae bacterium (assembly GCA_039649115.1). Classification (GTDB taxonomy): domain Bacteria; phylum Actinomycetota; class Actinomycetes; order Mycobacteriales; family Micromonosporaceae; genus DATEJJ01. The sequence goes on along the minus strand of JBBWZQ010000394.1, from coordinate 7,346 downwards.
CCAGGGCGACCGGCCCGGGTCCATGGGGCTGGACAGCACCGACCTGGCCACCCTGCAGCGACTCAGGTCCTCGGGCGTACCGGTGGTGACGGTGCTGGTCTCCGGCCGGCCGCTGGACGTCGCCGCGCAGCTGCCGGACTGGAGCGCCTTCGTCGCAGCCTGGCTGCCCGGAAGCGAGGGCGCGGGCGTCGCCGACGTGCTGTTCGGCGACTACAACCCCACCGGGAAGCTGCCCGTCACCTGGCCGGCCAGCGCGGGTCAGGAGCCGATCAACAGCGGGGACGGGCAGACCGGCCTGTTCCCCTTCGGTGCGGGGCTGAACTACCCGGCCGGCAGCCCGCCCCCCTCCCCGTCGCCGTCCCCGTCGCCGTCCCCCTCCCCGTCGCCGTCCCCCTCCCCGTCCCCCTCTCCCGCGGCTGGATTGCACTGCACGGTCACCTACCGGGTCACCAGCCAGTGGGCGGGCGGATTCTCGGGTGACGTGGCGATCGCGGTGACCGGCGGTACCGTCGACGGCTGGACGCTGGCGTTCACCTTCGCCAGCGGCCAGACGCTCACCAGCGCCTGGAACGCCACGGCGACCCAGAGCGGCAGCCGGGTCACCGCCACCGACGTGGGCTGGAACGCACACCTGGGTACCGCCGACTGGGGCTTCAACGCAACCTGGACGGGTACCAACGCCGCACCGGCGGGCATCACCCTCAACGGGCTGCCCTGCACCGCGGGTTGATGCCCGCCGCTCGTCCTACCCGAGGACGAGGAGGTGCGGGCTCAGGGCGTCCCGCAGGTAACTCTTGGGCCTGGCCCCGACGAGCGAGCCGACCACCTCGCCGCCGCGGAACACGAGCAGCGTCGGCAGGGACATGACCCCGTAGGCGCGTACGGTTCCGGGGTTCTCGTCGGCGTTGATCTTCGCGACCACCATCCGGTCACCGAACTCCCCGGCCAGCTCGGCCAGGGTCGGCGCGAGCCTCATGCAGGACGGGCACCAGGTCGCCCAGAAGTCGACCAGCACCGGCCGGTCGCTGGCCAGCACGGCTTCCGCGAACGTGTCGTCGGTGACATCGACGGTCAGGCCAGCTTGTGGCTCGGCACGCATGTTTCCTCCCGGTGCTCGATGGCAAGGGTCAACTGGGTACGCAGCTGCCGCCGTACCGCGCTCAGCCGGTCGACGCAGGCATCGACCTCGGCCAGCTTGCGGCGCAGCACGGCCACCGAGTCCGGGCACACGTCGCCGGACCGGTTGCCGGCACGCAGGCAGGCGACGAACGGACGGATGTCGTCGAGGCCGAAGCCCACCGCGAGCAGGGCCCGGATCTCGTGCACCACGCGCAGCTCCGCCTCATCGTAGACGCGGTAGCCGTTGGCGGAGCGGTGCGCGCGGAGCAGCCCGTGTGCCTCGTAGTACCGCAGGGTGCGGGTGCTCGTGCCGGCGCGCTCAGCCAGTTCGCCGATCAGCATTCGACCTCCTTCACCCGTCCGTCCTTCTCCACGCTAGACGTTGCCGCCGACGTCAAGGCAAGGCGCGGGGTCAGGCCGGGTGTGCCCGCCGTTGACCGCGGCGGGACCGCCTCGCGGCCCGTCGACAGCCGGCCCTGGCTCTCAGGCGGCGGCGCAGTTCAGTCGGGTCAGGTTCTGGCTGGCCATGTCCAGATGCCCCTGCAGGGTGGGCAGCTCGCTCGTGGCGAAATCCCGGATCCGCTGGTTGCCGCCCAACCTGGCCTCGCTCTCGAAGGCCGCCACCACGCCCGCGTGCCCCAGGTACTGCACCGGCGTGTACGAGCAGCTGAACGGGCCGCCGCGCAGGGACGACCAGATCCTCAGGATGTCCCGCTGCTGGCTGGTGAGGGCGGCGGACACGGTCACGCCGAGTTGCTGGCCGAGAGCGCGCAGGCGCTGGTACCCCTGCTCGTGGTCGCGGACCATCCGGCTGCCGAACTGGCGCACCCGCTGGTCGGTCGCCCGGCTCGACGCCAGTTTGCCGCCCTCGATCTCGAACTGCGCGGCGTTGGCGGCCCCGCCGAGGAACGCCGTGTCGCGGGAACTGAGCGGCGTGGCGGAGCCGGTGCCGGCGCTGACGCTGGGCATCGGGGTGACGTTGGCACGCGGTGCGGCGCCGGATGTGGCGGTGCACCCGACCGCCGCCACCGCGGCGAACAGGATGAGCACCGCGCACGCGGGTAGTGCTCGCATGAGGACCTCCTCGGGCCAGACACTGATCGCGGATGAGATCGGGAGCCATACCCGTGTTCGGATGGTTTGTCACCTCTAGCCGTCAAGTCCCGAAATACGGCTGCGAAGGCCCCGGCCGGGTTTGCCGGGCGCCGCAGCGGGCAGCAGCGCACGGTGCCTGGCAGTCTCAGGGTGGGTACCGTCGCCGGCGTGCCGGTGGCGGTCAACTGGAGTGTCCTGATCATCTTCGCGCTGCTCGCCGTCGGCCTGTCCGGCAGCCGGTTCCCGCACGCCTATCCCGGCCAACCGGGCTGGGCGTACGCCGTCGCCGGAATCGGCGCGGCCGTGGTGTTCCTGCTCGGGCTGCTCGCCCACGAGGTGTCACACGCGCTGGTCGCCATCCGCAACGGCTTGCCGGTACGCCGCATCACCCTGTGGATGTTCGGCGGGGTGGCCGAGTTGCAGGGCGAGGCGGCCAGCCCCGGTGCGGAGTTGCGCATCGCCGGGGTCGGGCCGCTGGTGAGCCTGCTCATCGGTGTCGTGTTCGGCGCCGTGGCCGCCGGCATCGCGCTGGCCGGTCACCGGGGCCTGGTGCTGGGCGCCGTCGCCTGGCTGGGCGGGATCAACGTGGCGCTCGCCGTGTTCAACGTGCTGCCCGCCGCGCCGCTGGACGGGGGCCGGCTGCTGCGCGCCGCGCTCTGGAAGTGGCGCGGCGACCGCACCTGGGCGACCGTGGTGGCCGCGCGGGCCGGTCGCGGCCTGGGCTGGCTCCTGATCGCGCTGGGGCTGTGGCAGTTCCTGGCGGGCGCCGGCTTCAGCGGGCTGTGGTTCGCGCTGATCGGCTGGTTCCTGCTGGGCGCGGCCACCGCCGAGGAGCGGCAGGCCGGCGCGGCGGCGGCGTTGGCGGGGGTACGGGTGTCCGACGTGATGTCCACCCAGCCGCAGACCGTACCGCCGGACGTCAGCGTCACCGAGTTCATCGACCGGTACCTGCTCGCGTTCCGGCACACCGCCTTCCCGCTCACCGAAGACAGCCGCCCGATCGGTCTGGTGACGCTGGACCGGGTCCGGCAGATACCTGCCAGCCGGCGCGGCACCACCCGGCTACGGGACGTGGCATGCCGCCCGGACGAGTTGACCCTCACCACACCCGACGAGCCGCTGGCCGACCTGCTGCCGCGCCTCGGCCAGTGCGCGGACGGCCGGGCCCTGGTGGTCAGCGACGACCACCTGGTCGGAATCGTCTCACCGAGCGACATCAGCCGCGCCGCACTGCGCGGCAGCCACTGAACCGTGAACCGCGGTGCGGATGGCTGGCCGCGCGCGAGTCGCTCGCGGGCGGTCCGCCACGGAAGGCTGACCAGACACGCCGGCCGCCCCCGCGGCGCTGGGCTACCTGGCGCTGCTGGCCAGGTCGACCAGCGCCGTAGCGGCGCGGAAATACTTGTTGAGCCCGAGGTCTCCGATCGTCTTGATGTTGAACGCTTCGGCGAGCAGCTTGGCGTCACCCTCGCTGACACCGGCGAGCGCGGACACCGGAGCGTCCACCAACTCGGCGAGGGTCTTGTCCTCGTATGCCTTGTCCAGCAACCTGGCCAGGTCGGCGCTGACGGCCATCCGTCCTCCATCCATCGAACCAACAAAGCAACATCCACCACGGATGCTGCCAGCCACCCTCGCACACGCCGAAGCCAGACAACACCCTGCCTCCGGCAGACCACCCGAATGAACACCGTGAGAGCACGACCGGCAACGAACTGTCATCACCGACCCGCGGGAACGCGCCGACGCCCGGCAGTTCTTCGCCGCGCATGCTGTCCGTCCACGGCCGGAGCCGGCCCTCACTTCAACCGGTCTCGCAGGGCGGCCAGCGGACCGTCCCAGTCGCGGGCAAGGGCGGCGAGGAACTGCTGTGCCACCTTCATGGGTGCGGAGTCCAACCGGTAACGGACCCGGCGCCGCTCTCCCTGCTCGGCCACCACGAGCCCCGCCTCGGCCAGCAGGGCGAGATGCTTGGCGATGGCCTGCCGGGTGATCGGTAGCTGGGCGGCCAGATCCGTCGCGGTGGCCGGCCCCCCGGCCGCGAGCGCGGCGAGGATCCCTCGCCGGCTCGGATCGGCCAGGGCGGCGAAGACCTCCTGCGCCACCGCCTCCGGATCAGGCTTGTCCATCGAGGTACGCGACCAGCTCACCGAGCTCGTTCGTCCAGCCCTCGGTGTTGCCCGAGTAGGCCACCTTGTGGTCTCCGGTGTCCGGCAGTTGCGCGAACCCGCTTTCGACCATGGTCAGCGTGGTGCCGGTGCTGGTGGGCTCCAGCGTGAACTCCACATAGGTGCGTCGCGGATCGCTATCGGGAAGGCCGTGGATCGGCCAGGTGTAGCCGAAGACGCGCGGCGGCTCGACGCGTTCGATGGTGAGGGTGGCGGTGTCGCCGCTGTCCCAGGTGAGCTTGGCCTGGCCACCGACGCGCAGGTCGATCTCGGCACGGTGCCCGAACCAGGTCCCCAGGCCCTCGGCGGTGGTCAGCGCCGCCCAGACCCGCGCCGGCGGGTGGCTCAGCTGGACCGTCCGCTCGATCCGGTCGGGGAATGCCATGTCCGTCTCCTTATAGCAACCATGTGATTGCTATCCAACTTATAGCAGGCACCTGGTTGCGTCAACCCAGCGCGCCCTCGTCCGCCACCCAGCCACCATAAGGGCCGAGGGGGACGGCGCGTGGCGGGGCTCCCTCCTGGAGCCCCGCCACCCGTGGGAGATCATCCGACGTGGACCGCCTGCCCCGCCGTCGACTCGGTGGTCTCGTGCTCGGTCACCGGCGTGTCGGCCGGCTTGCGGATGAACAGGACCACCAGCACCGCGCCGGCCGCCAGCAGGACGGCGCTCACCGTGAACGAGACGTTGTACCCGCGGATCGCGCCGTCCGCCTGCGCCGCCGCGGTGACCCCGTGCACCGCCGCGTAGCTGGCCACCGACGTGGTGAAGATGGTGTTCAGCAGCGCCGTGCCGAGCGAGCCGCCGACCTGCTGGGTGGTGTTCACCATCGCGCTGGCCACGCCGGCGTCGTGGTTGCCGACGCCGGACAGCGCGGTGCTCGACAGCGGTACGAACATCAGGCCCATGCCGAGGCTCATCGCGATGAACGACGGCAGGATGTGCGTCACGTACGACGAGTGGAGGTCGAGCTGGGTCAGCCACACCATGGCCACGGTCGCCAGGACGCCACCGATGGTCATGAGCACCCGCGGCCCGACCCGGGGCAGCAACTGCGCCGCGATACCCGCCGCCACCACGATGCCGCCCGAGAACGGCAGGTACGCCACGCCGGTCTTCAGCGCGCTGTAGTGGAGTGTCAGCTGCAGGTAGTACGTCATGAACAGGAACATGCCGAGCAGGCCGGCGCCGATCAGGATCGACACCAGGTACGACACGCCCCGGTTGCGGTCCAGCAGCACCCGCAGCGGCAGCAGCGGGTTCGCGATGCGGGACTCCCAGACCAGGAACGCGGCCAGTATCACGACGGCGGCGGCCAGCCACGTGATCGTGGTACCCGAGCGCCAGTGGTCATGCTCGGACGCGGCCTTGGTGAAGCCGTACACCAGCGCGGTCAGCCCGGCGGTGGCGAGGATCGCGCCCGGCACGTCGTACCTCGTGTTGCCGTGCGCCCGGCTCTCCCGCACCAGCGGCACCGCCGCCGCGAACGCGATCAGCGCGATCGGGATGTTCACCAGCAGGCACCAGCGCCAGTTCGCGTACTGGGTCAGCACGCCACCCGAGATGACGCCGATCGCGGCGCCACCGCCCGAGATCGCACCGAACACGCCGAACGCCCGCGCCCGCTCCTTCGCCTCGGTGAAGGTGACGGTCAGCAGGGACAGCGCGGCCGGCGCCAGCAACGCGCCGAAGGCGCCCTGCAGGCCACGCGCGGCGAAGAGCATGCCGGAGTTGGCCGCGGCGCCGCCGAGTGCGGACGCGGCGGCGAAGCCGAGCAGGCCGATCAGGAACGCGCGCTTGCGGCCGAAGTAGTCGGCGACCCGGCCGCCGAACAGGAGCAGACCACCGAAGGTCAGCGTGTACGCCGTGACGATCCACTGCCGGTCGGCATCGGTGATGTGCAGTGCGTGCTGTGCCGAGGGCAGAGCGATGTTCACGACGGTCGCGTCGAGCACCACCATGAGCTGTGCCAGCGCGATGACACCCAGTGCGAGCCAGCGCCGACTGTCCGGGGGCTGTGACGTGTCGCGCCCCCCGTGCGCCACGGCGGTCGCCGCGGCGGTCTCTTGCGACATGTTTCCTCCAGTGCAGTGGTACGTGTGTGCCAGTCGCCCGCGTCACGCTACGGCCTGGACCGCTCGCCGGGCGATCGGTTTCAGTGTCCGCAGATAACGGAACGAAACTGTTCCGTATCGACCGTACCGGAGAAGATCGTGGACCGGAACGCGCCCCACTCTTCTTCCCCGGTGACGCCCAACACACCGGTCCGGCGGGGCGGGTCGGCGCTCGACCTGCCGCCGCTGCGCCCGGTGGCATAATCCCGTGGGTGACCCCGGCCTTTCCCGAACCCACCCTGGCCCTGCCGGCACGTGCCGAGGTCTTCCTGAGCTATCTCGACTACTTCCGCGCGAGCATGGTGGGCAAGGTGCGGGCCCTGGCCGACAGCGAGCGGCGCAGCAGCCGCCTACCGTCCGGCTGGACACCGCTGGAACTGCTCAACCACCTCCGCCACGTCGAGCTGCGCTGGATCGAGTGGGGCTTCGAAGGAGGCCAGGTCGCCGAGCCGTGGGGCGACCTGCAGGGCGACCGCTGGCACGTCCCGCCCGGGGAGTCCCTCGACGACCTGGTCGCCGCGCTGGATGCCCAGGCGGCGCACACCCGCGCGGTCGTCGAGTCCGCCGATCTCGATACGCTCGGCCAGCCCGGTCCCCGGTGGGACGGCGCGCCGCCCGCGTCCCTGGAGCGCGTGCTGTTCCACCTCGTACAGGAGTACGCCCGCCACCTCGGCCACCTGGACATCGTGGTCGAACTCGCGGGCGTGCCGGTCGGCGAGTAGGGGGCTGCGGCGAGCAGCGGGATGAGGAGGCGCCATGTCCACGGTCGACCCAGGACCTCGGTCAGTTGTCGGCATCGACATCGGTGGCACCGGGATCAAGGGGGCGCCGGTCAACCTCGGCACCGGC
>JBBWZQ010000052.1:0-13021 GCA_039649115.1 Micromonosporaceae bacterium | reverse complement strand
CGCCAGCCCGCTCGTCGTGGCGAGCACGGTGTCGTAGACGAGGTCGCCGTGCAGTTCGCTGAGGCTGCGCAGGATCTGGTCGCCGCCGCCGGCGGCCGCCATGAACGCCTGCCGGGAACCCTCGAAGTGGCGCAGCGCCCAGCCGGTGACCGCGGTGTCGAGGGCGGCGAAGGTGGCCAGGCCCAGCAGCATCCAGGACGCGAGCGTGACGGAACGGGGGCGCGGTGGTCGGAGATGGAAATCGCGAGGCACGTAGGCTCCTTCAAGCGCGGAAGCCGGCCGTTGCACACGGAGCGTACCTCTGACGCTCGGTGGGCGCGGCCCCATTTAAGTCAGATGATCAAGGAGGCTGAGCTGATGCCGTGGCACAGCTTCGTGGCCGTCGGTGACAGCTTCACCGAGGGGATGTCCGATCCGTACCCGGACGGTACCTATCGCGGTTGGGCTGACCTGGTCGCCCGGCAGCTCGCGGCCGGGGTACCCGACTTCCGGTACGCGAACCTCGCGGTGCGCGGCCGGCTGTTCGACCGGATCGTCGACGAGCAGGTGCCGCTCGCCGAGCGGATGCGCCCGGATCTGGTGAGCTTCGCCGCCGGTGGCAACGACGCGCTGCGCCGCGGTTTCGACCCGGTCCGGCTGGTCGGGCGGTTCGACGAGGTGGTCGGCCGGCTGGGCGGAGCCGGTACCGATGTGATCATCTTCCGGTTCGCGGACGTCAGCCGCCGGCTGCCCGGCCGCCGCCTGATCCTGCCGCGGGTGGAGATTCTCAACCGCGCGGTCGGGGAGACCGCCCAGCGGCACGGCGCCCACCTGGTGGATCTCTGGTCGGACGAGGCCTTCCACGACCCGCTGCTGTGGAGCGTCGACCGGCTGCACCTCAACACCCTGGGGCACCGGCGGGTGGCCGCCCGCGTGCTGGCGGAGTTGGGGGTCGGGTCGGACCCGCTCTGGCTCTCCGCGCCCGAGCCCGGGCCGGTCCTGTCCTGGGCCGCCCACCGCGCCGCGGACGCGCGGTGGGCCCGCCAGCACTTCGCGCCATGGGTGCGGCGGCGGCTCACGGGTCGCTCGTCGGGGGATGCCGTCGCGGCCAAACGGCCCACTTTGCGTCCACTGAGTGACTGACCGGCCCGGTCCTTCTGGGTACTGTGGCGCATATGCCGGTACCCGCCGATCCCACCCCGGAACTCCAGCAGTACGCGCACCCGCAGCGCCTGGTCACCGCCCGGTGGCTGGCCGACAACCTGGGCAGCCCGGGCCTGGTCGTGGTGGAGTCCGATGAGGACGTCCTGCTCTACGAGACCGGCCACATTCCGGGCGCGGTGAAGGTGGACTGGCACACCGAGCTGAACGATCAGGTCAGCCGCGACTACCTGACCGGCGCCGGCTTCGCCGACCTGTGCTCGGCGAAGGGCATCGGGCGGGACGACACGATCGTGTTCTACGGCGACAACTTCAACTGGTGGGCCGCGTACGCCCTGTGGGTGTTCTCCCTGTTCGGCCACCCCGACGTGCGGCTGCTCAACGGGGGCCGGCAGCGCTGGGTGGCGGCGGACCGGCCGCTGACCCGGGAGCCGGCGGTGCGCGAGCCCGTCCAGTACCCGCTGGTGGAGCGCAACGACGCCGCCATCCGCGCGTACCGGGACCAGGTCATGGCGCACATCGCGACCAGCCGCCCGCTGGTGGACGTGCGCTCGCCGGGCGAGTACACCGGCGAGTTGCTGCACATGCCGGACTACCCGCAGGAAGGTGCGATGCGGGGCGGGCACATCCCGGGCGCGGTCAACAAGCCGTGGAAGCAGGCGGCCAACGACGACGGCACGTTCCAGCCGGCCGAGGTGCTGCGCGGGATCTACGAGGGGGAACTGGGCCTGCGGCCCGGCGACGACATCGTGGCGTACTGCCGGATCGGCGAGCGCTCGTCGCACACCTGGTTCGTGCTGACGCACCTGCTGGGGTACCCGCAGGTGCGCAACTACGACGGCTCCTGGACCGAGTGGGGCAATCTGGTGCGGGCGCCGATCGCGCGCGGGCCGGAGCCGGGTGGCGTGCGTTCCTGAAGTAACGTGCCGGCGTGAGGTACATCTGGCACAGCTGGGGCTCGGTCACGCTGTTGTTCCTGTTCAGCGTGCCGTTGGCCGCCCTGCTGGCCTGGTTCTGGGCGCGGCTTCGATCGCGCCGGGGGGTGTCCGCGCGCGACGCCCTCGCCGAGGCGCTGATGGTCGCCGGCACCGCGCCCTGGCTGGGTCCGCTGCTGGTGCGCAACCCCAACCCGCGGGCGCCGCGGCTGGTGTACCTGATCCCGTTCGTGGACCTGTCCGAGCAGATCGCCAAGGGCCCCCGGTACCTCGCCATCGAACTGGGCGGCAACCTCGCCGTGTTCGCCGTGCTCGGGTTCTTCATGCCCATCCGGTACCGGGTCGGCCCGCTGGCCGTGGCGCTGGCGGCCGGTACCGCGTCCGCCGGCGTCGAGGTGGTCCAGTACCTCTTCGACCTGCACCGCACATCGTCGATCGACGATGTGATCATCAACACCACCGGAGCGGTACTGGCCGCGTTCGCCGCCCGCCGCTGGTGGCGCCGGCGCAGGTCCGGCCGGCACGCCGCGGGTGCCGGTGGGGCCGGGCCGGACGCCGCGGGGATCTCGTCAGGTGAGCGCTCGCCGGGCATGAGGTCTGCTCGTGGCTAGGCTGGCCGGATGACGACAGAGCAGCGTGAGGCGGCTCCGGCGCGGGTCGGCCGGCGCAGCCGCCGGGACGAGATTCTGCAGATCGCCGTCGGGCTGTTCGCGTCCCGCGGGTACCACGGCGTGTCGATGGACGACATCGGTGCCGCCGCCGGGGTGACCGGGCCGGCCCTGTACCACCACTTCGCCGGCAAGGAGGCCATGCTCGTCGGCGCGCTCAAGCCGGTCAGCGAGGGCCTGCTGGAGGGTGGCCAGATCCAGGTGGGTGCGCACCCGGACGATCCGGGCGCCGCGCTGGCCGCGCTGGTCCGGTTCCACGTCGCCTTCGCGCTGGCCAACCCGGCCGTGATCGCCCTGCAACTGCACGAGCTGGACCGCCTGCCGGAGGACCCGCGCCGCCAGATCCGCCGCCTGCAGCGCATGTACGTCGAGGTCTGGGTGCACACGATCATCAGCGTGCGCACCGGGATGCCGGCCGAGGAGGCGCGGATACTGGCCCACGCGGCGTTCGGCCTGATGAACTCGACGCCGTTCCTCGGTGGCGAGGTCGACCGGGACCGCCGCGCCGCCCTGCTGCGCGGCGCCACCCTGGCCGCGCTGTTGCCACCGCCGCCCGACTGACCGTCCGTTGGAGGACCGACCATGATCGGCTCGTTGCTCGTGGCGAACCGTGGGGAGATCGCCCGGCGGGTCATCCGCAGCGCCCGGCAACTGGGCGTGCGTACCGTGGCCGTCTACTCCGAGCCCGACGCCAACCTGCCGTTCGTGGCCGAGGCGGACCAGGCGGTGCTCATCGGGCCGGCGCACCCGGCCCAGTCGTACCGCAACGTGGAGGCGATCCTGGCCGCCGCGAAGTCCACCGGTGCCGAGGCGGTGCACCCCGGCTACGGCTTCCTGTCGGAGAACGCCGACTTCGCCCGTACCGTGACCGCACACGGCCTGGTGTGGGTCGGACCGTCCGCCGACGCGATCGCGGCGATGGGTGACAAGATCAATGCCCGGAACCTGATGGCGGCGGCCGGCGTGCCGGTCGCGGCCGGCACGGCCGAGCCGGCCAGGTCGGTGGAGCAGGCGGTGGCCGAGGCGGCCCGCATCGGCTACCCGGTCATGGTCAAGGCGGCCGCGGGCGGCGGCGGCATGGGCATGGCCGCGGCCGTGGACGAGGCGGCGCTGCGCGTCGAGTTCGAGCGGGTACGCGGGTTCGCCGAGCGCATGTTCGGCGACGGTTCGGTGCTGCTGGAGCGGTACTTCCCGCGGGTGCGCCACATCGAGGTGCAGATCCTCGGACTCGCCGACGGGCGGGTGGTCGCGCTGGGCGAGCGCGAGTGCTCGGTGCAGCGGCGCAACCAGAAGGTGCTGGAGGAGACCCCCTCGCCGGCCGTGGACGGCGCGCTGCGCGCCCGGCTGCAGGCGGCGGCGGTACGGGCGGGCGAGGCGGTCGGCTACCGCAACGCCGGTACCGTCGAGTGCCTCCTGGACCCGGCGAGCGGGGAGTTCTTCTTCCTGGAGATGAACACGCGCCTGCAGGTGGAGCACCCGATCACCGAGGCGGTGTACGGGGTGGACCTGGTCGCGGAGCAGTTGCGGGTGGCCGGCGGCGAGCCGCCCGGCTTCGACCCGGACGCGCTGGCGCCCCGTGGTCACGCCATCGAGCTGCGGATCAACGCGGAGGATCCCAGGCGCTTCCTGCCCGGCCCCGGCACGATCACCACCTGGGTCGAGCCGGCCGGCGAGGGCGTACGGGTGGATGCCGGATACGCCGCCGGTACCACGGTGACGCCGAGCTACGACTCGCTGATGGCGAAGCTGATCGTGTCGGGCCCGGACCGGTCGACCGCGATCGCCCGTGCCCGGTCGGCGGTCGCCGGGTTCCAGATCGCGGGCCCCAAGTGCAACCTCCCGTTCTTCGCCGAACTGCTGGACAACCCCGAGTTCGTGGCGGGCGACTACGACACCGGCCTGATCAGCCGGATGCGGTAGGCGCGTGCTACCCTAACGATCGTTAAGGGGGAGGGCGATCGTGGACGGGGAGAATCTCGACCAGCTGCGCAAGCGGGTACAGGCCGGTGGCGCCGAGCGGTACCACGAGGCCAACGCCGCCAAGGGCAAGCTGTTCGCCCGCGAGCGGATCCGGCTGCTGGTCGACGAGGGTTCCTTCGTCGAGGACGGCGCCTACGCCAACGTGATGGCCGACGGGCTGCCCGCCGACGGGGTGGTGACCGGCGGCGCCACGATCGACGGTCGGCCGGTGTGCCTGATGGCCAACGACTCGACGGTGAAGGCGGGCTCGTGGGGTGCCCGTACGGTCGAAAAGATCATCAGATTCATCGAGCAGGGCTACCGGACCGGCGTCCCCCTGGTGTACCTGGTCGACTCGGCCGGCGCCCGCATCACCGACCAGGTCGACCTCTTCCCCGGCCGCCGCGGCGCCGGGCACATCTTCTGGAACCAGGTGCGCGCCTCGGGCAGCGTGCCACAGGTCTGCGCGCTGTTCGGGCCCAGTGCGGCCGGCGGCGCCTACATCCCCGCATTCTGCGACGTGGTCGCGATGGTCGACGGCAACGCCTCGATGTACCTCGGCTCGGACCGCATGGTGGAGATGGTCACCGGCGAGCGGACCACGCTGGAGGCGATGGGCGGCGCGAGCGTCCACTGTAGAGAGTCAGGGGTCGGCCACTTCCTGTGCAAGACCGAGGTCGAGGCGCTGGACGTGGTGCGCCGGTACCTGTCGTTCCTGCCGTCCAACTGGCAGGGGCAGCCACCTCCGGCCTCGTTGATACAGGCGCCGGAGGTCGACCTGGCGGCGCTGATCCCGGCCAACGAGCGGCAGGCCTTCGACATGCGCAAGGTGGTCAGGGGGCTGCTGGACGCGGGCGGGTACTTCGAGATCCAGGCGCTGTGGGCGCGCGAGGTGAGCGTCGGCTTCGGCCGGCTGGCCGGCGAGGTCGTCGGCGTCGTCGCGAACAACTCCCTGCACAAGGGTGGCGTGCTGTTCGTCGACTCGGCCGACAAGGCGACCCGGTTCGTGCAGCTGTGCGACGCGTTCAACGTGCCGCTGCTGTTCCTCTCGGACGTGCCCGGGTTCATGGTCGGCACCGCGGTGGAGAAGCAGGGGATCATCCGGCACGGCGCGAAGATGATCACCGCGATCAGCGAGGCGACGGTACCGAAGATCTGTGTCGTGGTCCGCAAGGCGTACGGGGCCGGCCTGTACGCGATGGCCGGGCCCGGCTTCGAGCCCGAGGCCACCATCGCCCTGCCCACCGCGAAGATCGCGGTGATGGGGGCGGAGGCCGCGGTGAACGCGGTCTACGCCAACAAGATCGCGGCACTGCCGGACGACGCCGCCCGGGCCGCGTTCGTGGCGCGGCAGCGCGCGGAGTACGAGCGCGACATCGACGTCGTGCGCCTGGGCAGTGAACTCGTGGTGGACACGATCGTGGCGCCGGGCGAGCTGCGGGGCGAGCTGATCGCCCGGTTCGCCCGCGCCCGCGGCAAGGACCGGGACTTCTCGCGGCGCCGGCACGGCGTCACGCCGGTCTGACAGGGGGACAGATCATGGTGGACTTCACGCTCGGCGCGGAACACGAGGCGCTGCGCCAGACGGTACGCGCGTTCGCCCGCGACGTGGTCGCGCCGGTCATCGCGGAGCACTACGAGAACCACACATTCCCATACGAGATCGTCCGGCAGATGGGCAAGATGGGCCTGTTCGGCCTGCCGTTCCCCGAACAGTACGGCGGCATGGGCGGCGACTACCTCGCCCTGTGCGTCGCGCTGGAGGAGCTGGCCCGGGTGGACTCCTCGGTCGCGATCACCCTGGAGGCCGCGATCTGCCTGGGTGCCATGCCGATCTACCGGTTCGGCACGGCCGAGCAGAAGGCGCACTGGCTGCCCCGGCTCACCAGCGGCGACGGGCTGGCCGCGTTCGGCCTGACCGAGCCCGACGCCGGTACCGACGCCGGGCGCACCCGCACCCGCGCCGTGCTCGACGAGGCGCGGGACGAGTGGGTGATCAACGGAAGCAAGGCGTTCATCACCAACTCCGGTACCGACATCACGGTCGCCGTCACCGTCACCGCGCTGACCGGGCCGGACGAGATCTCCACCATCATCGTCCCGTCGGGTACGCCGGGCTTCCGGGTGGCGCCCGGGTACTCGAAGGTGGGCTGGTGCGCCTCGGACACGCACGAGCTGACGTTCTCCGACGTCCGGGTACCGGCGGCCAACCTCCTCGGTCCACGTGGGCGCGGGTACGCGCAGTTCCTGAGCATCCTGGACGAGGGGCGGATCGCGATCGCGGCGCTGGGCACCGGCCTGTCCCGGGGCTGCGTCGAGGAGTCGGTTGCCTACGCCCGGCAGCGACAGGCGTTCGGCCACCCGATCGGGGACTTCCAGGCGGTCAAGTTCAAGATCGCAGACATGGAGATGCGTACCCACACCGCGCGGCTCGGGTACTACGACGCGGCGAGCCGGATGGTGGCCGGGCGCGAGTACAAGCGGCAGGCGGCGATCGCCAAGCTGTACGCGAGCGAGGCGGCGGTGGCCAACGCGCGGGATGCGACGCAGGTGCACGGCGGGTACGGGTTCATGAACGAGACGCCGGTGGCCCGGTTCTGGCGGGACGCCAAGGTCCTCGAGATCGGTGAGGGAACCTCCGAGGTTCAACGCATGATCATCGCGCGCGATCTGGGACTTTGAACACCGCGTTTCGCGCGTGTTAACCAGCCCGCGCTGACGGCCGTGAATGTCGGGCATTGGCCGGACCATGGTCGTGAGGACGACTCGGCTCTCCCGCAGGTCGGAGGTCTTGCCTACCCTTCCTGACCATGGCCCCGGAACCACAGGCACAGGCGCCGACGGGTGCCTTCGCCGCGCTGCTGCGGGGGTACCGGCGGGCCAGCGGACTGACCCAGGAGGAGTTCGCGGCCAAGGCGGGGGTGGGGGTACGCACCCTGCGTGATCTCGAACGGGGTCGCGCCCGGCCGCAGCGGGCGACCGCCGAGCTGCTCGCCGCCGCGTTGGGACTGCGCGGCGCCGCGCGCGAGGAGTTCGTCGCCACGGCCCGGCGCGGCGCGGCCGAGGCGCTGCCGGCCCGGCAGCCGGTGAACCTGCCACCCGCCACGCCGCTCGTCGGCCGGGACACCGAACTGGCCAACCTGGACTTCGCGCTGCGCCACGCCGCCCTGGTCTGCCTGGTCGGGGTGGCCGGCGTCGGCAAGACCAGCCTCGCGCTGGCCGCCGCGCACCGGGTGGCGCTGCGGCACCCGGGCGGGGTCGTCGGCGTCGCGATCAGCGACGAGTCCACCGAGGCGGACATTCTGGCGATCGTGGCGAGCGTCTTCGACGTGCCCCGCGCCGGCGACCTGCCCGGGCGGCTGGCTCGGCGGCAGGCGCTGCTGGTGCTCGACGCGGTGGAGCGCGCGGCGGAACCGGCCGCGGCGGCACTGCGCTGGCTGCAGGCCAACGCACCGTACCTGCGCGTGATCGTGACCGGCCGGCACCCGACCGGGCTCGCCGGCGAGTACGTGTGGCCGGTCGCGCCGCTGGAGACCCCGCCCGCCGGTACGGACGACCTCGCCGAGGCCGTCCGGTACCCGGCCGCGGAGCTGTTCGCGGCCCGGCTGCGAGAGGTGCGGCAGGGGGAGGTGAGCCCGGCCGAGGCGGGCGTGCTCGTGGAGCTGGTCCGGCGGCTGGGTGGCCTGCCGCTGGCGCTGGAGCTGGGCGCCGCCCGGGGGCGCATCCTCGAGCTGGACGGGATCCTGCGCCGCTACGGCGACCACGTGCTCGACCTGGGCGGCCCGGCGGAGCGCGACGGCACCACGCTGCGCGAGGCGGTGGGGGCGAGCTACCGGCTGCTCGAACCCGGTGAGCAGGTCGCACTGCGCAGGCTGGCCCAGTTCCGCAACCGCTGGTCGATCGAGCTCGCCGAGCCCCTGCTCGCCGGCCTGCCGGCCGGGCAGGACGTCCCGGCGCTGCTGGACCGCCTGGTCGGCCTGGGGCTGATCGCCATACGGGGCAGCAGAGTGGCCCGGTTCCGGTTGCTGGACACCGTGCGCGACTTCGCCATCGAGCAGGCCGGGCAGTCCGGCGAGTTGCCGGACGACCGGCGCCGGCACGCCACCGTCTTCGCGGCCTACGCGGCGCGTGTCGCTCCCGACCTGGTCGGCGCGTCGCTTCCCGTCGCGGTGAACCGGTTGGACGAGGTTGCCGCCGACCTGCGGGCGGGCCTGGTCGTGGCGGCCCAGGCCGACCCGGTCACGGCGCTGCGCCTGGCGTCGGTGCTGCCGCGGTGGTGGCGCTTCCGCGGGCAGGACCGGGAGGGCCGGCAGTGGCTGCGGGCGCTGCTGGACGATCCGCGGACCGCCGAGGCCGAGGCCGCGGTGCGGGCCTGGGCACGCCTGGGCATCGGCCAGCTGGCCGCCGAGCACGGCGACGGGCTGGTCGGGCTGCCCGAGGTCGAGGCGGCGTTGCAGGCCTTTGTCCAGCTGCGCGACGTCTCCGGCCAGCTCGCCGCGCGTAGCCAGCTCTGTGCGCTGCACCAGGCGTACGGCAACTTCGAGGCGGCGCGGGCGCACGGCGAGGCGGCACTCGTGCTGGCCACCCGGCAGGGCCGCACCCGCGACGTGGTGGTGGCGCAGAACAACCTCACCTGGCACGACATCCGGGTCGGCGACCTGGCGGGCGCCCGCCGGCGGCTGACCGCGGTGCAGCGGCTCGCGGCCGAGCTGGGCGAGGACCGGTTGCGGGCGCTGGCCCACGCCAACCTGGCGGAGGTGGCGCGCCTGGACGGCCGGTACTCCGACGCGGTGGCGATCGGGGAGCGGGCGACGGTGCTGCTGGAGGAGCTCGGCGATCCGGGGCACCGCCGGCGGGTACTCGGCATCATCGGGCTCGCCCGGGCCCAGGCCGGCCAGGTGGTGTCGGCCCGGATCGCGCTGGAGGACCTGAACGACAGCGGCATCGCGGCGCTGATCGAGGCGTACGTCGCGCTGGCCGAGGGGGACCGGGTCGCCGCGACCGGCCGGTTCGCCGAGGCGGCCCAGGCACTGGCCGGCCGGCACGACGTGCGGGACGTGGTGGAGGCGCTGGTCGGGGTGGCGTCGAGCACCGACGATCCGCAGCGGCGGGTACGGGTACTCGCGGAGCTCGACGGCTTGTGCACCCGCAGCGGGGTCAGCCTGCTCGCCCGGGAACGCGCTGTCCTGGACCGGTGACGCTGGACCGGTGACGTCGGACCGGTGCCGCCGATCCGGTGCCGCCGCCCGGCCCGGCCGCGATGCGTGAAGTCAGATCCATCGCCGCGCCGCGGCCGGGCCATGCGTCCCCCATGGCGGGCGAAGTCCCCCGTACGTTTCCCCACCTGCTCCGCCCGCACCAGCCCCCACGTGCCGGGGCCTCCCCACCGATGGGACGTTAGTCCGCTCTCGCCACCCAGTGCGCGGCTCTCGAACTGGTTTGTCCCGGACGCAGATCAACTTCTGCCGGTACTTCTGCCGGTTAGTTCACGATTGGCGGCCCGGCCGACAACCGCTCCTGCGCGTAGTCGCCCACCGCCTCCCGGGACACCGACCAGTCGGCCTCGATCCACCAGGTCGCGCCCGCGTCGCGCCACGGCCGCACCGCGGCAGCCGCCGCGCCGGGACTGGCGGCGGGAGTGTGACCCTCGCAGATCACGTCGTACCCGTCGACCGTCAGCCCTTCGACGGTGCGCAGGTCGCGGATCCACGCGGTGCCCGCGCGGATGTGGTCCGGGGTGCCCGCCCCCGCGCCGCCCTTGTTCACGACATTCGGCAGCCAGCCGTCATAGTGCGCGGCGCGCCGCATCGACCGGGGCACCGGCCAGCCACCCACCACCCAGATCGGGATCCTGGGCTGCTGCACCGGCGGCGGTGGCGGCATGAAGTCGCTCGGCGTGACCCGGTAGTGCCGGCCCTGGTACTCGAAGGGTTGGCCGCTCCACAGCCCGGTCAACACATCGAGCCCCTCGTCGAGCAGTTCCGCGCGCACCTTGCGGCCGGGGTCCTCCTCGAAGGCGAGCCAGCCCGCGTGCGCGGCGCCGAGCCCCACCGAGAGGATCACCCGACCGCCCGAGAGGTTGTCCAGCGCGGCGGTCTGCCCGGCCAGGTCCCACGGCCGCCGCCGGGGCAGCGGGGTGAGCATCGTGCCGAGCCGGATGCGGCTGGTGGTCATGGCGGCGGCGGTGAGGGCCACCCACGCGTCGACCCCCCAGACCGACTCCCAGACGAAGAAGCCGTCCCAGCCGTGCTCTTCCGCCACGACGGCGAGGTCCGCGGCGGTCCGCGCGTCACCCCAGGGCAGTACGAATCCGTACTTCATAGCCCGGACGTTAGCTTGCGCGGGAAACTTGCGGGTCCGCGTGTGAGCTCGCGCGGGGAGCTTGCGGGTCCACGTATGCGGTGGTGTCTGTGACGGGCCGCGCGTCGGCGCCGGCCACGGCGCCGGGCCGTACCGTGTCCCGCATGGTCCGCAGTGCCCGCGTGAACTCCGCGAGCTGGTCCGGGTCCAGCCGTCCGGTGAACCACTGTTCGATCATGGCGAGGTGCCCGGGTAGGACATTGTTGAGCCGGTCCGCGCCGGCATCCGTGATCACGGCGTACGAGATGCGGCGGTCGGTGCCACAGGGGTGCCGGCTGACCAGCCCGTCGCGTTCGAGCCGATCGACCACCCGGGTGACCCCGCTGGTGGTCAGGCTGGTCTGGCTGGACAGGTCGGTCATCCGGAGCTGCCGGCCCGGTGAGCGGGCGAGGCGGATCAGCACCTCGAACTCGACCGAAGCCAGGCCGTGTTCGGCGAGTTGCACGGCAAAACGGCTGGTCAGCCCGGTGAAGGCCTCGCTGAACAGCCCGAACGCCGTAAGCCGGTCGTCGTGCACCGGATCTTCAACCACGTGTCCAGCGTACCAGAACTTGACAAAGGGAATTTTGCCTAGAGTATATTTGCTTACGCAGACATCTAGTCAGCAGACTTGTCGGTTAGCAGACGGAGCTACGTCGAGTCAACACTCTGGAGGATTTTCGATGACGGAGAGCAACGTGGTCGCGAGCCGTGAGTACAACGGCACGATCATCCCGATCGCGGGTACCTATGAACTCGACGCCAACCACAAGCGCGTCGGCTTCCTGGTGCGGCACCTGATGGTGAGCAAGGTGCGCGGCGAGTTCGGGCAGGCGACGGCGACGATCACGATCGGCGAGGACCCGTTGCAGTCCTCGGTCACCGCGACGATCCTGGCGGCCAGCTTCGACAGCGGGCAGGACCAGCGCGACGGGCACGTGAAGAGCCCCGATTTCCTCGACGTGGAGAAGTACCCGACGATCGAGTACCGCAGCACCGGGGTCAAGTCGATCGACGGCGCGGACATCGTGCTGACCGGCGAGCTCGCGATCAAGGGCGTCACCCAGCCGGTCGACCTGCACGTCGAGCTGGAGGGCGTGGGCCGCAGCCCGTACGGGCAGGACGTGTTCGGGTTCAGCGCGACGACCGAGATCGACCGTGAGGCTTTCGGCCTGACGTACAACATGGCACTGGAGACCGGTGGTGTCATGATCGGCAAGAACGTGAAGATCGAGATTGAGGGCGAGGCCATCCGCCAGGAGGTCTGAGCCGGCTCAATACGGGAACCCCCGCCCGCGTGGGCGGGGGTTCCGTGCTCGTCTGCTCCTTCTCGGTCGGTTTCCGCGCCTTCTCAGGCAGTTCCTGGCACGCGCCAGAGACAGGCCGCCCGGTTTGTCCCTGGCCTCGCAAGGGCGCTGACTCATACGGTTAACATCAACCGAGCGTGGCGACGGCTTGTGCGGGGAGCGAACAAAAGGCGGAGGGGTCATGGGCAAGGACGTGTCCCCCGCCGGCTTCACCCGCGAAGATCGAGCCCGGTACCGCCTCAAGGTTCGCCGGTGCCTGGACGTGTTCGCGCTCATGCTGCACGAGTTCCGCTTCGACGCCGACCGCCCGATGACCGGCCTCGAACTGGAGATCAACCTCATCGACGACCAGGCCGAGCCGGCCATGCGCAACTCCGAGGTGCTGGAGATCCTGGCCGATCCGGCGTTCCAGACTGAACTCGGGCGGTTCAATCTGGAGGTCAACGTCAAGCCCCGGCTGATCGCCGGCGACGGCTTCGACGACTACGAGCAGGACCTGATCACCAGCCTGGCGCGCGCGGACGAGCGGGCGGCCAAGGCCGACGCGAGCCTCGTCACCATCGGCATCCTGCCCACGCTGACCCAGCGGCACGCCGTGCTGGAGAACCTCTCGACCGACCCGCGGTACCGGGTGCTCAACGAGCAGATCGTCAGCGCGCGGGGGGAGGATCTC
>JBBWZQ010000351.1:0-16067 GCA_039649115.1 Micromonosporaceae bacterium | reverse complement strand
GTGGCCCGCGCACGCCGGCACCGGCCTGGCCGTCGACGCGCTGGTGACCACGCACCAGTCCGGCGCGTCCACCACGATCGCCTCGCCGAGGTTCAGCACCCACCACGGCGGCGAACTGCTCGTCGCGTTCCTCGCCTCGGACGGCCCGCAGACCGCCACCCAGAAGGTGGCCGCGGTGTCCGGTGCCGGGCTGACCTGGACGCTCGCCTCCCGGGCCAACGCGCAGCCGGGCAGCGCCGAGATCTGGACGGCGGTGGCGCCCGCCGCGCTGACCGACGTCACGGTCACCGGCACCCGGGTGCTCGGCGGCTACCTCGGCTCGCTGACCGTCGCGAGCTTCACCGGCGCCGACCTGACCGCGACCCTGACCACCGCCTCGGCCGCGGCGGCCGGCGGAGTGCCGCACGTCTCGTTGCGCACGACCCGGGCCGACTCCTGGGTGTGGGGCGTCGGCGCGGACTGGAGCAACGCCGTCGCGCACCCGGCCGGCGCCGCCCAGACCCAGGTCGACCAGTACCTGGCGCCGGTGGGCGACACGTACTGGGTGCAGCGCACCACGGCGACCACGCCGGCCCCCGGTACCACCGTCACCCTCGACACCACGGCGCCGACCGGGGACATGTGGGACCTGGCCGCGATCGAGCTGGTCGCGGCGCCCGACACGGCACCCGCCCCCAGTTCGCCGGCGCCGTCGAGCGCCGCGCCGGCCAGCCCGGCCCCGGGTGGCGGCACGCCGCCGGACTTCGCCAACTTCAGCAGGTGGAGCGACCCGGCGACGTGGGGCGGCAAGGTGCCCGCCGCGGGCGACGTGGTCACCGTCCCGCCGGGCAGGCAGGTGCTGGTGGACGTCGACCTGCCGAAGCTGGGCGGTCTGGTGGTGCTCGGCGAGCTGGCCTTCGCGGACCGGCCGACCACCGTGCGCACCCGGTACGTCATGGTGCACGGGACGTTCTGGATGGGTACCGACGCGCATCCGCTGACCAGCGCGATCACGCTGGTGCTGGACGGCGCGCCGACCGACGCCATGGCGATGGGCGCCACCAGCATGGGCGCGGACGTGTTCAGCGCGATGGGCGGCGGGCGCATCGAGATGCACGGCAGGTCCGAGGGGCGCACCTGGACGCGGCTCGCGCAGACCGCGCCGGCGGGCGCCACCAGCCTCACCCTGATGGACCCGGTGGGGTGGCAGGCCGGCGACCGGATCGTACTGTCCTCTTCGGACATCGACGTCGACCACAAGGAGCGGCTGGCGGTGACGGCCGTGTCCGCGGACGGGAAGACGGTCACCGTCGACAAGGCGCTGAGGTACGGGCACGCCTCGGTGGTCACCACCTTCACCGCCGGCGGGGAGAGCCGGTCGGTGCCGGAGCGGGCCGAGGTGGGCCTGCTCTCGCACAACCTGCGCATCACCGGCCCGGACAACGCGCCCACCACGAAGTTCGGCGGCCACGTCATGGTCATGAGTGGCGGCGTGCTGCGGATGTCCAATGTGGAGCTCTACGCCATGGGCCAGGTCGGCGTGCTGGGCCGGTACCCCATCCACTGGCACTTTGCCGGCGACGGCAGCGGGTCGCTGGTGGACAGCGTCAGCGTGCACGACAGCTTCAACCGGTTCGTGACCATCCACCAGACCAACAACGTGCACGTCAACGGCGTGGTGGCCGACGAGACGCTGGGCCACGGGTTCTTCCTCGAAGACGGGGTCGAGCAGCACAACGTGCTGACCGGCAACCTGGTGATGGGCGTGCGCACGGTGCCCGCCGGCAAGGCCATCCGCAAGTCCGACGCGATCCCGGCCGAGTTCTGGATCAGCAACCCGGCCAACGACCTGGTCGGCAACTCCGCCGCGGGCGGCAAGGGCCTGGGCATCTGGTACGACTTCAACAACGACTCCGACAACACCAACCGCGACAACGCCGTGGACCTCGCGTTCGGGCGCAACGAGAACAACACCACCCACTCGCACCGGTTCTCGGGCAGCGATCCGTTCCCCAACCACGCGCAGGGTTCCGGCATGTCCATCGAGGACTATGCGGGCGACTACCAGCACCGCGGCAGCGTGGTGAACCCCAACTCCTGGAAGAACGCCGGCTTCGGCCTGTGGCTGGACGGCGCCGTGACCACGGTCAACCCGCTGGCCGCCAACGACGGCAACGCGCTCAACTGCCAGAACACCACGGTCAGCGGCGGCCTGCTGATCGGACCGGCCACCGCCAACACCGGCGGCGAGCAGGGCGACGTGGAGGGCCTGCTGCGCTTCTACCACGGCCAGTGCGACGTGACCGGCAGCTGGCTCGCCGGGTTCGCGGCGCGCGGCGGCTCCTCGCCCGAGCTGGTCGCCATCACCGACGCCGGCGCGAGCACCTGGGACGCGACCAACCGGGTACGCGGCCTGACGTTCCTCGGCGCCGGCCAGCGCGTGCTGTTCGGCAACAACGGCGACTACTTCGACCCCACCCTGGTCGACCACTCGCACTGGTTCGCCGACCTGGACGGCAGCGTGACCGGCGACGGCGTGCCGGCCGTGGTGACCGACCACGCGCCGATGATCCGGGACGCGCGGGACAAGGCGATGTACCTCAGGACCGGGTCCAGCTACTACGCCGGCTCCGACTTCGGCTTCGTCAGCCCGCTCGACCACGGCATCATGCGCATCCGGTTCAGCGACCGGCAGACCTGGCAGCGCGACGACGGGGTGACCGGGCAGGGGGTCAACACCGGCGTCATCGAGGGCCACCAGTACACGGTGGGCGGGTCGCGCGGCTCGGTGGACTTCGACATCCACGGCACCGACCCCGGCCACGTGGTCCTGGTGTTCGGCTGGACCGGCTCGGCCACGCCGACCGCGACGTACACGGTCTGGGGCACCCGCAGGACCGCGGCCAGGGCCGGCAGCCTGGCGGGCCTGGGCGACAACCAGGTCTTCGTCGACACCGGCGCGCACAAGCTGTACCTGCGGATCGCGATCGGCGGCTCGGCCATCCCGTTCGGCAGCGGCGGCGACCTGTCCAGCCTGGTCAACCCCGACCAGTACTGGAACGTCCACTAAGGACCCTCTGCCACGATCTCCGTGTCCACCTCGACCCGGCCCCGCCCGAAGGCGTCGATGCGGCCCCAGCGGCCCTTGACGTCGAGCAGCTCCATCCGCCCGATGAACGCGGGCAGGGCCGGGTCGACGACCAGGTGGTGGTCCATCGGCTCCAGCCCGAGCATGGTGCGCAGCAGCAGCAGCGGGGCACCGGTGGACCAGGCCTGCGGCGAACACGCGGTCGGATACTGCACCGGGTACTTCGTCTGCTTCCGCTCGTACCCGCCGAACGCCTCGGGCAGCCGCCCGTCGAAGTACGCCGCCGCGTGCAGGATGCCGGCCGCGATACGGGCCGCCTCGTCCCGGAACCCGTGCCGGCGCAGCCCCCAGGCGATGAACGAGTTGTCGAACGGCCAGACCGTGCCGGTGTGGTACCCGATCGGGTTGTACCGACCTTCGCCCTCGGCCAGCGTGCGCACGCCCCAGCCGGAGAACAGCTTCGGGCCGAGCAGGTGTCCCGCCACCGCCTCGGCCTTGGACTCGTCGACGATGCCGCTCCACAGCAGGTGGCCCATGTTGGAGGACAGCGCGTCGACCGGCCGCCCGCTCGGATCCAGCGCGAGCGCGAAGAACTGCCCGTCCTCGACCCAGAAGTCCTGGTTGAACCGGCGCTTGAGGTCGGCCGCCTCGCTCTCCAGCCGTTCGGCGTAGCCGGGGTCGCCCCAGACCAGCCGGGCCAGCCGGGCGCCGCGCACCTTCGCGTCGTACGCGTAGCCCTGCAGCTCGCAGGTGGCCCGGGGGAAGGTGGGCAGCCGCCCGTCGTGGTAGGAGATGGAGTCCCAGGAGTCCTTCCAGCACTGGTTCTCCAGCCCGGTCAGCTCGTTGCGGCGCTGGTAGGCGATGTACCCGTTGCCCATGAGGTTCGCGTAGTCGTCGATCCACGCGAGAGCGGTGCGCGCCTGGTACTGCAACTGGTGCACCATGTCGGTGTCGCCGGTCCACCGCTCGTACTCGTCGAGCAGCACCACGAACAGCGGAGTCGCGTCGGCGCTGCCGTAGTACGGCGACTGGGGCCGCTCCTCGAAGGCGACGGTCTCCCCGTACCTCATCTCGTGCAGGATCCGGCCGGGGTCCTCGTCCCGGAAGTCGTCGCTGCGGCTGCCCTGCCGGATGCCCAGCTCCCACAGGGTCGTGCGGGCCAGATCCGGTTCGAACGGCAGGGCCTGCAGGCTGGTGAGGATGCTGTCCCGGCCGAACATGGTCATGAACCAGGGCAGGCCGGCCGCGGGCAGCGGCCGCCCGGGTGAGGTGAGCGGCGTGAAGCGCAGCGCGGCCAGGTCGACGAGGCTCCGCCGGTAGGTCTGCCGCAGGGACTCCCAGTCGCACTGCAGTCGCGGTGCCTGGTGCAGCCACTGGCGCAGGTCCGCACGCAGGTCCAGCTTGGCGGGGTAGCCCTGCTTGAGCGGCCCCTTCCCGCGTCGGCCGGGCGGCACCAGCAGCACCGGGGTCACGTGCAGCTGGACCGCCCATTCGCCGTGCGGTCCGATGTGGATGGAGAAGGTCACCCCGTGCTCGTCGTACCGGCCCGCGCCGCGGTGGCCGTCCACCTCCTGGTCGGCCGCGCTCTGCGAGGTGACCCCGGCGCGGATCTGCGTCTGCCGGTGCAGCGTCTCCCGCTCGTACCCGAGGATCAGCTGCCCGTCGTCGACCCGGGAGTAGTACGAGCCCTTCTTCGGCAGGGCGTCCTTGACCTCGAAGATGTCCGCGAAGTCGGTACCCGCGTCGAGCCGTACGACCACGTCGACCGGCTTGTCGTCGTGGTTGAGGATCATCAGTTCCTCGTCGAACCCGTCACCCACGGTGCGGTGGCGGATCACCGAGAGCTTGGCGTCCACGTACACGGTGCCGGTGCTCGCGACGAGGAAGAACCGCGTCTCGAAGTACTGCAGGTCGTCCACCGACAGCGGCGTCAGCCGGCGGCCGTCCAGCGTGAGCACCCATTTGGCGAGGAAGCGGGTGTCGAAGGAGAAGAATCCGGTGGGGTCGTCCGGGGTGGCCTGGATGTCGCCGCAGGCGTCGCTGACCACGAACGTGTTGCCGTGGAGAATCTTGACCTGGTTCGTCTCGTTCATGACGGGTGGCTTGCCGCGCTGGCGATCCGGCGGCGGGCCGCGGAGCTGGGCGGCCCCGGCATCAGCCGCTCCAGGATGACGACCAGCTCCAGGTCGCCCTCGGCAGAGACGGCGCCGCGCAGCAGCGCCGCGGTGAGGTTCTCCTCCCCGGTCGCGGCCCGCTCGAAAAGTCCCCGTTCGGCGCGGAACGCGGCGTCCGCCTCCGCGTTCTCCCGGGACACCTCGATGTCCCCGGCCGCGATCTCGATGTACCAGTGCTCGGTGCAGACGCCCTCCACCAGCTCGATGCGCACGCTGCCCGTCGCCTTCTCCAGGCGCGGTTCGTGCCGGCGGCGGCTCAGATCGTCGAACAGCTCCTCCGTCGGGCTGGGCATCGGCGCACCTCCTGCTGCTGAGTCGGTCGCCTGCGACGCTCGCACCAGCCGGCGGGTGGGCGCATCACCCGGGAGAGATGAAACGCCCGCTCAGGTGGGGAGCCCCTGCGCGTCCACGACCTCCTCGACCACCTGGCACGGGTTGGCCACCGGGTCCAGCACGTGGGCGTGGGTGGCCACCCGGCGCAGCAGCTCGCGGAAGGTGTCCCGGTCGGCGTCGTCCAGCGCCGCCAGGACGTGCTGCTCGGCCTGCCGCAGCCGGCCGTCCAGCTCGGCCAGGCGGGCCTGCCCGTGCTCGGTGGCGACGATGCGCCGGGCCCGCCGGTCCGCCGGGTCGGGGTGGCGTTCCACCAGCCCGGCGCCCTCCAGGTCGTCGAGCAGGTAGGTCATCACGGTCCGGTCGATGCCCAGCCGCTGCGCCAGGGCCAGCTGGGTGCCGGACTGGTTGCCCGCGGCCTCGGCGAGGACCTGGTAGCCGCGCGGGCCACCCGGCAGGTCGGCCATGGCGGCACCCGCGGACTTGAGGTAGAGGCGGAACACCATGCCCAGTGCCCAACCGAGGTCCTTGTCGAGGGCGTGCTCGCCGGTGGGGTGTGCGGCTCGCGTGGTCACTCCCTCATCGTATGGCGTCCGCACCGCATGGCCTCCTCGTCGTAGGCGGCGGCGTCGCCGGTCACCCGGTCCCGGCCGGCGTGCTTGGAGCGGTACAGGCGCTCGTCCGCCCGGCGCAGCAGGGTCGACATCGTGTCACCGGGTACCGACGCCGTCGCCCCGATGCTCACCGTGACCGCCAGCCCGGCGGCCAGCTCCGCCGCCCACGGGTACCCGGCGACCGCGTGGCGCAGTGCCTCGCACCGGGCCATGACGGCCGTCATCCCCGTCCGGGGCAGCACCACGATGAACTCCTCCCCGCCGAGCCGGGCCGCGAACGCCTCGGCCGGCAGGTGCTGCTCCAGCAGCCGGGCCAGCCGGCGCAGCACCTCGTCGCCGGTGTCGTGCGAGTACCGGTCGTTGACGCTCTTGAAGTGGTCCAGGTCGATCAGGCCCACCCCGACCCCGGTGCCGGTACGGCCCGCCTCCTCGAGCAGGATGCCCAGCCGCCGGTCCAGGTACCGCCGGTTCCACAGCCCGGTCAGCGCGTCCCGCTCGGCCAGCTCCTGGAAGCGCGCGCTGTCCCGGCGGGTCTGCTCGACGTCGAACAGGGTGTGCAGCACCGAGGCGAGCGCCTCGCCCTGCTCGGTGCGCAGCCGCTCCCACTCGTCGTGGTAGGCGACCATCGCCTCGTAGGCGGCCCGGTACCCGTCCCTCGCGGCGTGGATGCGGGCCAGCTTGTGCAGCGCGACTGCCCGGCAGTCGGTCAGCGGCCGGTTGCGGGTCAGCTCCGCGCATCTCGTCGCGGATTCCAGCGCCGCGGCGTGGTCCCCGGCGCGCAGCCGGATCTCCGCGTGCGTGAGCAGCACCGCCGCCAGCGAGTCCGCGTCGGTGAAACGCGCCTGCCCGTGCAGCGCCCGCGTGATCAACTCGTCCGCCTCGGCCGCGCCGCCGCTCTCCAGCAGGACCGCGGCCACGGTGTCCAGGACCGACGCGTTCAGCTCCCGGCCGGCTCCGTCCGCCACCGCGCGCAGTTCGGCCACGGTCGCCGCCGCGCCGGCGAAGTCCTGGCGCTCGTACTGCAGCCAGGCCAGGTTGTTCAGGTTCGCCACGATCATGACGGGATCGCCCAGCTGCCGGGCCAGGGCGTCGGCCCGTTCGAACAGCGACGCGCAGAGGGCACCGTTGCGCAGCGCGTTGGTCAGCATCGCCAGGATCAGCGCGTGGTCCACCTGGATCGGCAGCGGCGCGCCGGCGTCGAGCAGCGACACCGCCTCGGCCGCGTGCGGCACCGCCTCCGCCCAGGCGCCCAGCCGGAACAGCCCGGTGGACAGCAGGGCGTGGGCCCGCGCGGTCACCAGGGCGTCGCCGGCCCCGGTCGCCCAGCGCAGCACGTCGCGCGTGATCTCCACGCCCTCCAGGACGTGCTGGTCGCGGCTGCGCAGGTCGGCCCGGGCCAGCCGGCCCAGCGCGGCGATGCGGGAAAGGCCCCGCGCGGCGGCCTGCCCGGCCAGCGCGTCGGCGCGCTCCAGCAACCCGTCGAGGTGGTCGTACGGCGTGGTGACCAGGGCGAGCGCCTCGGCCATCAGCGCGCCCGACGCCGGCTCGGTGAGCAGGGTGCTGCCTCCCGGCCCCTCCTCCAGCGGCACGACGCTCCACCGTCCTCGACATGGGTCTGGTCATCCGTGCCATCGGCGGCGGCCACGCCGGCCTGAGCCCTTCGCGCCAGGGTCTTCTCAGGATCTCCGTGCCATCCTTGGCCCTGAGGTCGGGATACCGGGGGTGGTCGCGTGGCGGGACGGGCGGTCTGGTTGGCGGGTGCGGCGGCTGCGGGCGCCGCGGTGGCGGGCGTGGTCTGGGCGGTACGGGACCTGCCGGCGTCGTTCGGTGCCCGGCCGACGGGGGAGCGGGCGGAGCGGGTGCGCCGTTCGCCGCAGTTCCGGGACGGCGCGTTCCGCAATCCCGTACGCACGAGCACCGTGCTGCCGGGCGAGGGGCGCGGTGTCCTGCGCGAGGCGCTGTCCGGGCGCGGGGCACGCAAGCCGGCCGGCATGATCCCCGTGCTGCGGCCCCGGCCCGCGCCGCCGGTCGGACCCGACGAGCTGCACGTCACCTGGTACGGACACGCCTCCGCGCTGGTCGAGATCGAGGGCGCGCGGGTGCTGGTCGACCCGGTGTGGAGCGAGCGTTGCTCGCCGTCGCGCCTGGCCGGACCGCGCCGGCTGCACCCGGTGCCGATCGCGGTGCACGAGGTACCGCCGGTCGACGCGATCGTCATCTCGCACGACCACTACGACCACCTCGACCTGCCGACGGTACGGGCGCTGGTGGCCAGCCAGGTCGCGCCCTTCGTGGTACCGCTGGGGGTCGGCGCGCACCTGGACCGGTGGGCCGTACCGGCGGAGCGGATCATCGAGCTGGACTGGGGCGAGGAGACCCGCGTCGCGGGCATCACGCTGACCGCCACCGCCGCGCGGCACTTCTCCGGCCGCACCCTGGCCCGTGACCACACGCTCTGGGGATCGTGGGTCATCGCCGGGGCCACCCGCCGGCTGTTCTACACCGGCGACTCCGGCTACTTCGACGGGTACGCGGAGATCGGCGAGCGGTACGGCCCGTTCGACGCCACGCTCGTCCAGATCGGTGCGTACGCGCCGGCCTGGCCGGAGATCCACATGACGCCCGAGGAGGCGGTGGCCGCCCACCTGGACCTGCGCGGCGGCCTGCTCGTGCCGGTGCACTGGGCCACCTTCGTGCTCGCCTTCCACCCCTGGGCCGAGCCGGTGGACCGGCTGTGGCGGGAGGCGAAGGCGCGCGGCGTGACGCTGGCGGTACCGCGACCGGGCGAGCGGGTGGACGTGGCCGACCCGCCGGCGGTGTCGGGCTGGTGGCAGGCGCTCACGCCTTGACGCTGGTGGGTGCGCGCCCGCGCAGCGTCTCCCGCACCTGCTCGATGTCGCGCGGCGCGGTGCGCGACGCGAGGTAGTACATGATGCCGGTGGGGATGAAGAACACCTGGAACAGGGCCAGGGCGGTGGCGTAGTTCAGCGGCGGCGGCAGCGCGCGGATCAGCCGGGCCGAGGTCAGCCCGAGCAGCCCGTTGCCGGCCGCCCGGCCCACCCCGTTGGCGAGGTTGCCCAGGCTGTACACGGTGCCGCGGTGCTCCGGCGGGTTGACGTCGGCGAGCAGCGCGAACCAGTTGGGCGAGTTGGCCGAGGTCAGCGCGAGCGCGAGCAGGGCGGCCAGGAAGCTGACCGCCACCGTCGGCTCGGTGACCACGCTGGCCAGCACCGCCTGCACGATCCCGATCCTGCCGGCCCCGGCCGGGATGTGCACCTTCAGCGGCACGAAGAACAGCACGAGGTAGAACGGGATGCCGGCGAGGATGCCGACCGCGGCGACCAGCGCCCGGCCGCGTGGCGTGCGCCGCTGCAGCCGGTCGCCGACCAGGCCGCCGAGGATGGCCAGCACCCCGCCGAGCTGGAACAGCACCGCGAACACGCTGCCCACCACGATCGCGGTGTCCTCCGGGTATCCCTGGGCCTGCGCGCGGGCCTGCAGCAGTTGCGGCAGCCAGACCAGCGAGCCGAAGGTGACCTGCGCGGTGAGGCCCTGCAGCACCAGCCACAGGTTGGTCCGCCGGGCCAGGATGCCGCCCAGGTCGTCACGGGAGATGCGGTACTCGTACTCCTCGCCGTTGGCGAACATCTCGGCCAGGGCCGGCTCGCTCTGCCCGCGCCGGATGTCCGCGGTGAAGAAGTAGGCCGCGGTGGCCACCAGGCCGAGCACCGCGAGCACCAGGAACGGCCGGCGCCAGTGGCCGGCGCCGAGCAGGCCGCCCATGGCGGTGCCGGCCAGCGTGCCGATGCCCTGGGACAATCCCCACAGGCTCATCACCAGCCCGCGCCGGCGCGGCGAGATCAGGTCGCTGACCACCGAGAAGCCCACCGAGGCCACCGCGCCCAGGCCCACCGCCGCGAGCATCTGCAGCACGAAGAACTGGGCGTACCCGCCGGCCAGGGCCGAGCCGGCGAGCCCGGCCGCCCAGATGGTGGTGCCGAGCATCAGCAGCGGCTTGCGGTTGGTCCGGTCGCCCGTGTAGGCCCAGCCGACCGCCGCGATCGCGGTCACCAGGAAGCTGACCGCGGTCACCAGGCCGACGGCCTGCTTGGACACGTGGAACTGCGCGCCGATCGGGCTGTACAGCGGCGGCACGAGCCCGATCGCGACGTTGTCCAGGGACGCCAGCACGATGAACACCACGACGCTGTACCCGCGCCGTGCCGCACCGCCTCGCCACGCGCCAGCCGGCGCGACACTTGCCATCCACGCACCCAACCACATCCCGCGCGGCTGGGTAAGCCCGTCTATGCGGGTCGTCGTCGGTGAGTACCCGACAGGGAAACGTCAGGCAGATTACCCGTGTACACAGGCCATCGCGTCCGCGACCACGGCGTCCAGCGCGGCGTGCTGTCCCGCCGTCAGCGCCGCCGCCACCGCCGGCGGGCCCAGCCGCTCGCGCAGCGCGGCGAGCGTCGCCCCGGTGTCGGCGTCGCCGCCGTCGTGCTCCGGCAGCCGGTGCCGGTTGCGCAGCGTCTGCGCGGCGCCCAGCAGCCGCGCGGCCACCGGGCCGTCCCCGGCCTGCCCGTCGGCCAGCAACGCGGCCAGCAGCTCCAGCGAGATCGCCAGGTCCTCCCGGTCGCCGACCTCGTGGCGCAGGGCGAGCGCGGCACCCACCTGTCGCAGCGCGGTGCCGTGGTCGCCGTCGTGCCACGCCGCGCGGCCCAGGTGGTGCAGCGCCATCGCCTCGCCGAAGACGTCGCCGAGACTGCGGCTGTGCACCAGCGCCTCGGTCAGGTGCACGCGGGCCTGCCCGGTGTCCTGGCGGATCAGCATGATCTCGCCGAGGCAGAGCAGACCGAGCATGATGCCGCGGGTGTTGCCGGACCGGCGGTCCAACTCCAGGCACTGGACGGCGTGCGCGCCGGCCGTGTCGATGTCGCCGGTGCGCAGCGCGACCTTGGTCAGGTTGCCGTGCGCGATGGCCAGGCCCAGGGGTGCGTTGAGGTGGTGCCAGATGGCGAGGCTGTCGGTGAAGTAGCCGCGCGCGGCCGGATAGTCGCCCGCGGCCAGCGCCCCGATGCCCAGCGCGTTGCAGGCCTGCGCGGTGGTACGCGCGTCGCCGGACTCCCGGGCCAGGGCCAGGCTCTCGGCGGCCAGCGCGGACGCGCTCTCGTGGTCGTCCTGCGCCCCGGCCAGCACCGCGGCGGCGTGCAGGACCTGGGCGCGGACGGCGGACGCCTGCTGGGCCACTGCCGGTGCCAGGCGGGCCAGCCACTGCCGCCCCTCCCCGATGTGGCTGCCGGTGCGCCAGAACCGCCACAGGCCCAGGGCGACCCGTACCGCCACGTCCGGATCGCTGCCCGACTGTGCCAGCGAGCGCTCGAAGGCGGCGCGCAGGTTCTGGTACTCGCGCTCCACCCGCGCCGCCCACCGGGCCTGGCGCGGCCCGGCCATGCCGTGCCCGGCGCGGATGGCGAACGTGGCGTAGTGCACGCCGTGCGCCCGGTACGCCGCGGCCGCGTCCGGACCGGCCGCCAGCAGCTCGACCGCGTACGCGTGGATGGTCCGCAGCATCGTGTACCGCGCCGGCCGCCCCTCGGGCCGCTCCAGGCGCAGCAGGCTCTTGTCCACCAGCCCGGACAGCCGCTTCGCGATGTCCTCGCCGGCCAGCCCCGCCGGCCCGGCCGCCACCACCGCGCCCAGCTCGCAGCCGCCGGCGAACGCGCCGAGCCGCTCGAACAGGTCGCGGTCGACCGGGTCGAGCAGGCTCATGCTCCAGTCGATGGCACCCCGCAGGGTGCGCTGCCGGGCGGGCAGGTCGCGCGGCCCGTCCCCGGCCACCTCCAGCCGGCCGGCCAGCGCGGCGAGCATCTGCGCGGGGGAGAGGCTGTCGGCGCGGGCGGCGGCCAGCTCGATCGCCAGCGGCAGCCCGTCCAGCCGGCGGCACAGCTCCGCGACGGTGAGCAGGTTGTCCTCGGTCAGCGCGAAGTCGTACGCGGCGGCGCGGGCGCGCGCGGTGAACAGGGCGAGCGCGGGCGACTCGGCCAGCGCCCGGGCCGGCCCCTCCGCGCCGGCCACCAGGTCCCGCGGATCGGGCAGCGGCAGCGGCGGCACCGGGTACACCTGCTCGAAGGACAGGCTCAGCCGCTCCCGGCTGGAGGCGAGCACCCGCAGTCCGGGCGCGGCCGACAGCAGGTCGCTGACCACCGCCGCGGCGTCCAGCACGTGCTCGAAGTTGTCCAGCACCAGCAGCAGGGACACCTCGGCCAGTTCCTCGGCAAGGGTCGCGGCCAGCGGCTGGCCGGGTACCTCCGCGATGTCCAGCGCCGCCGCGAGTGCGGCGAGCAGCAGCCCCGGCACCTCGGCCGCCTCGGCCAGCGGGACGAAGACCACGCCGTCGGGGAACCGGTCGGCGACCGCCGACGCCACCGCGAGCGACAGCCGGGTCTTGCCGATGCCGCCCGCGCCGACGAGCGTGACCAGGCGGCGCTCGGCGAGCAGGTGGGCGACCTGGGCGCACTCGCGCTGCCGGCCGACCAGCTCGGTCAGCGGTACCGGCAGCCGTGGCCGGGGCCGCGAGCGGCGCGCCAGCAGGGCGGGCGCCAGTGTCCAGCCGCCCGAGTCCAGCTGGGCCAGGCCGCCGTTGGACAGCCGGTCCACCTCCCGCTCGACCCGGGCGGGCAGGCCGCCGGTACGGGCGACCAGCCATTCGATCAGGGACGGGTCGGGTTCGCCGCGCAGCCTGGTGCGCAGCCAGATGCGCAGCGCGCCGGACGACCACGGCAGCAGCTCGACGGTGTCGCGCAGCGGCAGGTCGGCCAGCTGCGGCTCCTCGGCGGGGCCGGTGGTGGCGTAGACGAGGCCGACCGGCGCGGCGGGCCCGATCGCGTCCAGCGCCTCGGCGATGGACCCGCCGCAGCCCCGGTCGGCGACCAGCAGCGTGCCGGTCGGCTCGCCGGTGTGCTCCTCGGGCAACTCGGGCACGCCGGCGTCGCCCAGGTGCTTGACCGCCAGGCCGCGCAGCCGGGCGGCGCGCTCGACGGCGCCGAGGAACCGGCTGTGCCCCGCGCCGGCCTCACCCGCCACCCGCAGCGCACCCCGCCGCTCCGCGACCAGCCGGGTGAGGAACTCGTGGACCACGGCGAGCGGCACGTCCCGCTCCAGCAGCCGGGACGACTCGGGCTTCGCGTCGACGTCGGCGTCGTCCACCACGGCGCAGGCCCGGCCCCGCTGCTTGGCCAGGTAGTTGCGCCGGTCGGCGCAGGCCAGCAGGGCCTCGCCATCGGTCGCGTCCTCCGGGAACAGGGCCACGCCGAGGCTGACCGAGACCCGCAGCGGCGGTTCGCCGGGGAACGGGGTGCCGCGCACCCCTTCGACCAGGCGCAGCGCGACCCGTACCGCGTCGGCCTTGTCCGTGTCCGGCAGCAGCACCACGAATTCGTCGCCGCCGTAGCGGAACAGCACGTCGTAGCCGCGGATCAGGTTGCCGATCCGGGACACCAGCTCGCACAGGACGGCGTCGCCGCGCCCGTGCCCGTACGCGTCGTTCACGCTCTTGAAGTAGTCCACGTCGAACAGGAACACCGCCCCGCCGGTACCCGAGCGGCTGGCCCGGCTGAGCTCCTCGCCGAGCCGCGGGGTGAGCAGCGCGCGCGAGTAGGCGCCGGTCAGCGGATCGGTGATCGCGGCGTCTGCCCCCACGCCCTGGTCCATCCGCATCCCACCTCCCGCCCGGCCTGCGGCGTCGGCCACCGATGTGTTCGGCCGGCGCGGCCCGGACCTGCGCGGCCGGCGGGAGCAATTCGGGTACCGATCGGGTCTGCCTTGGTTACCCCTCTGTTGCTCTGTGTAGTTGAAGGGTCATTGTCAGTAGTGCCACCCCGGCCCACCCGCCGGGCCGCATCCCCCTCGATAAGGAGCTGTTTTGACGAAAGACCTTGACAACCGGCGGCGGCGCCGCATGTCCTGGGCGGTCGCGGTGAGCGCGGTCGCTGCGGCGGTGACGGTGTTCGGCGTGGCCGCGGGGGCCGCGGCGGCACCGGCGGCGGCCCGGCAGCAGCATCAGGGCAGCGGGCACAACCGGGTCTCCTGGCGCTACGACGCCTCGGCCACACCGATGGCGGCGGTGACCCGCACCATCGGGGCCGACCAGCTGTGGGCGGCCGGCACCACCGGCCGGGGGGTGGGCGTCGCGCTGGTGGACACCGGCGTCGCGCCGGTCGGCGACCTGTCCGCCAGCCGGCTGGCGTACGGCCCGGACCTCTCGCTGGACAACCCGACCCCCGCCGGGCGCTACCTCGACACCTACGGCCACGGCACGCACCTGGCCGGCATCATCGCCGGGTCCGGCAGCCAGTTCCGCGGCGTGGCACCGCAGGCCAGGCTGACCTCGGTCAAGGTGGGCGCGTTCGACGGCGCGGTGGACGTGTCGCAGGTGATCGCCGCCGTCGACTGGGTGGTCGCGCACCGCGACGACGACCCCCGCCACCCGATCCGGGTGCTCAACCTGTCGTACGGCACGGACGGCGTGCAGGACTACCGGCTCGACCCGCTCACGCACGCGGTGGAGAACGCGTGGCGTGCCGGCATCGTGGTCGTGGTGGCGGCCGGCAACGGGGGCAGCGCGGCGCCCGCGCTCGCCAACCCCGCGGGCGACCCGTACGTCATCGCGGTAGGCGCGACCGACACCGTCGGTACCACCGGCGGGCGCGACGACATCGTCGCCGACTTCAGCAGCCGCGGCAGCGCGGCGCGGCGGGTGGACCTGGTGGCGCCCGGCCGCTCCATCGTGTCGCTGCGCGATCCGGGCGGCTTCGTCGACGCCGCGAACCCGGACGCCCGCGTCGGCGACGCGTACTTCAAGGGCAGCGGCACGTCACAGGCCGCGGCCGTGGTGTCCGGCGCGGTGGCCCTGCTGCTGCAGAAGTACCCGAGCCTGACCCCGGACGAGGTCAAGGCGGCCCTGGTCCGCTCGGCCGACCGGCTGCCACGCGCCGATGCCGTGGCGCAGGGCGCGGGGGAGCTGGACCTGACCGGTGCCGCGGCACTCGCCGCCCGCGGCCGGGTGCCCTCCGCCGCGCAGGCCTGGCCGGCCTCCACCGGCCGCGGCTCGCTGGAGGCGGCGCGGGGCACCGCGCACCTGGCCCTCGGCGACGCGGTCCTGTCGGGCGAGAACGACCTGTTCGGTCGGTTCGACACGGCGGCCTGGGCGGCGGCCAGCTCGGCCGGTACCGCGTGGGTCGGCGGCAACTGGATGGGCCGGACGCTGACCGGCGGCGGCTGGACCCACGGGATGATCGACGCGCTGCCCGGCTGGTCCGGCCTGACCTGGAGCGGGTTGACCTGGTCCGGCCTGACCTGGAGCGGCTTGACCTGGAGCGGGCTGACCTGGTCGGGGTTGACCTGGTCCGGGCTGACCTGGAGCGGGCTGACCTGGTCCGGACTCACCTGGTCGGGGTTGACCTGGTCCGGGCTGACCTGGTCCGGCCTGACCTGGTCGGACTGCAGCTGGTCCGGCTGACCGTCAGGCCGTGCTCGACCGGGCGAAGACCCCCGGGGTGAGGCCGAAGCAGCGCACGAACCAGCGAGTCAGGTGCGCCTGGTCGACGAACCCGGTCGCGGCAGCAGCCGCGGCCGGGTTCCACCCCGTGGCCAGTAGGTCCCGGGCAGCGCGCAGGCGCAGCTGCCGCTGGTAGTCGCTGGGCGCCATGCCGTACGCGGCGCGGAACGCGCGGTACACCGCGAACCGGCTGTGCCCGGCGGCCCGGGCCAGGTCCTCCATGTCGAGGTCGTCGAGGTGGCGCGCGTGCAGCTCGTCGCGCACCCGCGCAGCCAGCGGCCGGTCCGCCGCCCGCCGGCGTGGCGCGGGCGGTGCGGTGG
>JBBWZQ010000292.1:0-14623 GCA_039649115.1 Micromonosporaceae bacterium | reverse complement strand
GGGTGGAGTCCAGCAGGCCGGCGATCTCCTCTTCCTTCGCGCCGTCGAAGACCGGGGTCGCGACGTTGCTGTCCGGCTCCGACTCGTGCGCGTTGATCGACTTGAGCGCCTTCTTCCAGGTGGTGTCGTCGCCCTCGATCTTCCAGCCGGTCTTGGCAACCCACCCGAGGTGGGTCTCCAGCACCTGACCGACGTTCATCCGGCTCGGTACACCCAGCGGGTTGAGCACGATGTCGACCGGCGTGCCGTCCTCCAGGAACGGCATGTCCTCGACCGGAAGGATCTTGGAGATGACGCCCTTGTTGCCGTGCCGGCCGGCGAGCTTGTCGCCGTCCTGGATCTTCCGCTTCTGGGCCACGTAGACGCGGACCAGCTCGTTGACGCCCGGGGACAGCTCGTCGCCGTCCTCGCGCGCGAAGGTCCGCACGCCGATCACGGTCCCGTTCTCGCCGTGCGGCACCTTCAGGCTGGTGTCCCGCACCTCGCGGGCCTTCTCCCCGAAGATCGCGCGCAGCAGCCGCTCCTCCGGCGTCAGCTCCGTCTCGCCCTTGGGCGTGACCTTGCCGACCAGGATGTCGCCCGGTACCACCTCGGCGCCGATCCGGATGATGCCGCGCTCGTCGAGGTCGGCAAGCATCTCCTCGGACACGTTGGGGATGTCCCGGGTGATCTCCTCCGGACCCAACTTGGTGTCGCGCGCGTCGACCTCGTGCTCCTCGATGTGGATCGAGGTGAGGACGTCGTTCTGCACCAGCTTCTGGGACAGGATGATCGCGTCTTCGTAGTTGTGCCCCTCCCACGGCATGAACGCCACGAGCAGGTTGCGCCCGAGCGCCATCTCGCCGTCGTCGGTGCACGGACCGTCGGCGATGACCTGGCCGGCCTCGATCCGGTCACCCTCGAAGACCACCGGCTTCTGGTTGACGCAGGAGCCGGCGTTGGAGCGGCGGAACTTGTGCAGCAGGTACGTGCGGCGGTGGCCGTCGTCCTGGTGCACCGTGATGTAGTCGGCGCACAGGTCCTCGACCACGCCACTGAACTCCGCGACCACCACGTCACCGGCGTCGACCGCGGCGCGGTACTCCATGCCGGTGCCGACCAGCGGCGCCTCGCTCTTGATCAGCGGTACCGCCTGGCGCTGCATGTTCGCGCCCATCAGTGCCCGGTTGGCGTCGTCGTGCTCCAGGAACGGGATCATGGCGGTCGCGACCGACACCATCTGGCGCGGCGAGACGTCCATGTAGTCCACGGAATTCGGTGCCACGGCCTCGAACTCGCCGCCCTTGCGGCGCACGTAGACCCGGTCCTCGGCGAACCGGCCGTCACCCATCAGCGGGGCGTTGGCCTGCGCGATGACGTGCCGGTCCTCCTCGTCGGCCGTCAGGTAGTCGATCTGGTCGGTGGCCCGGCCCTCGACGACCTTCCGGTACGGCGTCTCGATGAAGCCGAACGGGTTGACCCGGGCGAAGGTGGACAGCGCCCCGATCAGGCCGATGTTCGGACCCTCCGGCGTCTCGATCGGACACATCCGCCCGTAGTGCGACGGGTGGACGTCACGCACCTCGAAGCCGGCCCGCTCCCGGGACAGACCACCAGGGCCGAGCGCCGAGAGGCGACGGCGGTGGGTCAGGCCCGCCAGCGGGTTGGTCTGGTCCATGAACTGCGACAGCTGCGACGTGCCGAAGAACTCCTTGATCGCGGCCACCACGGGACGGATGTTGATCAGGGTCTGCGGCGTGATCGCCTCGACGTCCTGGGTCGTCATCCGCTCGCGGACCACCCGCTCCATGCGGGACAGCCCGACCCGTACCTGGTTCTGGATCAGCTCGCCCACGGTGCGCAGCCGGCGGTTGCCGAAGTGGTCGATGTCGTCGGCCTCGTACCCGGCCTCGCCGGTGTGCAGGCGGCAGAGGTACTCGACGGTGGCGACGACGTCGTCCTCGGTGAGCACGCCGGTCGTGATCGGCACCCCGACTTCGAGCTTCTTGTTGAACTTGTACCGGCCGACCTTGGCGACGTCGTACCGCTTCGGGTTGAAGAACAGGTTGTCCAGGAGGGTCTGCGCGTTCTCCCGCGTCGGCGGCTCCCCCGGCCGCAGCTTGCGGTAGATGTCGAGCAGCGCCTCGTCCTGGCCGGCGATGTGGTCCTTCTCCAGCGTGGTCATCATCAGCTCGGACCAGCCGAACCGCTCGCGGATCCGCTCGTTGGTCCAGCCGATCGCCTTGAGCAGGACGGTCACCGCCTGGCGGCGCTTGCGGTCGATGCGTACGCCGACCGTGTCGCGCTTGTCGATGTCGAACTCCAGCCAGGCACCCCGGCTCGGGATGACCTTGACACTGGACAGGTCACGGTCAGAGGTCTTGTCCGGCTGCTTGTCGAAGTACACGCCCGGAGACCGGACGAGCTGGCTGACCACGACGCGCTCGGTGCCGTTGATGATGAAGGTCCCCTTCGGGGTCATCATCGGGAAGTCACCCATGAACACCGTCTGGCTCTTGATCTCGCCAGTGGTGTGGTTGGTGAACTCCGCCGTCACGAACAGCGGGGCGCAGTAGGTCAGATCCTTCTCCTTGCACTCCTCGATCGAGGCCTTGACCTCGTCGAAGCGGGGTGCGGAGAAGGACAGGGACATCGTGCCGGAGAAATCCTCAATGGGACTGATTTCGTCGAGGATCTCCGCGAGGCCCGATCGGGCATGCGGATCGTCAGCCGAACGCGTCGACCAGGCCTCGTTGCCGACCAGCCAGTCGAACGACTCGGTCTGGATGGCGAGGAGGTTGGGGACTTCGAGGTGTTCCGTGATCCTGCCGAAAGAGATCCGGCGGGGGGCGAATGCGCTCGACGTGCGGCTGGTCTTCGCAGGGCGGGAAGCTGGCAAGATGCGT
This sequence comes from Micromonosporaceae bacterium, assembly GCA_039649115.1. Classification (GTDB taxonomy): domain Bacteria; phylum Actinomycetota; class Actinomycetes; order Mycobacteriales; family Micromonosporaceae; genus DATEJJ01. Next base: position 11,738 of record JBBWZQ010000292.1, on the reverse strand, counting down.
CCTTCCGAGGACCGGTAGTGCAGAACGGCCGTTACGCGTGCACTCCGAAAGGCCCGCTCCAAATCACCCGAAACGGGCGGTCCAGACGGGGCCTAAGTCAGAAGGCAGCGCAAACTAGCAGTGTAGCCGAAAGGCTAACCGCTGTCTAGCCACCACCACACGGTTGCCCGAACGGGCCTCTCGGGGGACAGATCCCGAGGCCGCATGCGGTGGTGGAGCGCATTCGCGGAAGCGTTGCGCAATCAGCGTGCACGGCTCGTACCGGCCACGTCAAGGGCTTCGACACGGGTGGGACTCGCGTCGCCCACTTCCCGACCGAGCGAGCACCAGATTTACCCACGAAAGGTACGAAACGGCCGAGGGGCCACGCTGGCTCCCCGGCCGTCGTGGGCCCGTACCCGATCTACTTGAGGCTGACCTTGGCGCCCTCGGCCTCGAGCTTGGCCTTGGCCTTCTCGGCGTTCTCCTTGTTGGCCTTCTCCAGGACCGGCTTCGGCGCGGCCTCGACGAGGTCCTTCGCCTCCTTCAGGCCCAGACCGGTCAGCTCGCGCACGACCTTGATCACCTGGATCTTCTTGCCGCCGTCGGCCTCCAGGACGACGTCGAACTCGTCCTTCTCCTCCTCGACCGGGGCGGCCGGGGCCTGCGCGCCCGGCGCCGCGATCGCCACCGGCGCGGCGGCGGTCACGTCAAACGTCTCTTCGAACTGCTTCACGAACTCGGAGAGCTCGATGAGCGTCATCTCCTTGAACGCGTCGAGCAGTTCGTCGGTGCTCAGCTTCGCCATGGTGTCGGCGTCCTCTCTACGTTGTGATCCCTCATGCCTCGGCCGACGCCTCGGCTAGCTCGGCGGTCGCCGGGGCGGCGCCGCCTTCTCCTTCTTCGCTCGCGCGCTTGTCCTGCAGCGCGGCGACCGTGCGGGCCACCTTCGACAGCGGTGCCTGGAACAGGACCGCGGCCTTGGTCAGGTTCGCCTTCATCGCGCCGGCCAGCTTGGCCAGCAGGACCTCGCGCGACTCCAGATCGGCGAGCCTGTTCACCTCGGCCGCCGAAATCGGCCTGCCCTCGAACACGCCACCCTTGATGACCAGCGCGGGGTGGGCCTTCGCGAAATCGCGCAGGCCCTTCGCCGCCTCCACCGGGTCGCCGGACACGAAGGCGAGCGCGGTAGGACCGGTGAACAACCCGTCCAGCCCGTCGATACCGGCCTGCGTCGCGGCCCGCTTGGCCAATGTGTTCTTGGCCACCGCGTACCTGGTCTCGCGACCCAGCGACCGTCGCAGGTTGGTGATCTGCGCGACGGTCAGTCCCCGGTACTCGGTCAGCACCGTCGCGTTCGCGCTGCGGAAGTGATCCGTCAGCTCGGCGACGGCAGCGGCCTTGTCGGCTCGAACCTTGTCCGCCATGTCCCTCCTCTCTTGTCGCCGCACCGCCGGCTGGCGGGCGCGACAACGAGAAACGCCCCGGCGCAGGGCGCACGGGGCGGGGAGCGGCCCATGAGGCAGACCGGTCGGCGTCCGTTTACCACCCTGCGCGGGCCGGCCACTCGCGTGGCGCCTTCGGCCGCACCCGGGGGCACGGCGACCAGCGGTCTTCGGGTGACCCCGCCGAGGCGGGGTCAATGAACTTCGCGGCAAGAGTACGCGAGGCGGGAGAGTACCGCCAAATCACCCCGCCCTGATCAAGCCCGACGGCGGCGCAGCCAGCCGTAGCCGACCAGGATCGCGACGGCCCACACCACCGCCCAGAGCGTGAGCGGGAGCAGCTGGGCCAGGTCCACCTGCTGGCCGGCGAGCGCACGCGCCACGCCCAGCAGCGGCGGGGCCAGCCACGGTACCGGCGACTGCGGGACGCCCAGCACGATCGCCAGGACCACCGCACCGGCCAGTACCGCGGCGGCCCGGCCGGCGCTCGTGGTGATCACGCGGCTGGACAGCGCGCCCAGGGCGACCGCCGGCGGTACCGCGATCGCGTGTGCCCACAGGCCGAGCAGCAGCGCGCCGAAGAGCCCGGGACCGCCCTGGCTCAGCGTCACGGCGTCCAGCAGCCACGGCAGGGTCAGCGCCAGGAGCACCACGGGTACCGTCGCGGCGGCGGCGGCGATCATGCCGGCCATCGCCTCGCGCCGCCACGACCCGAGCGCGACGACAGCCAGTTGCCGCTGGGTGTCGGGCTCGACGTCGAGCAGGATCTTCGTCTGCCAGGCGAGTACGGGGAACAGCACGATGGCGGACAGGCCGTACGCCTCGGCGGGCCGGGCGGCACCGCCACCGTAGAAGATGGCCAGTACCACCATCCCGCCCAGCAGCGGCGCGATCGCGCGGCCGGTACGGGTCAGTCCGGTCAGGCGCAAGCTGATCAGAGGGCTCACGGGTATCTTCTACTCCACCTCGGCGGTCTCGCGGGCGGCGAAGCGCTCGTCCCGTACCCGGACAATCTCGTGCCCCTCGGCCCGCAGCTTGGCGAGGGTCTCCGGCCCGTCCGCGGCCGGCACCTCGATCTCGATGAGCCACGGCGCCGCGGCGCCCTGGCCGGCCACGCTCACCACGTTGTCGGCCACCGTCCACTGGGTGGCGCCGGGCAGCCGTGCCGTCTCCCCCCGGTGGTCGCTGACCAGCACCGAGCCGCCCCGGCGGACCACCTCGGTGACGATCTCGGGTACCTGGTCGCGGGTGGCCCCGTCCAGGCCCTCCCATGGCTCGTCGAGGATGAGCAGGTCCGGCGCGACCAGCAGCGCCTGTGCCAGGCCGACCTTCTGTGCCGTGCCCTTGGACAGCTCGTTGAGCCGGGACTGCCGGAACGGGGTGAGCCCGAGGCGGTGCGTCCAGACCTGCACGGCGCTGCTCGCCTCGCTGCTCGGCAGACCGGCGATGGCGGCCATGGCGTTCAGGTACCGGTCGACCGTGAACGGCTGGTCGGCGGGGAAGTGCTCGGGCACCCAGCCGACCCAGCCGGGCCGGTCGAGGACCTGGCCCTTGATCGGGTGCAGCACGCCGGCGGCCAGTTGGAGCAGCGTGGACTTGCCCGCGCCGTTGTGCCCCTGGACCACGACGATCTCACCGGGCTCGATCTCCACGGTGACGTCCCGCAGCACCCAGCTATCGCGCCGGCCATAGCGGAAGGAGACCGCGGAGAAACGCATGCGCACACTCTGCCATACATCGAAACCAGCCGCTAAGCCCTTCACTCCCGCGGGACTCGCTGGTCACCGACGGTTCCGGCCGCCCCCGTCGGGAGCGGCCGGACCGGATGGGGCTTACTCGTTGGCGTCGTGCAGGTTGCGCGTGACGCCCGGGTCGACGGGGATGCCCGGACCCATGGTCGTGGCAACGAAGACCTTTTTCAGGTACTTGCCCTTGGCGGCCGACGGCTTGGCGCGCAGGATCTCGTCCAGCACCGCCGCGTAGTTGTCGATCAGCTGATCCTCGGAGAACGAGGTCTTGCCGATGATCAGGTGCAGGTTCGAGTGCTTGTCCACCCGGAAGGTGATCTTTCCGCCCTTGATGTCCTGTACTGCCTTGGCGACGTCCATGGTGACCGTGCCCGTCTTCGGGTTCGGCATCAGGCCGCGCGGGCCCAGGATCCGCGCGATCCGGCCGATCTTGGCCATCTGGTCGGGCGTGGCGATGGCGGCGTCGAAGTCGAGCCAGCCCTCCTGAATGCGGGCGACCAGGTCGTCCGTGCCCACCGCGTCCGCACCCGCGGCCTCGGCCTCGGTGGCCTTCTGCCCGGTGGCGAACGCGATCACGCGGACCGTCTTGCCGGTACCGTGCGGCAGGTTGACCGTGCCGCGAACCATCTGGTCCGCCTTGCGCGGGTCAACGCCCAGCCGCATCGCGACCTCGACGGTGGCGTCGAACTTCACGGTGCTGGTCTGCTTGGCGAGCTTGATCGCGTCGACCGGCGGGTACAGCCTGTTCCGGTCGATCAGTTCCGCGACCTTGCGGTAGCTCTTGCTGTGCTGCATGTTTCCTGTCTCCTGTGGTGTCTGGCGGGCGCCTGCGCTGCCCTCCCACGATGCCGGGACTGGTTCAGTCCCGGATGGTGATGCCCATCGACCGGGCGGTGCCGGAAATGATCTTCTCGGCGGCCTCGACGTCGTTCGCGTTGAGGTCCGACATCTTCTTCTCGGCGATCTCGCGCAGCTGAGCCTTGCTGATCGAGCCGACCTTGTCCTTCTGCGGTACGCCCGAGCCCTTCGGCACTCCGGCGGCCTTGATCAGGAGCCGGGCGGCCGGCGGCGTCTTCAGCACGAACGAGAACGAGCGGTCCTCGAACACGCTGATCTGAGCCGGCACGATGTCCCCGCGCTGCGCCTCGGTCTCCGCGTTGTACCGCTTGACGAACTCCATGATGTTCACGCCGTGCTGGCCGAGCGCCGGGCCGACCGGCGGCGCCGGCGTGGCCTGGCCGGCCGGCAGCTGAAGCGTGAAGGTCTTGACGAGCTTCTTCTTCGGAGGCATTTCTTCTTTTCTTCCTGGGCTGGATGGATGTTTCCGGGAGGTCTTGGCGGATCTATATCTTGGCGACCTGGTTGAAGTTCAGCTCGACCGGCGTCTCGCGACCGAAGATCGACACGAGCACCTTGAGCTTCTGCTGGTCGGCGTTGATCTCGCTGATGGTCGCCGGGAGCGAGGCGAAGGCGCCGTCGGTCACCGTCACCGAGTCACCCACCTCGAAGTCGAGCACCTTGACCTCCGGCTTCGTCTTCTTCTCCGTGACCACCGCCGGCGCGAGCCACTTGATGACCTCGTCGAGCGACAGCGGAGCGGGCCGGTCGGCGCGGTCCGTGGCGCCCACGAAGCCGGTGACTCCCGGGGTGTTGCGCACGCAGGAGTATGACTCAGGCGTCAACTCCATCCGGACCAGGATGTACCCGGGGAAGACCTTGTTCTGCACCTGCAGGCGCTTGCCGTTCTTGACCTCGACCTCTTCCCGGGTCGGCACCTCGACCTGGTAGATGTACTCCTCCATGTCGAGGCTGGAGATCCGGGTCTCCAGGTTGGTCTTCACCTTGTTCTCGTAACCGGCGTAGGAGTGCACGACGTACCAGTCGCCGGGCGCGAAGCGCAGCGACTGCCGCAGCGCCGCGACCGGGTCGTCGCCCTCCTCCACGTCGACCGTGGCGACCGCCGTCGCCGGTGCGCTGGCGGCCTCGTCCGACGCGTCAAGCCGCGGCGGCGCCTCGGCGTCCGCCGCCTCATCGTTGGTGCGGGGGCTCTCGTCGTACTCAGGCACGCTAGCTCTCTTCCCTGCTTATCAGGCGCTTACTTCTTGCCGCCGAACACGTACAGCACGGCCTTCGCGAATCCGAGGTCCAGCAGACCCACGACGGTCAGAATGATCGTCACGAACACGACGACCACCGCGGTGTACGTCAGCAGCTCCTTGCGAGTGGGCCAGATGACCTTGCGAAGTTCGGCCACGACCTCCCGTACAAACCGGAGGAAGCGTCCGAAAATTCCCACCCGCTCGACACGGTCGGTGTCGGTCAGGACCTTGGCCTTACCGGACGGCTTGGCGGGTACGCCCTTGCCGGCCTTCGTCAGCGTCTTGCCGTTACGCCGCTCCAGCAGCGCATCGGCGCTGTCGACATCGTCGTCGTCCAAGTCGCTGTCGAGCTCGTCGTCGAGGACCTCGTCGAGGTCCTCGTCCACGGCATCCTCGCCGCGCCGCTTGCTCTCGGCCACTTCGCCCTCTTCCGTTTGCGTGTCGCAGGGGTGGTAGGTCACGCGCCGCGGATCATCGCACCACGCCGAACTCCGTCATCGTGATGCGCAACAGGTCGGCGTCGTCAGCCGGCCAGCTGCGCCACGCACCCGCCGGAGCCTGCAGGGGCGACAGGACTCGAACCTGCAACCTGCGGTTTTGGAGACCGCTGCGCTACCAATTGCGCCACACCCCTACGTGAGTCAGGTCACCCGCCCGCGCCGGGCCATGGGGGCACGACGGAACAGGGGCGACTCACCCCACGGGCGACCAGTGTACGGGGAACCGGTCAGTTTGCCCAATCGACCCGTACCTTGGCACGCGCCGCACCCAGTACCTTCTCGCCGGCACAGGTGGCGGTGGCGTCGATGACCGCGTACCCCTCCTCGGTGACCTGTTTGACCACGCCGGTCACGGTGAGCTCGGCGCCCTCGTCCGTGTCGGGTACCGGGACCGGCCGGGTGAAGCGCACCCCGTACTCGACCACGGCGTCGGGGCGGCCGGCCCAACCGGTGACCGCCGCGCCGACCAGCGCCATCGTGTACATGCCGTGAGCGATCACGCCGGGCAGCCCGACCCCGGTGGCGACCCGGTCGCTCCAGTGGATCGGGTTGAAGTCTCCCGAGGCTCCCGCGTAGCGGACCAGGTCGGCGCGGGTCACCCGGAAGGTGCGCGCGGGCAGGTGGGTACCGGCCTCCACGGCTACTCCCCCCGCACCACGAGCTTGTTCCACGCCGTGACGACGGGCTCGCCGTCGTCGGTGGCGATCTCCATGCGGATGGTCAGGAATTCGCTGCCGGCTCGCGAGATGATCTCCTCGATGGTGACCGCGCAGGTGAGACGGTCCCCCGCCCGTACCGGGCGGGCGTAGGAGAAGCGCTGCTCCCCGTGGACGACCCGGCTGAAGTCCAGGCCCAGCGCGGGGTCCTCGATCAGCAACCGCAGGCCCGCACCCGCGACCACGATGGGAAATGTCGGCGGGGCGACCACGTCGGGATGCCCGAGTGCCTTGGCGGCATCCGGGTCGTGATGAGCGGGATCGGTCGCGCCGATCGCGTCGGCGAACTCGCGGATCTTCTCGCGCCCCACCTGGTAGGGGGCGGTGGGCGGGTAGGTATGACCGACGAAGGACTTGTCGAGAGCCATGCCTCCGACCCCCCGCCTCCTTCCGGCCTACCGGGTTTCGCGGTGTGCGGTGTGCTTGCCGCAGCGGGGGCAGAACTTCTTCAGCTCGATGCGGTCCGGGTCGTTGCGGCGGTTCTTGCGCGTGATGTAGTTGCGCTCCTTGCACTCCACACACGCCATTGTGATCTTCGGACGTACGTCGGTCGCCTTAGCCACGGCGGAGTGCCTTCCTCGCGGGTTCCTGAATGTTCAACTATCTAGTATAGCGTCGCGTCGACGCCTCTCCCCAGTAGCGGTGGCCGGACTTGAACCGGCGACACAGCGATTATGAGCCGCTTGCTCTGCCAACTGAGCTACACCGCCGCGCCGGAGATCTCTCCGGAAGAGCCCCCTTACGGAATCGAACCGTAGACCTTCTCCTTACCATGGAGACGCTCTGCCGACTGAGCTAAGGGGGCGTTGCCCGGGTAAGAGTACACGGCCGCCATGCAGCCAGTGAACCGGGTTACGGGATGTGAGAGCCGGTTACGGCACCGCGCGCAGGCGGCGTACCACGCCCATCGAGGTGGGCTCCGGCTCCGTCTGCTGGGCGAACCACGCCTCCAGCCGGTCGAAGGGCAGCGGGCGGCTGAACAGGAAACCCTGCCCGATGTCGCAGCCGATGTCCTCCAGCCGGGTCAGCATGATCTCGCTCTCCACACCCTCCGCGACCACGGTCAGCCCGAAGTGCCGGGACAGGTCCACCACGGCCCGGACGATCGCGAGGTCACCGGGGTCGGTGGCCATGCCCTGGACGAAGCTCTGGTCGATCTTGACTTCCTGTACCGGCAGGCGGCGCAGGTACGACAGCGACGAGTACCCCGTGCCGAAGTCGTCGACCGACAGCCGTACCCCCATCTCGTGCAGGCGGCGCAGCGTCGGCAGCGGCCGGTCCGTCTCGGTGATCACGCCGTCCTCGGTGATCTCCAGGGTGAGCTGGCCCGGATCAACGCCGTACACGTCGAGCAGCCCCTTGACCCGGTTGGGAAAGCCCGGGTCCATGAGGGTGCGGGGGGACAGGTTGACCGCCACGTTCAGCGGCCGGCTCGCGTCCGCCCACTGCCGGCAGCGGCGCAGCCCTTCGATGAGCACCACCTCGGTGAGCCGGCTGAGCAGGCCGGTGTGCTCGGCCACCGCGACGAAGTCCTGCGGCGCCACCGAGCCGTGCCCGGGGTGCTCCCAGCGGGCCAGGCACTCCACACCCACCAGTTGCCGGGTGCGCAGCGAGACCTTCGGCTGGAAATGGACGTCGATCTCGTCGTTCTCCAGTGCCCGGCGCAGGTCGCCGGCGAGGCCCAGCCGCCGGGCGGAGCGCGACTCCAGCCCCAGGTTGAACAACTGCACCGCGGAAGACATGGCCTTGGCCGCGTGCGTGGCGACGTCGGCCCGCTGCAGCAGCGTGGCCGGTTCCGAGCCGTGGTCCGGGTGGATCACGATGCCGACGGCCGCGTCGACGTCCAGGCTGAGCGAGCCGATCGGCATCGGGTCCTGCAGGCCCTGCCGCAGCTCGCCGGCGAGATCCATGGCCGCCTCGGCGCTCGGCATCCGGAGCATCACGATGAACTCGTCGCCGCCCACCCGCGCCACCAGCGCCGCCGGCGGGGCCAGCGCCCGCAGCCGCCGGGCCACCTCGGCCAGCAGCGTGTCGCCCGCGGTGTGGCCCAGCGAGTCGTTGACGTCCCGCAGCCCGGCCACGTCGAACTCCAGCGCCGCGACCACCTCGCCCGGCGCCCGTACCTTCACCGCCTCTTCCAGCGCGGCGAGCATCCGGCGCCGGTTGGGCAGCCCGGTCAGCGCGTCGTGGTGGGCGTCGAAGCGCAGCCGGTCGACCAGTCGGGTGTTCTCCACCGCGACCGCCGCCTGCGCGGCGACGGTTTCCAGCAGGCGCACGTCGTCCTCGGTGAACGTCGCATAGTCACCCATCCGGCCCGAGACCTCGAGGCAACCGATGACAGCGGTACCGGAGCGCAGCGGCACCACGATCACGTCCTTCACGGAGTGCTCGCGCAGCTCCGCCCGCCCCTGGTCGTCGCCCAGCTTCGGGCCCGCGGCCACCGTCAGGCCGGTCTCCACCGCCTGCCGCCGCAGCGCCTCCGGAGTGGCCGAGATGTCGATGAGCCCGCCGTCGTCGGCGCGCGCCGAGAGCAGGGTCTCCGGGTACCGGCCCTGCGCGGACAGCCACAGCGTCGCGCTCTCCGCGTTGAGCAGCTCCCGCACCCGCACCAGCAGCAGGTCGGCCAGGGTGCCGTCGTGCCGCGTCTCGCCGATCACCCGGGTCAGGTCGTACAGCTCGGCCAACGACTTGTGCTGGCGCAGGAACCGCGCGTACGCCCGGTACATCACGATGAGGACCGCCGCGAGGCAGGCCAGCGGCAGGATCGCCCACGGGCTGCGCTGGATCGCGAGCAGCACGAGCAGCCCGACCACCGCGTTGATCTCACCGACGATCACGCCCGGCGCCGCCGTCCGCAGCACCCGGCGCACCGACATGCCACCCTGCACCAGGGTGATGACGCCGATGACGCCGGCGATGCTGGCGAGATCGCCGACGGTGACCGCGAGCAGCAGTACCAGCCATGACACGGGATCGGTCAGATGAAGGGTGCCGAACGCACTGACGATCAGCGCCGCCGCCGCCGTGCCCACCGCGTAGTTGGCCAGGTTGAAGCCGAGCTTCTCCGGCACCACACGGCGGCGTATCTGCAGCACCAGCGACACCGTCAGGCGCACCAGCAGGATGGACAGCGGCGGCAGGTAGAAGAGCGCGACCAGCATGGGGATCTCGGTCAGCGAGAAGCCGACGCCGTGGCGCCGTACTTCGACCTGCAGATCCGTACCGGCGGCCACGGCGAACAGGGCCAGGAAGAGCAGCGTCTCCGGCCAGGGCGCGAACGTCTGCTTGGCGTTGGCCACCGCCGAGGTGGCCAGGAGGACAGCGATCGCCAACAACGGTCCGGTGACGAGCCAGGCGAGCTGGGGCGACCGCCTCACCGAGGTGGGTGCCGCGCTCACCGGCACACCGTGCCGGTCACTGCGTCGCTAGAGCCACGAGGCGTCATCCGGGGTGGCCATTCCACCCGAGGGCGACACGGACTGCGTGGGGGCGATCACTGTGCCGCCCGGTGCGACGTCCGTCCCGGAATCGCTCGCGAAGGCGACCCCGCCCGCGCCGATCGCGCCGAGTCCGATCATGACCGCCAGCACCCGAAGCGCTAGACGGCGTCGCCTGCTCCGGTTCATCTGCAGCTCCTGTGGGGACGGCGGTTCGGGTAACGAACGCAGGTTTGTACGAGGAAGTAACAACGATCGTGCCACACACAGGGGGCATGGCAAAACTATCGCTTCGTGCTTCAGCCGTTGACCGACCGATTATCCACAAATGTGCGGGAGATCGCGCCATCAAGCCGACCGTAGCGAAGCCTGGCGTACCGGTACCCAGTCCGTTCGGCTGAATAAACCTCAACCGAACATACGATGCCGGAGTCCTTTCTCATTCTGACTCAAGTCCCGAATCGCACCTTGGACGCTTACCCACCGTATCGCTCGCCTCGATCGTCCCCGCCGGGGCCGGTCGGGATGCCACCATGTCCTGTGCTCGTCATCCTGGCCGGCCTGCCGGCGACCGGCAAGACCACCATCGGCCGGGCACTGGCCCGCGAGACCGGTGCCGTACACGTGCGCGTGGACACCATCGAACAGGCCATCGTCCGGGTCGGTGCCGGTACGCACCCGCTCGGCCCGGTCGGCTACGCCGTCGCGTACGCGCTGACCGAGGACTACCTGCGCCAGGGCCACACGGTGATCGCGGAGTCGGTGAACCCGCTCGCCATCACCCGGGAAGCCTGGCGGGAGGTCGCCCGCTCCGCGGCTGTCGAGTACCTGGACGTGGAGGTGGTGTGCTCGGACCCGGTCGAGCACGAGCGCCGCGCGACGACCCGTACCGTCGACATACCGGACCTGCGCCTGCCGACGTGGGCGGACATCCGGCAGCGGGAGTACGAGGAATGGGACAGGGACCGGCTGGTCCTGGATACGGCGCGGTACAGCCTCGCGGAGTGCGTCGCCCGGATACGTCCGCTCATATCGGACCCGAGGAATTCCTGATGTTTGGGAGTTTACGCGCGACAGCGTGCGAGTCAGGTTGTTGATCTTTTGATGACAAGCCCGCAACGACCAGCTGCGACCGGGTCGTGCGCGAAGGTGCGCGAACCGGCCGTGATCAGCGCGGCTCGCTCCCCGGTTCGCTGATCGGCGACGAACGGAACTCGTCGGCCATCCACACGGCGGAGTTGACCGGATCGGCCTCGCCGGCGGCCACCCGAGCGGGGTTGCGCCGCTCGATCTCATCGGCGTCCGACTGAACCCGCACGATGGCGTCGATCAGACGCGCGACTTCCCGCCGGCCGGCTCCCACGCCTTCGGCACATCGACCAGACTGCTCCTCGTGACGACCACACCCGATGACCGGCCCCCCGGCGTCGAGGACGCCCGGTGGCTGACCCGGGAGTGGCCGGGACCGGCACCGCCAGCCTGCTCGCCGATCTCGGTCACGAGGTGCCCACCGCACTGCTGCCCAGCCTGCTCACCGCCAGCCTCGGGGACCCCGCTGCCGCGTTGGGGGCCCGCTACTCATCCTCGATCGACTGGGCGTCCCGGAGTGCCTGCAGCGCCTTGAGCACGGCCTGTCGATTGGCGCCTCGGGCCACGACCAGTGCGGCGTAGGGAACCTCCGCGTCCGGGGACGTCTCGTCGACAACCCGGCGCCGCCCATCTGCCGCGATCTCGCGGTACAGCGCCGCGCGTTCATGAGCATCCGTCATGGCAGACAACTATACGTCCGGACGCGTCATCTATCGATGCCCGGC
>JBBWZQ010000306.1:0-20191 GCA_039649115.1 Micromonosporaceae bacterium | reverse complement strand
CGCCGCACGTCGGCCAGCGGTTGCGCGGAGGGTGGGAAGCTCACTGTTACAGCGGACCCCGTCCGGCACGGAGGATCAGCAGCCCCAACTGGGTGCCGTCGGCGCCGAGCGCGGTGCGGAAGCGGTCCAGGATCTCCCGCTCGCGGGAGAGCACCAGGCGGGTGCCGCCGGAGGCTATGCGGGTCGCGCCCACCTCCTGCGAGATCGCCGCGCGCTCCTGCCAGAGCCGGATGATCGCGGCGTCAATCTCGTCGATGCGGGCCCGCAGGCCCGCGATGTGCGTATCCGCGGCCGGCTGGTTCTCGGCGGCCTCGTCACGGTCCGCGCTCGGCTGCGGATCGTCCAGGATCGTGGCGCCCATCTCGTTCGCTCCTCGTAGTGCTGGCTCGGGTCGATGTCGAGTTCCGCAGGCGTCCAGAGCGCGAAAAGCCCCGGGGCCCTTTCGGAGCCCGGGGCTTGCGTAGGTCTTGTGATCAGGAGCGACCTACGGCTGCCGGACTCCGGTAGCCGTAGTAAAAAAATCGCACGTGACGGATCACGATGACGAGTATGACATCCGGGGTGCCAGGCCCGTCAAGGCTTGGCCACATCCCGGTCCGGCTCGGCGCCCGCGGCCCGCGGCCGGCGTCGCCGGGTGTGACGCAGCCACAGCAGGCCGAGAACGGGCAGGACCAGGGGCACGAAGCCGTACCCCGCGCCGTAGCCCGACCACACCGTGGCGTCGGGAAACACGGACTTGAAGATCCAACTAGCGGTACCGACGACGAGCACGCCGACCAGTTCCACGGTGCAGCAGGCCAGCGCGAGGCTCCGGTTCGCGCGGGCCAGTCCGACGGTGGCCGCGATGTAAATCACACCGGCCAGCGCCGAGAGCAGGAACGCGAGGGGCGCTTCGTGGAACTTGGTACCGATCTGTACCCCGGCGCGTGCGGTGGCGGACAGTGCGAAGAGCCCGTACACGGCGACCAGGACGCGGCCGGGTCCGGTATTGATTCGCGTGTCAGCCAACGCCGGTCCAGACCTGGTGCAGCCGCGCGACCAGTACCGCGTCGACGAGGCAGGCGACTGCCGCGATCACCGAGCCCCAGCGGGTCGGCTCCAGCCGGGCCAGTACCGCGCCGAGCGGCAGGACCAGCGGGAACGCGATCAGGTACCCGACGAACGTGGCGTACTCGTGCGGCCGGTGACCGCCGGCCAGGCCGCTGATGCCGTACCCGGCATGGACCAGCACCAGCAACTCGACCAGGGCCAGCCCGACCAGCTGGCCGATGGCGAGCCCGCGCCGGCGCGCCGCACCGATCAGGCACCACCCGGCCACGAGCAGGGCGGCCACGACGACCGCGGTACCCGCCCAGCCCGTCATCGCACCTCCAGGTCCGCTACGCGGGGCGCTGCCACGCCCCGCTCCGCTCACGGCGGAAACCTTATGCCAACCCTCGCCGCCCGGCGGCGCGGCCCGGGATGGGTGTCGGACCCCCGGCATAGACTCGCCGTGCGATGCATGCACTCAACGAATCCACCGCCACCCATGCCCACGCCGGCGATTCCGGCGCCACGGATCCTCATGCCACTGATCCCCATGCCACGGGTCCTCATGCCACTGGTCCCGGCGCTGTTGATCCCGGCGCTGCTGATGCCGGAGCCGCGGATCCCGGTGCCGGGTCGGGTCTGGCCCGGGCGCAGGAGCGCCGCCAGCGCAAGCTGGACGAGTTGGACACGCTGCTGGACGCGCTCAACGATCCGCAGCGGGCCGCCGTGCTGCACGCGGGTTCCCCGCTGCTGATCGTGGCCGGCGCCGGTTCCGGCAAGACCCGGGTGCTCACCTTCCGCATCGCCTATCTGCTGGCCGCGCGCGGCGTCCATCCCGCGCAGGTGCTGGCGATCACGTTCACCAACAAGGCGGCCGGCGAGATGAAGGAGCGGGTGACCGCGCTCGTCGGCGGCCGGGCCCGGCTCATGTGGGTCTCCACGTTCCACTCGGCGTGCGTACGGATCCTGCGCGCGGAGCACGAGCAGGCCGGACTCAAGTCCACGTTCTCCATCTACGACGCCGACGACTCGCGCCGCCTGATGCAACTCGTCGCCCGCGAGCTCGACCTCGACCAGAAGCGCTACCCGCCACGGTCACTGGCGGCCCAGGTGTCCAACCTGAAGAACGAGCTGATCGATCCGGAGACGTTCGCGGGCACGGCAAAGGGTCCGGCCGAGCGGGCGGTCTCCGAGGCATACACGCTCTACCAGCGCCGGCTGCGGGAGGCGCAGGCGCTGGACTTCGACGACCTCATCATGACCACCGTCCACCTGTTGCAGGCGTTCCCCGCGGTGGCCGAGAAGTACCGGACCCGGTTCCGGCACGTCCTCGTCGACGAATACCAGGACACCAACCATGCGCAGTACATGCTCGTCAAGGAGCTGGTCGGCACCGAGGACCCGGCGGAGCTGTGCGTGGTCGGCGACGCCGACCAGTCCATCTACGCGTTCCGCGGCGCGACCATCCGCAACATCCTGGAGTTCGAGCGCGACTACCCCAGTGCCAAGACCGTCCTGCTGGAGCAGAACTACCGGTCCACGCAGACCATCCTGTCCGCGGCCAACGCCGTCATCGACCGCAACAGCCAGCGCAAGCCCAAGCGGCTGTGGAGCGACCAGGGTGCGGGCGAGCAGATCGTGGGCTACGTCGCCGATACCGAGCACGCCGAGGCCGACTGGATCGCCCGCGAGATCCGACGACTCCGCGACACGGACGAGGCCCGGCCCGGGGACGTGGCCGTCTTCTACCGCACCAACGCGCAGTCCCGCGTTTTCGAGGAGGTGTTCATCCGCTCCGGCCTGCCCTACAAGGTGGTCGGCGGGGTGCGCTTCTACGAGCGCAAGGAGGTACGCGACGCGCTGGCCTACCTGCGCGCGGTGGCCAACCCGGATGACCTGGTGAGCCTGCGGCGCGTCCTCAACACCCCCCGCCGGGGCATCGGCGACCGCGCCGAGGCCTGCGTCGAGGCACTGTCCACAAGGGACCGCATCTCGTTCGGGGACGCGCTGCGCCGAGCGTCTGACGCCCCTGGCATCTCGACCCGCGCGGCCAACGCGGTCGCCGGCTTCGTGGCCCTGCTCGACGAGCTGCGCGAGCTGGCCGAGACCGCGCTGCCCGAGGAGGTACTGGAGGCGGCGCTGCAGCGCTCCGGCTACCTGAGCGAGCTGGAGGACAGCCTCGACCCGCAGGATGCCGGCCGGGTGGAAAACCTGCAGGAGCTGGTCAGCGTCGCCCGCGAGTACACCGAGCGGGCAGAGGCGATCGCCGCGGCGGCGGCCGACGACGAGCAGGATGCCGACGAGCAGGTCGTCCAGCCGCCCACGGTCGCCGGCTTCCTGGAGCAGGTCTCCCTGATCGCCGACGCCGACGAGATCCCGTCCGACGACCCCGACCATCTCGGGGTCGTCACGCTGATGACCTTGCACACCGCCAAGGGACTGGAGTTTCCGGTGGTGTTCCTGACCGGGCTGGAGGAGGGGATCTTCCCGCACCAGCGCTCGCTGACCGACATGCGGGAGCTGGAGGAGGAGCGGCGGCTGGCCTATGTGGGCATCACCCGGGCCCGGCAGCGGCTCTACCTGACCCGGGCGGTGACCAGGGGGGCCTGGGGGCAGCCGCAGTACAACCCCTCGTCCCGTTTCCTGAAAGAGCTGCCGGAGGAGCTGACCCGCTGGGAGCGCACCGAGGGTGCGTACACGTCCTGGTCCGGAAGTGGTGGCGGGGTCGGTGGCCGGGCGGCGTTCACCGGCGGTACGGACAAGGCGACCCGCCTGGCGCAGCGGTTGGGTCTCCCGTCCGCCGCCGGGTTGGCCACCGCCGCGGAGCTGCCTCGCAAGGCCGACGAGACGCCGGCGCTGGAGCCGGGGGACCGGGTCAACCACCAGCGGTGGGGCCTCGGCCGGGTGGTCTCGGTCGAGGGCCACGGCCCCCGCGCGCAAGCCAAGATCGACTTCGGCGACCAGACCATGTGGATCGTCCTCCGCCACGCCCCCATCGACAAGATCTGAGACCGCCCCAACCGCCAACGCTCTCGCGCCGCCGCCCCGGCAGGCACCCAGTGGAGGGTGTTCGGCGGGCGTCAGCTACTGAGCGCGTCGGTGCCGTGCGTGACGTCGAGCGCGTACTGCTGCAGGTAGGTCACGGGATTGACCGGCTTCGAGTTCACCTGGATCGCGAAGTACAAGGCGCTGTCGAATGCGTACCCGCTGGAGCCGACGGTCCCGAGCGCGTCTCCGGCCCGTACCCGCTGCCCTTCGTGGACCATTACCTTCGCTGAATGTCCATAGCTGACCGTGATGCCGCCGCCGATGTCGATGACCACCGTGTAGCCGAGCCCGCCGTCGTAGCGGGCCAGCTTCACCACGCCGCTGTGTGCGGCAAAGAACGGGGTGCCTTCCGCCGCGGCCAGGTCGATGCCCTGGTGGAGGCTGTTCGCGTGCTGGCCGAACGGTGAGCTGATCGTGTAGTTCTTGAGCGGCAGTAGCCAGAGGTTCTGTGTCGCCTGGTCGGTCGCGCTGGCGGAGGTGCCCCGGGGGTCCGACCGGTTGGCCCGGTCGACCGCTGCCTGGCGGCCCGCGAGATCGGCCGCACCGGCCGCCGGGTTGTTCAGCGCGGCTAGTGCGGACGGGTCGGCCTTGACGTCGGACAGTCCGGCGGCGGCACCGATGGCCACCATTCCGGCGCCGACGAATGCCGTGGTGACCACGGCGGCGTAGCGCGCGCGGGGTGGAGTTGGTGCGCGGCGACGCCCTCGATAGCGCCCGTTATCTTCCTTAGAAGAAGACACGCACATCCTCCGAATCGACAACTCTCCAGCTGCGACGCGGCACCAATCGGACGGTGGTGGATCGGTGGCTCGCTGCCGTGGCATCATCCGGGTGTCGCCCGGATGACAACAGGGGACACCGTAGCTAACTCGTAACCTCTACCACAAGCCAGGCTGGGTATTTCCTTGTGCCATGGTGCGAATGTACGGTCTGCCAGGCCGAATTCGTAACCTTTGACCTCGCCATTCGTTATGGCAAAGCGCTATCCGTCATTGCGTGAATACGTTCCGTGCTGTGACGAGAGTGTTTGCGAAGCGTGAGGTCCAGCGGGTTACCGTTCGTTCAGGAGTTCCATTCGAAGGGCAGGCACCATGACGCGGGTGCGGGTGGTCGTCGCGAAGCCAGGGCTGGACGGGCACGATCGGGGCGCGAAGGTCGTGGCGCGGGCTCTGCGGGACGCCGGCATGGAGGTGATCTACACCGGCCTGCACCAGACGCCCGAGCAGATCGTCGAGACGGCGATCCAGGAGGACGCCGACGCGGTGGGGCTGTCCGTCCTGTCCGGTGCGCACATGACGCTCTTCCAGCGGGTACTGGACCTGCTGCGGGAGCGGGGGGCCGAGGACATCGTGGTGTTCGGTGGCGGGATCATCCCGGACGCCGACATCCCTGAACTGGAGCGGCTCGGTGTCGCGAAGATCTTCACGCCGGGCGCACCGACCCAGTCGATTGTGGACTGGGTGCGGGCTCACGTGGCGACTGCGGTGACCTGAGGCGACCCGTACCCGGACATGGGGGAGTGGCCGGACGCACCCCTCACACGCCCGGCCACTCATGCACGACGCCCCGCCGCCACCCCTCGACCGACAGGGCATCGGCCGTCTTTGGTGTCGGCCCCGGCTTCCGCCAGGCCCGACATCCTTCCTAACGAAGGCTGACCAGGGGGGTTACGGGGCGGCCGGGACGACTTGGGCTGTGGAGTAGGGCACACCCGCTACCCGCGTCGGCACTCTTCCAGGAGGGATGGCTAGGCTGCGCCGCAGGCATGGCGTTCAGAGAGGAACACGGTGGACCTGTACGAGTACCAGGGGCGGGAGCTCTTCGCCCGGCACGGGCTGCCCGTGCTGGACGGCGGGGTCGCCACCACCCCGGAGGAGGCGCGCGCCATCGCCGAGCGGCTCGGCGGGCGGGTGGTCGTCAAGGCTCAGGTCAAGGTCGGTGGCCGGGGCAAGGCCGGCGGCGTCAAGCTCGCCGACGGGGTCGATGAGGCGCAGGCACGCGCCACCGACATCCTCGGCATGGACATCAAGGGCCACCCGGTCCACAAGGTCATGGTCACGACGACCGCCGACATCGTCGAGGAGTACTACTTCTCTTATCTGCTCGACCGGGCCAACCGCACGTTCCTGTGCATCGCCAGCGTGGCCGGCGGGATGGAGATCGAGCAGGTGGCCGCCGAGACGCCGGAGAAGGTGGTGAAGCGGCCGATCGACGCGAACACCGGCGTCGACGAGAGCATCGCCCGGGAGATCGTGGCGCAGGCGGGCTTCCCGGCCGACGCCGCGGGGCAGATCGAGAAGATCGCGGTCCGGCTGTGGCAGGCGTTCACCGCCGAGGACGCCACGCTGGTCGAGGTCAACCCGCTGGCGCGGGTGCAGGATGGCCGGGTACTGCTGCTGGACGCCAAGGTGACCTTCGACGAGAACGCCACGTTCCGCCACCCGGACCACGAGGCGATGGCCGACAAGTCCGCGGTGGACCCGCTGGAGCAGCGGGCCAAGGAGCGCGACCTCAACTACGTCAAGCTGGACGGCGAGGTCGGCATCATCGGCAACGGCGCGGGCCTGGTCATGTCCACACTCGACGTGGTCGCGTACGCCGGCGAGGAGTACGGCGGGGTGCGGCCGGCCAACTTCCTCGACATCGGCGGCGGCGCGAGCGCCGAGGTGATGGCCAACGGGCTGGAGATCGTGCTCTCCGACCCGGGCGTGAAGAGTGTCTTCGTCAACGTGTTCGGCGGCATCACGGCCTGCGACGCGGTTGCCAACGGCATCCTGCAGGCGCTGACACTGCTCGGCGAGCGCGGCGAGGCGGTCACCAAGCCGCTGGTCGTGCGGCTGGACGGCAACAACGCCGAACTGGGCCGCCGTATCCTGGACACCAGCGGCAACCCGCTGGTGGAGCGGGTGGACACAATGGACGGTGCGGCCAAGCGGGCCGCCGAACTCGCTGCCGCGGGGGTATGACATGGCCATCTGGCTGACCAAGGACTCGAAGGTACTGGTACAGGGGATCACCGGATCCGAGGGCTCCAAGCACACCCGGCGGATGCTGCGCGCGGGTACCAGCGTCGTCGGTGGTACCAACCCGCGGAAGGCGGGCATCCAGGTCGACTTCGACGGCACGAAGGTACCGGTGTTCGCCACGGTCGCGGAGGCGATGGCGGAGACCGGCGCCGACACGATCGTGACGTTCGTACCCCCGGCTGGCGCGAAGGCCGGCATCATCGAGGCGATCGACGCCGGCATCGGGCTGTGCGTCGTGATCACCGAGGGGATCCCGGTACACGACACGACCGCCGCCTGGGCGTACAACGTCGCGCACGGCAACGGCACGCGCGTCATCGGGCCCAACTGCCCCGGCATCGCGGCGCCCGGCGCGTCCAACGCGGGCATCATCCCGGCCGACATCACCGGGGCCGGGCGCATCGGCCTGGTGTCCAAGTCGGGCACGCTGACCTACCAGATGATGTACGAGCTGCGCGACATCGGCTTCTCCACCTGTGTCGGCATCGGTGGTGACCCGGTCATCGGCACCACGCACATCGACGCACTGGCCGCCTTCCAGGACGACCCCGACACGGATGCGATCGTGATGATCGGCGAGATCGGTGGCGACGCCGAGGAGCGGGCGGCCGAGTTCATCAAGGTCAACGTCACCAAGCCGGTGGTGGGCTACATCGCCGGGTTCACCGCGCCGCCCGGCAAGACGATGGGCCATGCCGGCGCGATCATCTCCGGCTCCTCGGGTACCGCCGACGCGAAGAAGGTGGCGCTGGAGGCTGCCGGGGTCAAGGTCGGCAGGACACCGAGCGAAACCGCCCGCCTGATGCGGGAGGTCGTGTCCACCCGGTGAGTTTGTCTTGACCGTGAGACGGCCGGTCACCTCGACCGGCCGTCTCACGTTTGAGAGAGTCGAGTGCGATGGTTGGCACCCCTGATGTGATGCGGCGCCCCCGTGCCACCGGCGGCGCCCGGTCCCCCCGGCGACGGGCGCCGGTACTGGTGGCCGCGCTGGTGACCACCGGCTGGGCGTCGATCGTGTCGTACGCGGTCGTGGTCGCCGCGGTCGCGCTGGTCACCGGCGTCAGCGGGGACGGTGCGTCGGTGCGGGTGGTGTTCCGCTACGGCACCGCGGGCTGGCTCCTCGCGCACGGCGTGCCGCTCGGCACCGGGGGCGGCCAGTTCCGCCTCGCGCCCCTCGCGCTCACCGCGCTCGCCGCCTGGCGGATCGTCCGGGCGGGCGTGCACACCACGCGCGCCATCGGTGCCCGGCGCAAGGGCTCGTTCCGGCACGCCGCGCTGGCCACCGGCGCCGTCGCTGTGGTGTACGGGCTGCTGGGCGCGGTCGCGGCGGTCGCCGTGAACGGCTCCGGCCTGGCCGTGCCGCCGCTGCGCGCGGGCCTCGGGCTGGCCGGGTTCGGGCTGCTCGCCGGCGGGGCGGGTGCGCTGGTCGAAAGCGGGCTGGCCAGCCGGGCGCTGGCGGCGCTGCCGGGACCGGTACGGGACGGGCTGCGCACCGGGCTGGTGGCCGCGCTGCTGGTACTCGGTGCGGGTGCGGCCACCGCCGGTACCGCCATCGCGGTGGCCGGCGGCGACGCGGGTGACATGCTGGCCGCGTACCACACCGGCTTCGCGGGACAGGCCGGGCTGACCGCGCTCTGCCTCGCGTACGCGCCGAACCTCGCGACCTGGGCGGCGGCGTATCTCGTCGGGCCGGGCTTCGCGGTGGGTACCGGCACTGTCGTCAGCGCCGCGCGGGTGCACCTCGACGCGCTGCCGGCGGTACCGGTGCTGGTGGCGCTGCCCTCGTCGGCCGTGGCGGGGCTGGCCGCGCTGCTGCTCGGGGTACCGATGGCCGGTGGCATGACCGCGGGCTGGCTGCTGGCCCGGCGCCGGATGCGCCAGGCGGCCGACCGGGAAGCGCCGGCGCCGACCTGGGCTGGGCTGCTCGCCGCGGCGGCACTGGCCGGACCGGTCGCGGGGTTGGTGCTCGGGCTGCTCGCCTGGGTGTCGGGTGGCCCGCTCGGCGGTGGCCGGCTGTCGGTCACCGGTCCGATCGGCTGGCAGGTCGCGCTGGTCACGACCGGCGTGGTGGCGCTCGGCGCCCTGGTCGCGGCAAGCGCCACGCTCGTCCTGATCGGCGCCCGCCGCCCTTAGCCGGTTCCCCACCCCTCGCACCCGCAAGGCCGCCCCTCGCGCCCGCAAGGCCGGCCCCTCGCGCGCGCAGGGCCGCCCCTCGCGCCCACAAGGCCGGCGCCTCGCGCGCGCAAGGCCGCCGCTCGCCGCCCGCAACGCCGCCCCTCGCGCCCGCAAGGCAGATCCTCGCCCGCCGGGGCGAGTCAGGGGGTGGTGGTGCTGATGTGGAAGAAGCCGGTTGAGGCGGAGATGGCGATCAGGATGATCCAGCCGATCACGCCGATGGCGCCGCAGATGATGCCGGTCAGCGCCATCCCTCGATTGGTGGCCTGGCCCTGGTTGGCCTTGCGCAGGCCGAGGATGCCCAGCACGATGCCGGCACCGCCCATGGCCACGCCGAAGATCCCGCAGCAGAAGCCCAGCGGGATCGAGACGATACCGAAGATCATCGCGAGCAGGCCGAGCGTGTTGTTCTGGCCGGTCGGCGGGCCGGGCATCACCGGCACCGAGTAGCCGCCACCCTGGTACGGCTGGCCAGGGTACGGCGGCTGGCCCTGGTACGGCTGACCCTGGTACGGCGGCTGGCCCTGGTACTCGGGGGTGCCGTACTGCGGAGGCGCGTACGGCTGGCCGCTCGTGGGCTGCTGTGGCGGGTACTGCGGCTGCTGCGGGTTGTACGGGTCGGGGTACGCGGGCATCTGACCGTACCCGGGCTGCCCGAAGGGGTCGGACGGGTTCGGGTTGTACGGATCCTGGCCGGGTCCGGGGTTCCCAGGCTGCATGTCGTCGCCTCCGAACGGATGAGACCGTCGGCAGCGTACCGGTTGTGCGCCACCGGCACACACCCCATTGCACCACCGGTAGGCTGCACAGCGTGATCGAGCGCACCGCGCGCCTTGTCGTGCTGGTATCCGGTTCCGGCAGCAATCTGCAGGCGCTGCTGGACGCGTGCGTCGACCCCGGATTCGGCGCGGCGGTCGTGGCGGTGGGCGCCGACCGGGACGGCATCGAGGGGCTCACCCGGGCCGGCAAGCACGAGGTGCCGGCGTTCGTGCACCGGGTCAGGGACCATGCCGACCGGGCGGACTGGGACCGCGCGCTGACCGCCACCGTCACCGCGTACCAACCCGACCTCGTCGTCTCCGCCGGCTTCCTCAAGCTGGTCGGCCCGGCGTTCCTGGCAACCTTCGCAGGGCGTTACATCAACACCCACAACTCGCTGCTGCCGGCCTTCCCGGGCATCCACGGTCCGCGCGATGCCCTGGCATACGGTGTGAAGGTCGCCGGCGCCACGCTGTTCTTCGTGGACGAGGGCGTCGACACCGGGCCGATCATCGCGCAGGTCGCGGTGCCGGTGCGGGACGACGACACCGAGGAGAGCCTCACCGAACGCATCAAGGAGGCCGAGCGGCGCCAGCTTGTCGAGCACGTCGGCCGGCTGGTGCGCGAGGGCTGGACCATCACCGGAAGAAGGGTCAGATTTCCATGACCGAGCGCCAGCGAGGGAAACGGTTGGCAGAGTCCGTGCGTGCCTCATGCCCGCCCGCAGCGAAGCGAGGCCGGGCATGACCGCGCTGCGGCCGATCCGCCGGGCGCTGATCAGCGTGTACGACAAGAGCGGTCTGGAGGATCTGGTACCCGCGCTGGTCGCGGCCGGCGTGCAGATCGTCTCGACGGGCAGCACCGCGGGGACCGTCGAGCGCCTCGGCGCCAAGGTGACGCCGGTCGAGCAGCTCACCGGCTTTCCCGAGTGCCTGGACGGGCGGGTCAAGACGCTGCACCCGAAGGTGCACGCCGGGCTGCTGGCCGACCTGCGGCTGCCCGAGCACGCGCGGCAACTGGAGCAGCTCGGCATCGAGCCGTTCGACCTGCTGGTCTCCAACCTGTATCCCTTTTCAGAAACGGTGGCCTCGGGTGCCGACTTCGACGCCTGCGTGGAGCAGATCGACATCGGTGGGCCGGCGATGGTACGCGCGGCGGCGAAGAACCATGCGAGTGTCGCGGTGGTCACGTCGCCCAGCGCGTACCCCCTGATCGTGAACGCGTTGGGCGAGGGCGGCACCACGCTCGCGCAACGGCGGGCGCTGGCCGCCCGGGCCTTCGCGGACATCGCGGAGTACGACGTGGCCATCGCCGACTGGCTGTCGGTCAACGAGGCGCTCGACGGCGGCGGCTGGTGGCCCGAGTTCGCCGGCCTCGCCCTGCACCGCGGCACCACGCTGCGCTACGGCGAGAACCCGCACCAGCGGGCCGCGCTCTACGTCGACCCGACGGGGCCGGCGGGTCTGGCACAGGCCACGCAGCGTGCGGGCAAGGAGATGTCCTACAACAACTACGTGGACGCCGACGCCGCGTGGCGGGCCTGCCACGACTTCAGCCAGCCGTGCGTGGCCATCATCAAGCACGCCAACCCGTGCGGCATCGCGATCGGGGCCGACGTGGCGCAGGCGCACCGCAAGGCACACGCCTGCGATCCGGTCTCCGCCTTCGGCGGGGTCATCGCGGTCAACGGCGAGGTCAGCATCGAGCTGGCCAAGCAGATCTCCGGCATCTTCACCGAGGTCGTCGTGGCACCGTCCTATGCGGACGGTGCGGTGGAGGTGCTGGCCGAGCGCAAGAACCTACGGGTACTGGTAGCTCCACAGTGGACTCCGGAGACGATCGGGTTCCGCCAGGTCTCCGGTGGCCTGCTCGCGCAGACGACCGACCACATCGACGCTCCCGGTGACGGCCCCGCCTCGTGGAAGCTGGCGACGGGCGAGCCGGCGGGCGCGGAGGTGCTGCGCGATCTGGAGTTCGCGTGGCGGGCCGTCCGGTCGGTCAAGTCCAACGCCATCCTGCTCGCCAGCGACGGCGCCACGGTCGGCGTGGGCATGGGCCAGGTCAACCGGGTCGACCCGGCCCGCCTCGCGGTGACCCGGGCCGGTGACCGCGCGGCGGGCAGCGTGGCCGCGTCCGACGCCTACTTCCCGTTCGCGGACGGACTCCAGGTCCTCATCGACGCCGGCGTCAGCGCCGTGGTCGAGCCGGGCGGATCAATCCGCGACGAGGAAGTCATCGCCGCAGCCGCGGCCGCCGGCCTGACCCTGTACTTCACCGGGACCCGCCACTTCTACCACTAGAATCCTGGAACGGCGTGCCGGTCAGAGCCGGTACTTCGGGTCAAGGTCCGTAGGCGCCCAACCGAGTGCGGCGTAGTGGCAGGCGCTGGGGTGGGGTTCGACCGCCCTCAGGACCAGAGGGGGCTCCTGGGCGGCGCAGCGGTCCTGGGCTTTCCAGCAGCGGGTGCGGAAGCGGCAGCCGGACGGCGGGTCGGCGGGCGACGGTACCTCGCCGGAGAGGCGGATCACGGCGCGGCGGGCCCGGGCGGTCGGATCCGGTACCGGCACCGCCGACAGCAGCGCCTGCGTGTACGGGTGGGTCGGGCGCTGGTAGATCTCCGGCCCGGTACCGAGCTCGACGATCCTCCCGAGGTACATGACCGCCACCCGGTCGCAGATCTGCCGCACCACGGACAGGTCGTGCGCGATGAACACGTACGACAGGCCCAGCTCCCGTTGCAGGCGCTTGAGCAGGTTCACCACCTGCGCCTGGATCGACACGTCCAGGGCGGACACCGGCTCGTCGCACACGATCACCTTGGGACGCAGCGCCACCGCCCGGGCGATGCCGATCCGTTGCCGCTGGCCGCCGGAGAACTGGTGCGGGTACCGGTTGATGTGCTCGGGGTTGAGGCCGACCAGGTCGAGCAGTTCCCGCACCTGGCGCCGCCGGTCACCCTTGGGCGCCACCTCGGGATGGATCTCGAACGGCTCACCGACGATGTCCCCGACGGTCATCCGCGGGTTCAGCGACGTGTACGGGTCCTGCATGACCATCTGCACGCTGCGGCGCAGCCCGCGCAGGCGCGCACCGGACAGCTTGAAGATGTCCTGCCCTTCGAAGGTGACCCGGCCGGCCGTCGGCGTCTCCATCCGCACGAGCAGCCTGGCCAGCGTGGACTTGCCGCAGCCCGACTCGCCCACGACGCCGAGGGTCTCGCCGCGGCGCAGGTCGAAGGAGACGCTGTCGACCGCGCTGACCGAGCCGATCTGCCTGCGGAACACGATGCCGCGCGTGATCGGGAAGTGCTTCGCGAGGTTGTTGACGGACATGATCGGCTCAGTCAAGACCGAGCACCTCCGCGGCGAAATGGCAGGCGCTCACGCGCCCGGCGCCGAGCTGGATCAGATCCGGCACGACGGAGCGGCAGACCGGCTGCGCGTAGGGGCACCGGGGGTGGAACGGGCAACCGGGCGGAATCGCCATCAGGCTGGGCGGCAGGCCGCGGATGGTGGCGAGATCGGCGCCGTCCGGGTCGAGGCGGGGCACCGATGCCAACAACCCCCGGGTGTACGGGTGGGCCGGCGCCTTGTACAGCTGGTACACGTCGGCGTGCTCGACCACCCGGCCGGCGTACATGACGGCGATGCGGTCCGCCACGCCGGCCACCACGCCCAGGTCATGGCTGATGAGGACCATCGCCATCTGCAGATCGCGGCGCAGGTCGCCCAGCAGGTCCATGATCTGCGCCTGTACGGTCACGTCCAGCGCCGTGGTGGGCTCGTCCGCGATCAGCACCTCCGGCTCCAGGGCGAGCGCCATCGCGATCATCACGCGCTGCCGCATGCCGCCGGAGAACTCGTGCGGGTACTGGTCCAACCGTTGCCGGGCGGCCGGGATCCGCACCATGTCCATCAGTTCCACGGCCCGGTCCCGGGCGGCCGGCCTGGCCATGCCGAGCCGGGTGCGGAGGGTCTCGGTGATCTGGTACCCCACGGACAGGACGGGGTTGAGTGCGGAGAGGGCGTCCTGGAACACCATGGCGATCTTCCGGCCCCGGATCTGGCGGCGCTCGTTCTCCGGCATGCCGAGCAGATCCCGGCCCCGGTACCGGATCTGTCCACTCTGGACACGTCCGGGCGGGGTGTCGAGGATGCCCATGATCGTCTGAGCGGTCACCGACTTGCCGGAGCCGGACTCGCCGAGCACGGCGAGCGTCTCGCCCGGGTTCAGGTGGAGGCAGACGCCGTTGAGGGCCTTCGCCACGCCGTCGCGGGTGCGGAACTCCACGAACAGGTCGCGCACCTCCAGCAGGTACACGATGGTCACCGTCCCTTGGGGTCGAACGCGGCGCGGGTGGCATCGCCCAGCATGATGAACGCCAGCACGGTCAGCGCGAGGAAGGTGCTCGGCCAGAGCAGCGGCCACCACGCCGAACGCAGCCGGGGCTGCGCGTCGGAGATGTCCACGCCCCAGGACACGCTCGGCGGCTTGAGGCCGACGCCGAGGAAGGAGAGCGTGGCCTCGGCGGCGATGAAGGTACCGAGGGCGATGGTGAGCACCACGATCGCGGGCGCCATCGCGTTGGGCAGGATGTGCCGCAGCATGATCCGCCGGTGTCCGGCGCCGAGCATCCGCGCCGCCTGCACGTAGTCCTGCTGCCGCGCGCTGATCACCGAGGCGCGCACCACCCGCGCGGCCGTGGTCCAGCCCAGCCCGCCGAGGGTGACCGCCACCGGCCAGACGCCGTAGTTGTGCCCGCCCGCGGCGATCCGGTGGAGCAGCACGATGGCCGCCAGCAGCAGCGGGATGCCGAGCACGATGTCCACCACCCGGGACAGCAGCGCGTCGACCCAGCCGCCGAAGTACCCGGCCGGCATGCCCACGGCGAACGCCAGTACCCCGGCGAACAGGGTTGCGAGCACGCCCACCTCGATCGAGGCGCGGGCACCGTACACCGTGCGCGCGAACACGTCGCAGCCCTGGAAGTCGTACCCGAACCAGGCGCCGCCGCCCGGGCGGCGCAGGCTCCGGCCCAGGTCGCAGTCGTTGGGGTTGACGCCGGTGAACAGCCGCGGGTACACCGCCATGACGACGAACCCGACGACGATCAGTACCGATACCCAGAAAACGGGGTTCCGCCGCAGCGCGCGCCAGGCGTCCCCGCCCAGGCTGCGCCGCTGCGTCGCGGGCGCCTCCACGGCCGCGATCGCGGCCAGCTCACTCATATCTGATCCTCGGGTCGAGGACCGCGTAGAGCAGGTCCACGAGCAGGTTGACCACCAGGAAGATGACGACGAGCACGCTGACGATGGCGACCACGGTCGGGCCGTCCTCGGTGTTGATCGCCTTGTACAGGTTGAAGCCGACGCCGGGGATGTTGAAGATCCGCTCGGTGACGATCGCGCCGGCCATCAGGTTGCCCAACTCCACCCCGATGAACGTGACGATCGGGATCAGCGAGTTGCGCAGCACGTGGACGCCGACGATGCGCCGGGGCGCGAGGCCCTTCGACTTCGCGGTGCGCACGTAGTCGGCGCGCAGGTTCTCCGAGATGGACGCGCTGGTCAGGCGCAGCGCCGTGGCCAGCGACAGCGAGCTGAGCACGAGCGCCGGCAGGATCAGCGAGTAGAGCGTGTTCTGGTTGTTCACCGGGAAGATCCCCCACCTGACAGCGAGGAAGTACTGCCCGAGGAAGCCCAGGACGAAGACCGGGATGCCGATGACGACCAGCGTCAGGGCCAGCGTGGCATGGTCGAACAGGCCGCCGCGGCGCAGGCCCGCGACGACGCCCGCGGTCACGCCGAAGACGATCACGAAGACGATGGCGATGGCCGACAATTTCAGGGTGTACGGCCACGCCTGCGCGAGGATCTGCCCGATGGACCGGCCGCCCAGGGTCTGGCCGAGGTCACCGCGCAGCAGGTGGCTGATGTAGTCCCAGTAGCGGGAGAAGAACCCGGTCACCCCGTGCCTGTCGAGGTGGTACCGCTGGGTCAGATAGTCGCGGGTGGCCTGGCTGACCGGTCGCTCGCCGACGAGGGCCTGGATCGGATCCGTCTGCGCCGCGAACATCAGCGCGTACACGATCAGAGTGGTGCCGAAGAAGGTGAGCACCATCTGCAGCAGGCGCCTGATGATGTACCGGATCACCTCAGGTCGCCGACGTGGTGATGTCGATCAGGTTCAGGTAGCTGAACAGGTCGACGCCGACGTTGCTGACCCGCGTGGAGAAGACGTAGTTGTTCTGCTTGAACCGCAGCGGGATCACCGGCATGTCCCTTGCGAGAATGTTCTCCGCCTGCTGGTAGTACCCGATCGCGGCGGCCTCGGTCTGCTGCTCCGAGCCCTGCTGCACCAGCCGGTCGAACTGCGCGTTGCTGTAGCCGTAGTAGTTCGCCGAGCCGTGCGTGCTGTACAGCGGCGACAGGTAATCCTCCATGGACGGGTAGTCCATCGACCAGCCGAGCCGGAACATCCCCACCGGTTGCTTCTTCTCCACCTTCTGCAGCAGGTCGGCGAACTTCGCCTCCGGCTGCGCGAGGCAGGTCACGCCCAGGTTCCGGCGCAGCTGGTTGCAGACCGCCTGGACCCACTCCTTGTGCCCGCCGTCCGCGTTGTACGCGATCTTTATCTCGGCCGGGCCGGCACTGTCCGTGTACAGCTGCTTGGCGGCCGACGGCCGGTACTGGCACGCGTCCCCGCAGGTGTTGTCGCGGTAGCCCTGCAGCACCGGCGAGACGAAGGAGCGCGCCGCCGACTGCGAGTTGGCGAAGATGGTCGTCACGATCCCGTCGCGGTCGATCGCCATGGAGATCGCCTTGCGGACGCCGACGTTGGCGTAGGCGCTGTCGAAGGTGGGGAAGGCGAGGAACTCGAACGAGGAGGCCGGACTGTGCTGGTACCGGTCGCCGAAGTCGGCCGCCGCCGTGGCCAGGTTCTGGGTGGCGAGACCCTGGGGCAGCACGTCCAGCGTGTTCGTCTGGACGTCCGCGTACGCGGTGGTCAGGTCCTGATAGATCTTGAACAGCACCCCGCCGACCTTGGGCTTCTGTCCCGGATAGGCGTCGTACCGCTCCACCTCGATGGCCTGGTCGTGCGTCCAGATGCCCTTCATCTTGAACGGCCCGTCGCCGACCTCCCGGTCCTCGAACCGCTTGACCAGGCCGCCGTCGATCCCGAAGGCGGACTTGGGCAGGGGCAGGAAGGCCGTGTAGCCCAGTTCCGCCTTGAAGTCGCTGTACGGCGCCGACAGGGTCACCTGCAGCGTCAGGTCGTCGAGCCGCTTGAGACCGGACAGGGTATTGGTGGCCGGGGTGTTGTTGGCACCGGGGTTCAGCGCGTTGTACCCCTGGATGTGGGCGAAGTAGTAGTTGGCGTTCTGCCCGTTGGGCCCGTAGGCGCCGTAGTTCCAGGCGCGGATGTAGCTGTCGGCGGTGACCGGTTCCCCGTTGTGGAAGGTGTACCCCGGCTTCAGCTTGATCTTCCACACCCGGCTGTCGATCGTGGTGATCGACGCGGCCTGCGCCTCCACCGGCTTCGCGTCCTTGTCGTAGGTCACCAGCGGGGTGAACAGCGCCTGAAGTACCTGGCCCCCGCTGATGTCGGTGGTATTCGACGGGATCAGGTGCTCCGGCTCCGCGATGCCGACGCTGACCACGCCATTGGGATTGCTGCCACCATTTGCGTTGGACCCCGAGTTGGCGGTGTCACAAGCGCCCAGGCCGATGATGACGGCGACTGGGAGCGCGGTCCAGGCGGCAAGCCTCCGAGCCTGCATTGAATCTCCTCATCTCCTCACGCTGCGCTTCGGAGCTTATGGGTGGGCCGGCGAGCACGAGCGCCCGGTCAACGTAGGTCGTCCTGCGGCGATCAGCCAAACCGCGTCCACCCCTTCTGTTGAGATAAGGGAAGATTGGTGTGATTGACCGACTACGCGCGCCGCCCCGCTGCCTGCCGTGGCAGGATTTGAAGCGTGACGGCGATTCTTCTGGACGGCAAGGCAGCCGCGGCAACGATCAAGGACGAGCTGCGCCAGCGGGTCAAGGCGCTCGCCGAACGGCGCGTGCTGCCCGGCCTGGGTACGGTCCTGGTCGGCGACGATCCCGGCTCGCGGGCGTACGTCAACGGCAAGCACCGGGACTGCGCCGAGGTGGGCATCGCCTCGATCCGGCGCGAGCTGCCCGCCGACGCGACGCAGGACCAGGTGGCTGCCGTCGTCGCTTCGCTCAATGCCGATCCCGCGTGCCACGGGTACATCGTGCAGTTGCCGTTGCCCCGGCAGATCGACACCCAGCGGATCCTGGAGGCGGTGGACCCCGCCAAGGACGCGGACGGGCTGCACCCGGTCAACCTGGGGCGGCTGGTGCTCGGGTACCCGGCGCCGCTGCCGTGCACGCCGCGCGGGATCGTCGACCTGCTGCGCCGGTACGGGGTGCCGCTGGCGGGGGCGGAGGTCGTGGTGATCGGCCGCGGTACCACCGTCGGCCGGCCACTGGGCCTGCTGCTCACCCGGCGCACCGAGAACGCCACCGTGACGCTGTGCCACACCGGTACGCGGGACCTGGTGGCGCACACCTGGCGCGCGGACATCGTGGTGGCCGCGGCCGGTACCCCGGGACTGATCACGGCGGACATGGTGCGACCGGGCGCCACGGTCGTCGATGTGGGGATCACCCGGTTGGTCGGCGCGGACGGCAAGGGCCGGTACACCGGGGACGTCGCGCCCGAGGTGGCCGAGGTGGCCGGGCACCTGGCGCCGGTACCGGGCGGGATCGGTCCGATGACGCGGGCCATGCTGCTGACGAACGTGGTCGAAATCGCGTCCCGTTGAGCCGGGAACGCAGCCGGAGCCGCTCCTCGGCGGAGGGCGAGCACGGCTG
Organism: Micromonosporaceae bacterium; assembly: GCA_039649115.1. Lineage (GTDB taxonomy): Bacteria > Actinomycetota > Actinomycetes > Mycobacteriales > Micromonosporaceae > DATEJJ01. Next base: position 1,272 of record JBBWZQ010000306.1, on the reverse strand, counting down.
ACGCGGGCTGAGCCCCCCTGCCGCTCCACACCGGCGGCGGGGCTATGTTGCAACTCATGGGTAAGAAGGTGACCGTCGTCGGGGCCGGCTTCTACGGCTCCACGACCGCGCAGCGCCTGGCTGAGTACGACAGCTTCGAGACGGTCGTGCTCACCGACATCATCGAGGGCAAGCCCGAGGGGCTGGCGCTGGACATGGGCCAGGCCCGGGCGATCGAAGGCTTCGAGACCAGAATCGTGGGCCGGACCACCGGCCGCAACGGCGAGGGCTACGAGGTCATCTCCGGCTCGGACGTCGTCATCATCACCGCGGGCCTGCCCCGCAAGCCCGGCATGAGCCGGATGGACCTCCTCGGGGTCAATGCCAAGATCGTCCGCCAGGTGGCGGAGAACGTCGCCAAGTACGCGCCGAACGCGGTGGTCATCGTGGTCAGCAACCCGCTCGACGAGATGACCGCCCTCGCCCAGCTCGCGACCGGCTTCCCCAGGGAGCGGGTCATGGGCCAGGCCGGCATCCTCGACAGCGCCCGGTTCACCACGTTCGTCGCCGACGAGCTCGGCGTACCCGTGCGCAGCGTCAGGACGCTGACCCTCGGTTCGCACGGCGAGACCATGGTGCCGGTGCCGTCGCAGTCATTCGTCGGCGGCAGGCCGCTGTCCGAGGTGCTGCCGGCCGACCGGATCGACGCGCTGGTCGACCGGACCCGCAAGGGGGGTGCCGAGATCGTCGGCCTGCTGAAGACCGGGTCGGCCTACTACGCCCCGTCCGCCGCCGCCGCGCGGATGGCGAAGGCCGTCGCGGAGGACTCCGGCGAGGTCCTGCCGGTCTGCGCGTGGGTCGACGGCGAGTACGGCATCTCCGGCGTGTACCTGGGGGTCCAGGCTGAGATCGGTGCCGGGGGCGTCCGGCGGGTCGTCGAGACCCCGCTGACCGACGCCGAGACGGCGGCGCTGAAGGAGGCGGCCGAGGCGGTCCGTGCCAAGCAGGCGGACGTCGCCAACCTGTGAGCCGGATCGCACCGACGGTCCCGGGCGTCGGTCATCACGTCCCGGCGCCGTCGACTGTGAGATGGGACCGCCCGGGGCGTAGACGCCAAGTGAATCCAGTACGCTCGTACTGCTAGTTTTCCGGAGAAGGAGCGCCTTGCCGATGGCGAAGATCAAGGTTGAGAACCCGGTCGTCGAGCTCGACGGCGACGAGATGACCCGGATCATCTGGAAGCAGATCCGTGACCAGCTGATCCTGCCGTACCTCGACGTCAACCTCGAGTAC
>JBBWZQ010000299.1:0-8380 GCA_039649115.1 Micromonosporaceae bacterium | reverse complement strand
GCGCGACGCCGACCGCCGGCGCCGCCAGCCTGACCGCCGGCCCGTCCGCGCCGCAGCTGGCCGCGTCCGGCACCGCGCCCACCGCCGCCGGCGCGGCCGCCTTCGTGCGGTACTGGTTCGAGGCGCTCAACTACGCCGTCGCCACCGGCCGGACCGGGCCGCTGTCCGCCGCCAGCAGCCCCGCGTGCCGCGCCTGCGCCGCGGTGCTCGCCGCGGTGAGCAAGGGGTACCAGTCCGGGGCGCGGGTGCAGGGCGGCCAGTACACGCTGCGCCAGGCGACCACGGACAACTTCTTCTCCACCGACCAGCCCAAGCTCGGGGTGGTCTACGACCGCAGCCCGTACTCCATCGTGAGCCCGGGCGGGGACCAGCTGGAGAGCTCCCCCGGCCGCACGTTCGCCAACTGCATGGTGCTGCTGGAGCAGGTGGACGGCCGCTGGCGCTTGCGCGAAGTCTCCGCAGACAAGCCGCTCGCCTGATGCTCGCGGTCGTCACCGGCGGTGCCGGCTACCTCGGCACCAACCTCGCCTGCGCGCTGCGCGCGGACGGATGCGACGTGCGGGTGGTCGACCTGCGCGAGCCGGTCACCGCCGCGCGGCACGGCGCCGCGTGGGTGCGGGCCGACGTGCGGGACGCCGCGGCGATGCGTGCCGCGTTCGCCGGCGCTGACATCGTTTACCACCTGGCCGCGGTCATCTCGATCGTGGGCGGCCTGCGCGGCCTGGTGGAGTCGGTCAACATCGAGGGGGTACGGGCGGTCGCCGCCGCCGCCCTGGACGCCGGTACCCCGCGCCTGGTGCACTGCAGCTCGGTGCACGCGTTCGACCTGGCCGGCTGTGCGGGGCGCACCGTCGACGAGTCCGCGCCGCGCGCCACCCGGCCGGCCCTGCCCGTGTACGACCGGTCCAAGGCGGCCGGCGAGGCGGTGCTGCGCGCGGCGGTGGACCGCGGGCTGGACGCCGTCGTGATCCACCCGAGCGGCGTGCTCGGCCCGGTCGACGAGGCGCCGTCGCGGATGGGCGCGGTGCTGCTCGCCATGTGGCGGGGCTGGTTCCCGGCTCTGGCCGGCGGCGGCTTCTGCTGGGCGGACGTGCGCGATGTCGTGGACGCGTTGCGGGCGGCGGCGGCACGGGGGCGGACGGGGGAGAGCTATCTGGTCCCCGGTACCAGATGCTCCATTGTGGACCTGGCGGCGCTGGCCGCCGCATCCTCCGGACGGCGGGTGACCAGCCGGGTGGCCCCGGGCTGGCTGGTGCGGGCCGCCGCGCCGGTGTCGACGGTGCTCGCCCGGCGCACCGGCAGCGCCCTGCTGCCGACCCGGGAGGCGGTGCACGCGCTGGACACGTTCCCGGTGATCAGCGGCGCGAAGGCGGCGCGGGAGCTGGACTGCCGGCCCCGCCCGCTCGCGGACAGCGTCACCGACCTCTACCGGTCCTATGTGGCGGACGGCCGGTTGCGCGGCGGGTGAGGCCGGTGGGGCGCCGCAGCCGCCCCGGGTCGTGGGATGTTCTCAGGAGCCTTGATCGCGGGACGATCCTCCAGCCATGCAGATCGCGGCAAGTAGCGACCCGGATGCGGAAAGTCGCGTGACGCGGAGCCGGCGGGTGCCGGTCGTCGCGTTCGTGTGCGCCGCCGCCGGAGTCCTCGGCGCCGTGACCGGACACGCCGGCCTTGCCTGGATCGTGCCGACCGCGGGGCTGGCGGTGCTCGGCGGCTGGCAGCTGCGCACCCGCCCCGCTCCGCCGGTGCCGGCGGCGACCGTCCCGCCGCCGCTGCCGGACCCGCCGCCGGCCATGCCGCAGATCGCGCCACTGGACCCCGCACCTGAGCCGATCCCCGTACCGCTGGCCAACGGCGTCCGCCAGATCGACACCACGGAGATCAGCGACCATCTCGGCACCGGTCTGAGCCGGGCGGACGATCTCGCCGATTCGTTGCGCTCGCTCAGCCAGGTGGTGACCGACGCGGCCCTGCGGCTGGACGCCGCCCGCAGTGTCACCTTCCAGATCCTGGGCCAGATCTCCTCGCTGGGTGAGATGTCCGACCAGATCTCCGGCATGGTCGACGTGATCCGGCGGATCGCCAAGCAGACCAATCTGCTCGCCCTCAACGCCACCATCGAGGCGGCCCGCGCGGGCGACAGCGGCCGCGGCTTCGCCGTCGTCGCGGACGAGGTGCGCAAGCTCGCGCAGGATTCCCGCGCGGCGACCGAGTCGATCGACTCGATCGTCACCGAAGTACGCGAGATCACCGAAATGACCGTCGAGGTGGCCAACAGCGCCAGCGAGGAAGTCGAGCACGCGAAGAACCGGTTCGAGGCGATGGGTGGCGGCGTGGCGGACACGACCGCGGGCCTGTCCTCGGTGCGGGCCGCGATGCAGGCAGCCGAGGTGGCCGTGCAGGAGGCGATGAAGTGAGCGACAAGCCGGTACGGGTTCTCATCGTGGGCGGCGGACCAGCCGGGTACACGGCGGCCATCTACGCGGCGCGCGCCGGCCTGGCGCCGGTGTGCATCGAGGGGTACGACTACGGCGGCCAGATCTCCCGCTCCCCCCGGGTGGACAACTTCCCCGGGTACCCCGATGGAGTCTCCGGCAACGACCTCGGCGAGCGCATGCGTGCCCAGGCGCTGCGGCTCGGCGCCCAGATCGTGACCTCGGAGGTGCAGGCGGTACTCCCGTCCGGCTCCCCGTTCACGGTCGTCACCGACGGCACCCGGTACCTGGCGGACGCGCTGATCGTGTCCACCGGTGCGCGGTCGCGCCGGCTCGGCCTGGCCTCCGAGGACGCGCTGGACGGGATGGGCGTGTGCTACTGCGCGATCTGTGACGGCGCCTTCTTCGCCGACCGCCGGGTCGCGGTCATCGGCGGCGGGGACGCGGCCGTCGAGGAGGCGCTCATGCTCTGCAAGGTGGCGTCCAGCGTGCTGCTGGTGCACCGGCGCCACGAGTTCCGGGCGACCCAGGCGATGCGCGCTGCCCTGGAAGCCAACCCGCGGGCGCGGATCCTCACCCCGTACGTGGTCGACGAGGTCCTCGGGGAGCCGCCGGCCGGTGTCACCGGCATCCGGCTGCGCCACGCGGAGACGGGTGCGGAGCGCCAGGAGGATCTCGACGGCGTGTTCGTGGCGATCGGCCACGTACCGGCCAGCGAGATGTTCACTCCGTGGCTGCCGACCGACGAGCACGGGTTCCTGCTCACCGAGGCGCGTACCCAGGCGACCAGCGTGCCGGGTGTCTTCGCCGCCGGTGACATCGCCGACCCCCGCTACCGGCAGGCCATCACCGCGGCCGCCTCGGGCTGCCAGGCGGCGATCGACGCCGAGCGCTGGCTGGTGCGCGGCGGCCGGTCCGCGCAGACCCTGTCCACCACACCCACCCTGGAGACGACATGTTCGTAGGCAAGCCCGCACCCCAGTTCCGGATGACCACCACCAAGGACCTCAACACCCTCGAACACGAGGCGACCCTGGCGGACTACCGCGGCGACTGGTTGGTGCTGTTCTTCTACCCGGCGGACTTCACCTTCGTCTGCCCCACCGAGATCCTCGCGCTCAACGCGGCGGTGCCCACCTTCGCCAGCCAGGGCGCGCAGGTACTGGGAGTCAGCACCGACGGCGTGTTCTCCCACGTGGCCTGGATGGAGTTCCACATCGGCAACCTGGACTTCCCCCTGGCCAGTGACCGCACCCACGAGACGTCCGAGGCGTACGGCGTGCTGGACGAGGCCGGCCAGTCCGCGCGCGGCGTGTTCATCATCGACCCCGAGGGCATCGTGCGCTACGAGGTCGTCCACGACGACCGGGTCGGCCGCTCGGTCGACGAGATCCTGCGCGTGCTCGGCGCGCTGCAGGCGCCCGGCCGCACGTTCGCCCAGGTCGACCCGGCGCGGCTCGTCCCGGCCGACCGCTGACCAACCGACAGGAAGGAAACACGCGACATGAGCAACGTCGTCCTCTACTCGGCCACCGGCTGCCCGCTGTGCGCCAAGTACAAGGCCCTGCTGGCCGAGAAGAACGTCCGCTACGTCGAGCGGAACACGACCGAGCAGCCCGGGCTGCTCGACGAACTGGCCCGCAAGGGCATCCGCATGGTGCCGACCGTGTTCGTCGGCGAGAAGTTCGTCGCCGGTTTCCGGCCCACCAGCCTCATCGAGCTCCTGCCCGCCTGAGGCGCGCGGGCACCACCACGTCACGAAAGGGCATCCCGTGCGTAAGTACCTCACCGAGTTCATCGGTACCTTCGTCCTCGTGCTGACCATCTGCGGCGCGGTCGCCTCCGGGTCGCCGCTCGCTCCGCTGGCCATCGGTGGCGCACTGGCCGCCGCCATCTACGCCGGTGGCCACATCTCCGGCGCGCACTACAACCCGGCCGTGACGCTGGCCGTGCTGCTCCGGGGCAAGCTGCCGGTCCGGGAGGCGCTGCCGTACGTCGTGGCGCAACTGGCCGGCGGGCTGGCCGGCGCCGGCGCGGCCCGGCTGATCGTCGGCGCCCACTCGGGCCCGCCGCTGCACCTGTCCGGCGGGAAGCTGGGCTCGGCCCTGCTCGCCGAGTTCGTGGTCACCTTCGTGCTGGCGTACGTGGTGCTGAACGTGGCCACGAGCAAGGACCACCCGAACAACTCCTTCTACGGCCTGGCGATCGGGTTCACCGTGATGGCCGGCGCGGTGGCCGTGGGCGGCATCTCCGGTGGGGTGTTCAACCCCGCGGTGGCGGTCGCGGTGTCGGCGACCGGGCTGGTCTCCTGGTCCATGATCTGGGTCTACCTGCTGGCCAACCTGGCCGGCGGCGCGGTCGCGGCATTCACCTTCCGCCTGCTCAACCCCGCTGAGTGGGCCACACCGGCCACAGTGGACAGCACCGGGCAGGCCGCCACCGGCAAGCATGCCGAGAAGCTGCGCGTGGCCTAGGGGCGGAACGATCGGGCCGGCCGCGCGTCACAATCGTCGCGGCCGGCTCGTCCACCTTCCATGAACGTATTTCTGTGGATCCTCCAGGGCCTGCTCGCCGTGGTCTTCACCGGCTCCGGCGTGGCCAAGTCCATGATGAGCAGGCAGCGGTTGATCGCGACCGGGCAGACCGGCGTCGCGGTGTTCCCGATGCCGGTGGTGCGGTTCACCGCCGGGTGCGAGCTGCTGGCCGCCGCCGGCCTGGTGCTGCCGTGGGCGACCGGCGTCGCCCGGGTACTCACGCCGCTGGCCGCCGTCGGACTGTGCGTCGTGATGGTGGGCGCCGCGAGTTCCCACGCCCGCCTGCGCGAGGCGCGCAACGTGGCGGCCAACGTGCTGCTGTTCGGCCTGGCGCTCACGGTCGCGATCGCCCGCTTCGCGGAAATCTCCTGACCGCGAACCTACTCGGCTGCCCGCAGGGCCAGGGTGGTGAACTCGACGCGGCCACCCCGGAAGAGGAAGTCGGACGTCTGGGTCAACGCGATCGCGATGAGGTCGCGGTGCGGGTCGTTGACCCAGACCGTGCCGTAGCCGCCGTCCCAGCCGTACCGGCCCGGGACCGCCGAGATCGCGTCCGGTGCGGGTGCCACCGCCATGCCGTACCCCCAGCCCTTGGGTTCCAGCAGGATGCCCGCCGTCCCGATCTGCCGCGGCGTCAGGTGGTTGGTGGTCATCATCGCCACCGACCTGGCCGACAGCAGCCGCTGGCCACCGTGCGTGCCGTTGTTGCGCAGCAGCCGCGCGAAGGTGAGGAAGTCGTCGGCGGTGGAGAGCAGGCCGGCTGAGCCGGACGGGAACACCGGCGGCGTGGTCCACTCCTGCGGTGCCGACACCGGCTGGAGCTTCACCTCACCGGTCTGGAAGTCACCCATGTAGTAAGCCGGCATCCGGGCGGTGTTCGCCGGGGTCGTGGAGAATCCGGTGTCCACCATGCCGAGCGGCTCGAAGAGCCGGGACCGCAGCACCTCGCCGAGCGGCGCGCCGGCGGCCCGGGCGACCAGGACGCCGAGCACGAGTGTGCCGACGTTGTACTGCCACCGCTCGCCGGGTTGGTACATCAGCGGCAGGGTGCCGAACAGCCTGATCCACTCGTCCGGGGTGTGCGGCGTGCGCGGCTCCGGTGGCCCGAGGCGCAGGTTGAGCTCGGCGGCGGCGGTGACGATCGGGAACGGCGGGTCGAAGGTCGGCTCGGTCAGCATCCCGAACCCCATCCGGAAGGTGAGCAGGTCCTCGACCGTGATCGGCCGGTGTGCCGGTACCGTCTCGTCGAGCGGCCCGTCGATCCGCGCCAGCACCCGCCGGTCGGCCAGCTCCGGCAGCAGCCGGTCCACCGGTTCGGCCAGGTCGAGCGCGCCGTCCTCGACCAGCATCATCGTCGCGGTGGCCAGCACCGGCTTGGTGAACGAGGCGATCCGGAAGAGGCTGTCGCGGCGGATCGGCACCGCGCCGTCGAAGGCGTGCGAACCGATCGTGTCGACGTGCACCTCGTCGCCGCGGGCGAGCACCGTGACCAGCCCGGACAGCTCGCCGGCGGCCACCCGGGCGGCCATCGCGTCGTGCAGTCGTTGCCGGCCCTGCGTGGACAGCGTGTCAGTCATGGCGCCCAGCCTGCCACGCGCCGTGGTCCCGGCGATCTAGGGTCGGGTTGCTCAGCTACCACTTCGGCGTCCGGAGCGAAGGAGTTCCCCCGTGCCACCGACACCCCAGCAGATCTTCGAACGCTACCTCCGGGCCGGCGCGCTGACCCGCGACGCCGATGCCCTGGCCGGCCTGTTCGCGCCGGACGGCGTCCTGGAGGCGCCGCTCGTCCCGGACGGCCGCGCCTTCCCGAGCCGCCTCGCGGGACGCGACGAGATCCGCCGGGGGATGGCCGAGTTCTACCGGCGGCCGGTTGTCGAGCGCGCTGTGGATGCCGCGAAGACCCGCGTCGCACTGCACATCACCGCCGACCCCGACGTGTTCATCGCGGAGATCGACACGGCGTTCGAGGACGGTGGCAGCGTGTCGCTGGTGCAGATCTTCCGGGTACGCGACGGGCAGATCGTCCTGCTGCGTGACTACTTCGCGCCGGAGCTGGTGGAGTAGGGGCATCTAGAGTCGAGGGGTGGCCGACGATCAGTTCGAAGCACACCGGTCCCACCTGTTCGGCGTCGCGTACCGGATGCTCGGCAGCCGCGCCGAGGCCGAGGACGCGGTGCAGGAGGCGTGGCTGCGGTACGCCGCCGCCGGGTCCGGAGTCGAGGACACCCGCGCCTGGCTCACCACCGTGGTCGCCCGGATCTGCCTCGACGTGCTGCGCTCCGCGCGGGTGCGGCGCGAGTCCTATGTGGGCTCCTGGCTGCCCGAGCCGCTGGTGTCCCGGCTGCCCGCCGCCGACCCCGATCCCGCGTCGGCAGCGGTGCTCGGCGAGCAGGTCAGCCTGGCGCTGCTGGTGGTGCTGGAGCGGCTGACGCCGGAGCAGCGGGTCGCCTTCGTGCTGCACGACGTGTTCGCCGTACCGTTCGAGGCCATCGCCTCGGCGCTGGGCACGAGCCTGGCCAGCGCGCGCCAGCACGCCTCCCGCGCCCGGCGCGCGGTCACAACCGGTCCGGCGATCGTCCACCAGACCGGGATGGCGGAGCAGCGCCGCGTGCTGTCCGCGTTCATGGTCGCGGCCACCGGCGGCGACCTGGCCGGGCTGGTGCGGGTGCTGGCACCCGAGGTGGAACTGGTCGGCGACGGCGGCGGGCTGGCCCCCTCCTTCCGCCACCCGCTGGTCGGCGCGGCTCAGGTGGCGCGCTTCCTCGTCGCGGCGTTCCAACGGGTGCATCCGCTGCGCGGGGAGCCGGTGCTGGTCAACGGCGATCTCGGCTTCGTCATCGAATCGCCCGAGGTACTGCTCGTGATGGCCCCGGTGGTCGTGGACGGCCGGGTCGTCGCGCTGTACCACATGCTGAACCCGGAGAAGCTGCGCGACGTACCCCGCCCCGCCGCCACCTGGCCGCCCACCGTCGATGTCCACAATGGACCTGGCGGCGCGGGCTCCTGACTGGGCTCGGCCGCGATAGGGTCGCAAGCGTGTCGATACCCCTGCGGCAGCGGCTGCGTGCGGCTCTTCCGGCGGCGATGAAGGCCCGCGACCGCGTCGCCGTCGCGGCGTTGCGCGCGGCGCTCGCCGCCATTGACAACGCCGAAGCCGTGGACCGCGCACCCGCCGTCGACAAGCGCCTGGCCATCGAGCAGATCCCGGTCGGCGTCGGCGCGGCCGAGGTCGCGCGGCAGGTGTTGACGGAGGCCGACGTGGCGCGCATCGTGCGCGCCGAGGTCGACGAGCGGGAGGCCGCCGCGCGCGACTACGAGCGGGCGGGCCGGCACGAGCGCGCGGAGCAGTTGCGCGCCGAGGCCAACGTGCTGTCCGCACACCTCTGAACCATTTGGTGGTACGGGCGGGCA
>JBBWZQ010000293.1:0-5880 GCA_039649115.1 Micromonosporaceae bacterium | reverse complement strand
CAGGGCCCGAGCACCATGCCCGACGTGCAGGCTGGGCTTGTTGGTAGGCTCGAATTCATGACCCGACCTGTGCTCGCCTACCGATGGAGCCAGAGCGAGTTCGTGCGCGCTTGGGAAGCCGGAGCTTTCGACCACAGGGTAGAACTCGTTGAAGGAGAGATCTGGCCAGTGGCGAACGGTTCTTGGCACGGCGACACCGTCGGCCAACTGCTCGCACTGCTGCCACGACCGGACGTGCGAGTGACCACCGCGACCCTACCGACCAGTGGCTCACTTCCCGATCCCGACTGCTGGGTACGACGGGCCGACGCGGACCCGGTCGGCAAGGTCGGATCGAGGTTGTCGATCTGGAACGCCCATGACGTGCTTCTCGTGATCGAGGTATCCGACGAAACCCCGATCCAGGACCTCAACATCAAGACCGCGCTGTACGGTCAAGCCGGTTACGCGACGTACTGGGTGGTCACCCAAGAAGCGATCTACGAGCACACCGGGCCTATCGCGACGGGCTACCGGACACGCGTCGAGTACCTGCATGGCGAGCGTATCCCGGTCCCCTACGCCTCGTCAGACCTCGCCGTGGACGACCTGATCGCCCCACCCCCCGCATGAGGATCACCGCCCGGGCGTCATCCCACGAACCTCGGACGGTCGGGTCCGGGCGCCCCGCGGCCCGCACCGTCAGGGTGACACACGCAGGGCCCGGGGTCGTTACCCCGCCGGTGTAGCCGAAGGGTTGCTGCGGACACGACTCCACGGTGACCGACTGCTGCCCGGACGCCAGGTCCTCGGCGCCGAGCGTGGTCGCCGTGGCCTCGGAACTCCAGTACCGGACCGGCACGTAGTACAGGCGCGCACCCCAGGCCAACGCGCCGACCAGCGGATGCGCCAGCAGGAAGATCCCGATCGGCATCAGGTACCACGACCAGAAGCCGATCCAGCTGGTGAAGCCCGAGCTGGCCGCCGTTCGCCAGCCGCCCAGACCACCGGCCCGCGGTACAGCAGGCGCTCTGCTCGGTCTCCCCTTCATGCTCAAGGTGGCCCTCATGCCCGCCGAGTTCGTCGCCGGCATGCATGAAGGCCGCCCCGGCGGATCGGGCAACCGTCCTATCTGAGGCGTTCGCCACCTCAGATCAGGGCCCTGCTCGTTGACGCAGGCTGGGTCAGTTGCCCGGCGAGCCCGTGTGAACGGCGTGGCCTACCCGGCGCTTCGCGGAGCTGACCCGGCCCGCTGCCGGGACTTCGGCCCGTTGTGTGCTGCGTTCGGTACCAGCGGCCGCGCATATCTGAGGTAGCGGAAGCGTTCGGCTAGGTTGGTTGCCCGATCCGTCCGGCGGCGCCTTACCGGCAGCCTGAGGCGTATGGATGCATCGACGGGAAAGATGTTCATGCTGGTCCGCCGTAACCGGCCGCTGCGGCGGCTGCTGGCCGCGCTGGCTGTGTCGCAGATCGGTGACTGGCTGTACAACCTGGCGTTGGTGGCGCTGGTCTACGACCGGACCCACTCGGTGGCCTGGACGGCGGTCACGACGGCGGCGCGGGTGGTGCCGATGGTGGTGCTGGGCCCGTTCGGTGGCCTCCTCGCCGACCGATACGACCGGCGCCGGCTGATGATCGTCGCGGATGTGCTGCGGGTGGGCTCGATGACGCTGTTGGCGCTGGTCGCCGCGGCGGGCTTGCCGGTGCTGTTCGCGCCGGTCCTCGCGGCGGTGTCGACGGCCGCGTCGACGGTCTACCCACCGGCGGTGGCCGCGACGCTGCCCCGGCTGGTGGCGGATGACGACCTGCCGGCGGCGACCGCGGCCCGGTCGGTGATCCAGTCCGTGTCGATCATCGCCGGGCCGGCGGGCGGCGCGCTGTTGTTGGTGCTCGGCTCCCCGGCGACCGCGTTCCTGCTCAACGCGGCCACGTTCGCCGCGTCCGCGGTCATCTTGTTGGGTCTGCCGGCAGGTGCTCTGTTCGCGGTGGCGGAGCGGGATGCCGATGCTTCGGGTGTACTACGCGAGTTGCGCGCCGGTGTGTCGGCGTTGCGCCACAACGGCGCAGCGGCGCGGCTGGTCGGCGCGGACATCATGTGCAGCCTGGCGTACGGGGCGCAGACCGTGCTGCTGTTGCTGCTCGGCCGCGAGCTGGGCTACGGCGACGCCGGCTACGGGTACCTCCTGGCCGGCTGCGGCATCGGTGGCCTGGTGGGCGCCTCGCTGGCAGCCCGGCTCGGCGGCGCCCGCCGGCCCCGCCACGTCGCCGTGGTCCTGCTCGCGGTCGCGATACCGTCGAGTCTGCTGGCGGTGACGCCGTGGCTGGCCGGCGCCGTGTTCCTGGCCGTCGTGATCGGTGCCGGCTCGGTCCTGGTCGAGGTCGTCGTCGACACCGCCCTGGCCCGTTCGCTGGACGAGGCGGTGCTGGCCCGCGCATACGGCCTGGCGTTCCCGGCCAGCATCGGCGGGATCGTGGTCGGGTCACTGATCGCGGCACCGCTGGTCGCGCTGGTCGGCCTGTCCGGGGCCTTGGCAGCGGTAGGTGGCCTGGTCGCGGTGTACTGCCTCGTGCTGTGCCTGCCCGTGTTGGCCCGCCGGGACGTCGTGAGTCCGGTACCCGTCCTCGCGGATGAGTCCTTTGCCCGATAGTGGGATCGCGCGGATCGGCCATAGGTTGTTCCACGTGAGCCGGGATCTGGTAAGCCCCGTCCTCGTCGGTCGGCAGGACGAGTTGGGCCGGTTACGTGCCCTGCTCGACCAGGCGATCGACGGAAAGCCAGCCGTGGCGCTGGTCGCCGGTGAGGCCGGTGTCGGCAAGACCCGGCTGGTCCAGGAGATCACCCGGGTCGCGTCCGACCGGGGGGTGCGGGTGCTCAGCGGCGGCTGCGTGGAGCTGGGCGGGGAGGGCGTTCCGTTGGCGCCGCTGGTGGACGTGCTGCGTACGGTGGCGCGCTCGACCCCAGCGGAGCATCTGGACAGCTGCCTCGGCCCGGCCCGCCGCGAGTTCGCCCGGCTGCTGCCCGAGTTGGACCCAGAGGCCGCCGCGGCGCCGCCGCAGCATGGGTCGGCGGCGCAGTTGCGTGAGCACGTCCTGGCGCTGATCACCCGGCTCAGCGTGGGGCGGCCGATGCTGCTGGTCGTGGAGGACCTGCACTGGGCCGACGCATCGACCCGGGACCTGGTGGTGTTCCTGGTGCAGACGCTGCGCGAGCTCGGGGTCCTGCTGATGCTCACCTACCGCTCAGACGAGTTGCATCGCCGCCATCCGCTGCGTCCCGTGGTAACCGCCTGGGAACGGGTACGCAGCGTGGAACGCGTCGACGTCGGCCGGTTCAGCCGGGACGAGGTCGCCGCCCAGCTGCAGGCGATCCGGCACGCCGCGCCCACCGCCCAGTTCACCGATGTGGTCTTCGAGCGCTCTCAGGGCAACGCGTTCCTGGTCGAGGAGATTCTCGCTGCCGTGGACGGCGGCGCCGACCCGGGCGACATTCCGCCCTTGCTGCGCGACGTGCTCCTGGCCCATACCGAGACGGTGTCCGACGCGGCCCAGCGGATCTTGCGTACCGCCGCCGCGGCCAGCCCTCGGATCGCCGGCCGGCTCCTTGAGGTACTGGTCGGGATGCCGGAGTCGGACCTGTACCCGGCGTTGCGTGAGACGGTCGAGCATCATCTGCTGGTGGTGGACCACAGCGGTCGTGGCTACGCGTTCCGCCACGCGCTGACCCGCGACGCGGTTTACGACGACATGCTGCCCGGTGAGCGGGTCCGGCTGCACACGGCCTACGGCGAGGCGTTGTCGGCCGACCCGACCCTGCTCGACGATGACGGGAGCGTGGCCGCGACCTTGGCGCACCACTGGTACGCCGCGCTGGACCTGCCCCGGGCCCTGTCCGCGTCGGTGCGGGCGGGCCGGCAGGCCGGTGTCGGGTACGCGCCGGCCGAAGCGCTGCGCCATCTGGAGCGGGCGCTGCAGATCTGGCCCCGGGTGCCGGACGCGGTCGAACGCGCCGGTGTGGACTGGACGCAGCTCAACGTGCTCGCTGCTGAGGCGGCGTGGAGCGCGGGTGAACTCAACCGGGCGCTGTCGGTCATGGACCAGGTGTTGGCCGCCACAGAATCCGTCACCGACGGGGTGCGCCGCGCCGAGGTCGTGGAGCGGCGGGCCTTCGTGCTGCGTGCGTTGGGCCGGGACGCGGAAGCGGCCGGGCAGCTCCGGGAGGCGTTGGCGCTGCTGCCGGCCCAACCGCTGACCGTCACGCACGCCGTGGTGCTGGCCTCGCTGGCCAACTCCCTCACGCGGATCGGTGAGGACCAACAGGGTTACGACATCGCCCGCAGCGCGGTGGACGCCGCCGCCGCGGTTGGCGCGACCGCCCAGCACGCCGACGCCTTGATCACCCTCGGCGCCGTCGCCACGTACCTGGGCGATCCGTCGACCGGTCTGGCCGCGCTGCGCGACGGGCTGGGCCTGGCGGAGCGCCACGAACTGCACAGCGTGGCCTTGCGTGGGTACACCAATCTCTCCGACTCCCTGGAAATGCTGGGCCGCCACGCCGAGGCCGCGCAGATCGCGACCGCCGGTGTCACCCTGGCCACCCGGATCGGTCACGCCCGCTCGCACGGGGCGATGCTGGTCGGCAACCTCGCCGAGCCGCTGATGCGGCTCGGCCGGTGGCGGGAGGCTCTCGATCTGATCACCGAGTCGCTCGCCGACGACCCCAACGGCATCTTCGCCAGTACCCTGCTGCTGGTCCGGGCCGAGCTGCGACTGTGGCAGGGCGAGACGGACGCGGCCGCCCACGACGTCCGGGAGGCCCGCCGCCAGTTCGGTGACGGCGCCGATGTGCAGTTCACCGCCCCAATGGTGTTCATCGAGGCCGAACTGGCCCGCGCCCGCGGCGACCTCGACGACGCCCGGCAGCGCATCCAGGCCGCGCTGGCCGGGCCGGTCAGCGGCTTCGGGGTCCGCTACATCTGGCCACTGCTATGGCTCGGCATGCGCATCGAAGCAGACATCGCCGCGACCGCCGCACCGGCCGGCGCTACGCAACACGAAACGCTGCACTCCCTGGCCGCCAGCCTCCAGACCGGCACGCCGCCCGCGCAGGCATACCAGGCGCTGATCGCCGCCGAAAGCGCACGACTGAACCGTCGTGACGAGATCACGACGTGGCACGCGGCGGTCACCGCGACCCGCGCCGCAGCCGAGGGGTTCCCGCTGTGTTACAGCCTCTACCGCCTCGCCGAGGCGCAGAGCGCCAACCACGGAACCGGCGCGGACGTGACGGCACTGGAAGGGCTACGTCTCGCCGACCACCTGGCCGCCGCCACGGCCGACGACATCCGGACCCTGGCCCGCCGGGCCCGCCTGCGCATCGAGCCAACCGCGACCACCACCACCGATGTTCCCGCACCCCAACCGGCCCTCCGGTTCCGACTGACCGGCCGGGAACGCGAAGTCCTCGCCCTTGTGGCCGAAGGCCACTCCAACGGCCAGATCGCCACCACACTGTTCATCAGCCCCAAAACCGCCAGCGTCCACGTGTCGAACATCCTGGCCAAACTCGGCGTCTCCACCCGCACCGAAGCCGCCACCGTCGCCCACCGCCACGGTCTCCTGCCCACGACCTGACACAGACCTCGCCAGGCCAGTTCCAAGCCGGTCGGCGATGCTGCGCCGACATTTCGCGCTGCCCCGCACCGCGTTGGTGCCTGTCGTCAACTCCTCCAGCCGCCGGTACGCGGTCGCCCGCCACGGTCGCGGCACCACCCCTGGGCTGTAGACGTCGTCCAGCCGCTGCTCCACGGCCGCCGCACCGCGGACAAGGTCGGTGTCGACTCGGACGGCGTCTTCCCACCTTCCGCTACCTGCGCGGCGGTCAACGCGGCCAGGGTCACGCCG
>JBBWZQ010000291.1:0-19621 GCA_039649115.1 Micromonosporaceae bacterium | reverse complement strand
CCAAGCAAACCGGCAACGCCACAACGGGCAGCACCGCCGGTTTGTCTCCGTTGGCGGCAACGCCGCACGGCCGGCCGGCCACCAGCGCCGACGCGCGCGCAGCATGGTGGTCGCCAACCCCTTCGTGCCCCGCCACCCTGGCTATGCGTGAGTCGCTCTGGCAACTACAGGATTATCCTGGTCCGCCGGCGAGGCTCCAACGGGTCCAGGGCGTCGGGATGTGGTTGCGGTGAGGATGCTGCTGCGCAGGTTCGCATCGAAGCAGACGAACGTGCCTTTCCCCCCGAATTTGGCGTTGTACATCGCCACGTCCGCGTCGCGTAGCAGTTCACCGGCATGCCCCTGACCGGGGCGCTGCACCGCCACGCCAACGCTTGCACTGATACGCAGGGTATGCCCTTCGGCCTGGAACGGCTCGGCCAGTTCCGCGACAACACGCTGGGCCACGACTTCAGCGTCGCGCTCGGTGGCTAGCCCGTCGAGCAGCATCGCGAACTCGTCGCCGCCGATGCGCGCGACGGTGTCGGTGGGCCGGCTGCACCTGCGTAGCCGGTCAGCGGCCAGGACCAGCAACGCGTCTCCAACGGGGTGGCCAAACCCGTCGTTGACCTTTTTGAAGCCGTCGAGGTCGATATACATGATTCCCACCGAGGTCTGGTCGCGACTCTGCCGCTCGATGGTCCGCTCGGTCTGGTACTGGAGCATAGACCGGTTGGCCAGGCCGGTCAGCGGGTCGTGGAAGGCGAGATGGCGCAGTTCTTCCTCCCTGTGGCGCAGTTCGCCCACGGTGGTGCTGAGCTTGCGGGTCAGCGTGAGGTTCTCCCGCAGCGTGACGACCTGGCGCAGGACTACCAGCGTGACCAAGGTCATCAAGGTGACGAACTGGAACGTGCCGAATCTCTCCCGGGTGATCTGAAGGACCGCAGATGTCACCATTGCCGCCGCGAGCGGGATGTAGGGCAGGCCCACCAGTAACGGCGTGGTGTTGCGCCGCCCGGCGGCGGTAACCCGCAGGCCGGCCAGCGCGATCAGAAGGAACCCGACAAACCAGCCGGGGTCGACGATGCTGGCGGAGCTGTACGTGTTGTGAACGGTCAGGTAGGCGAAGCCGCTGTCCGCGACGGCGAGCGACAGCATTCCGGCGCCCGCCAGCGCCAGCGTTGCGCGCGTCTGCCGCGCCGTCTGGCTCAGTAGTACGAAAGCCATACTCGCCACGACGATATCGCCGATCGGATAGGCCAGTGCGATGCTGCGGGCGACCAGGCCCTGGCCACCGGCCCGGTACGTCGGCTCCAGCACTGTCGGCCAACTCACGAACAGCAGGGAGCCGGCGACCATGAGCGCGTCCAGCAGCGTCCGCAGCGCGCTGTGGTGGAAGTCGAGCATCGCGGCGATGCCGACCAGGGTCAGCGGAACCATGATCAGGAAGCCCGCATCCGCGAGCGACGGGAAAGGTACCTCGCGCCCCAGCAGCACTTCGTAACCGGTCCATATCGTCTCGCCGAGTGCCCAGAAGAACATTCCGATGCCCATCAGCATCCAGCCCCGGCTCGCCCAGCCCGCAAGCCGCCTCCAGGCGACAAGGCAACCGCCGCCCGCCGCAGCGGCGGCAAATCCGATGATGATGTCGGAGAACGCAACCGTAACCTGCTTGCCGCCGAAATCGGCGTGGATCCACGCCACATAGATCACGACGAGTGCGACAGCCATGGCGGGAGCCCACCGGTATGGCCTGCGCCGGCCGGCCCGCCCGGCCTGCCCGCTGGGTTCGGTGACGCCCGACCCGTCCACGGTCATGGCTTGGAAGCCCCCATCCTGCCTCACCGTCGTGCCGACTTCCCGCACGGGACCGATCCGGTGCGGCCTCCGCCGGTCGACTATCCCGCCATCGGCGCCCGCGCCGCAGAATCAAGGAGTTCCGCCAGCACGAGGTGTCGACGGCGAGCGGTCGAGGTCGCGAGGTGCCCTGAGACCTGGGTCGGGTACCGGAGATGGCCTGTGACCACTGCGCGGCGCACCGAGAACGGCATTGGCGTCGATGACTGGCTGAGGACCAGCTGTTCATGTCGATCGCCGAGCTGAACCGTGTCGATCGCTGTGTTCACCGTACTGAGCCGGTCGGGTCTATGAAGTCAGCTGAGGGAGATTTAGTTGTCGGTGTATTTCTTCACGGTGGCGTAAGCGCGTAGTCCAGGGGCGGCGTCCGCGTAGAGCCGGGTCAGGTCCCAACAGGTGGCCGGTGGCAAGCGGGCATTCCTCGGGTCGGGTACGTGTCTGGTCAGCTGGGGCTGGACCAGCTCAGGACGGCGACCTGGCGTTTCCCGGACACCGGGGTGGCCGGGTCAGGGTCGATGATCGCCACCTTCGCCCGCACCTGCGGGGTACCGGATGCGGCGCAGGTGGCGGAGTTCTCGCAGACGTACGCGGTCAGGTAAACGCCGAGTACGAAGCCGGGCGCGTCGTCGGGTACCTCGATGACCACCCCGGTGTAGGCGAAGCTGCCAGTCTCCTTGACCCACACCGAGCGGGCGATGACGCCGAACCTGAAGATCTGTTCGGTTGCGTTGTTCAGGGTGATGTCCACCACCCCACCGGGCAGGTACGTGGTGCCCTGCACGTAGAACTGGTTGCCGGAGTTGTTCACAGTGGTGAGCACCGCGCACGACGTGCTGCCGTTACCCGTGTACGGCGTCGCCGTGACGCAGCCGGTCCCGGCGCGCAAGGCCGGCGCGACGTAGCTGAGGTCGAGCCGGATGGCGTCGAGGTCCTCCGTGTCGTTGTTGGCGGTCAGGCCGGCGGTCAGCGCGATGGCGGCGCCGGTGAAGGTACCGTCGTGGACCGCCTGGGCGATCGCGCCGGTGGCTGCCGCGTCCAGGGTCACCGTGTCCGTCTGGAACGCGGCGCCGCCCGGGTGCCCGGTGCTGCTGCCGCTGATCGCGGTGCCGCCGTTCGGGGTCAGGCTCACGTTCAGGGTGTCCGTGGTCCCGGTGTCGGCGTGCCGGTGGGTCACCTTGACCGTGGCGGACTTCAGTACCGAGCCGGCCGGTATGGCGGACGGCGGCGCGAACCCGCCGACGGTCACGGTGCCGCTGTCGTTCTTCTTGCCGCTCTTCCAGGAGGCGTACGTTGTTGTGTCCATGGTGGACAGGTTCGGTACTGTCGCGCCGCTGAACGGGCCGGCGGCGGGGACTGCGGTGAGGGTGAGGTTGGTCAACGCGGTGGTGGTCTCGCTGCCCGAGGTGAGCCCGTACAGCGCCAGGGGCGGCCGGGTGCTGCTGTAGGTGCCGCAGATCTCGGCCTGGCCGGCCTTGACGGCGAACTGGCTGTCCCCGCCGAAGATGAACTGCACGCCGGTGGCGGTCGGGTCGTTGATGGGGTTGTCGCAGGCGCCCGGGATGCTCGCCGGTACCGCGGGCGTGGCCACCTTGACCCCGGCGGCGTTGGTCGGGGTACCCGCCACGAGGTACCCGTCGTTGACCGTCCACACATTGCCACCGGTGGTGGGCAGCAGCGGGTTGGCGTTGGTGCCGGTGTTGTGGAAGTCGAAGTAGTACGTGCCCGGCTGGAACCACCAGGTGCTGTGCCGGCAGGCGCTGTTGCCGGCCATCATGGCGCTCAGCCCGGCCGCGTTGTCGTAGTACCCGGGCTGGAAGGTGACGACCGAACCGGGCGTGGTACAGGCGGGCAGCGCCCGGTATACGGGTGCGGAGCTCACCGCCGGGAGGTACCCGGGGTCGTCGCCGAGGGCGTTGGCGGTGGTGCCGTAGTTGCACGCCGCGCTCGGGGTACTCATGACGGTCCCGACACAGGCGCCCCGCGCGTAGGCGGGGGCGTTGGTCACCAGGCTGCCGTTGACCACGTCGATGGTCGAGTTCGAGAAGACGGTTCCGTGCACCTTGAACTGGGACCCGCTGGGTTGCTGGAGGTTGATGCCGTCCTCGCCGCTGACCTTGCCCAGGGCCAGGATCGCGGCACCCGGCCGGTTGCACTGGGCCAGCGACGGGCATTGGATGCGTACCTTGGCCGGGTCGGGCGAGCAGGTGACCGCGGCCGAGGAGGTACCGGCGAAGGTGTTCAGGGTCAGGGTGTTGGAGCCGCCGAAGCAGCTCTGTCCGGTACCCGCGGCGTAGGTGCTGTTGCGGATGGTGTTGATGGCCGCCTGCACCGCGCCGTCGGCGGTGTAGCCGACCGCGGCCTGGGCCCGCAGGTTGACGGTGGCACGCAGGCTGGTGTCGGCCACCGACAGGGTCACGGACAACACCAGCGCCACCACGGTGACCAGGAGCAGGACGAGGATGAGGGCGGCACCCCCGTCGTCGCGGGCCATCCGCCGGATCATGTCTGCCTCCGCGTTCCGATGAGCGTGACCGGGTACCCGCCGACCGAGGTCAGCACGACCGAGAACGCGAGGGTCACCTGCTGCGGCACCGGCGTGCCGGTGCAGGTACTGGAGCAGGTGACAAGGGGGGTGGCCGGGTCGAGGTTGTGGGAGAGCACGATGTCGGAGACCGGGGTGGCCGAGCCGGCACAGCGCATCCGGTGCAGCTGGGTACCGGAGACGTAGTAGGCGACGATGTCGGTACCGAGCACCGGAGTCGACGCCGTGGCGTCCCAGTCGTCCGCAAGAAAGCGGATCTTGGCGGGCGGGGTGGCGGCGGTGCCGCAGGTCCGGCCGCCCGCGTTGTAGGCGGCACCCAGCTGGATCGAGGCCAGGAACGGGATGTCGCCGTTGCCGTCCAGCGTGCTGGAGTAGTCGCGCAGGCCGGTGGCGGCGACGTCCTGGGCGAAGTACGCGGCGCTGATCTGCGCGTCGTGGGAGAGGGCGAACCGGTCGGCGGTGGCGCCGGTGCTGTGGCCGTACCCGATGATGACGTTGGCC
The DNA here is from genome assembly GCA_039649115.1 of Micromonosporaceae bacterium. Taxonomy (GTDB): domain Bacteria; phylum Actinomycetota; class Actinomycetes; order Mycobacteriales; family Micromonosporaceae; genus DATEJJ01. Next base: position 14,742 of record JBBWZQ010000291.1, on the reverse strand, counting down.
AGCGGCACCACGATGACGGCCAGCACCGTGACCGCGACCAGCAGTTCGATCAGCGTGAACCCGCCGTCCCGCGGGTCCACGGCTGGGCGGCGGTTCAGGAACACAGCGGGTCCCCCAGCCGGCATGGCTTGCGGAGTACCAGGACGAGTTGCTCGGCGGCGCGCCCGTCGGAGCTGGTCACCTGGAGCGTCAGGCGCTGCAGTCCGGTGTCGGTGCCACAGGTGGTCTGCCACCCGCCGCCGCTCCAGTACCGCAGCGACCCGGGTACCACCGACGCGGTGTACCCGGACGGCGGCGAGTACCCGGGCGGCGTGGCGTACGCGCCCGCCGTGGCGCACCCGGTGTACCCGCCGCTGCCGGCGACATTGCCGGCCAGCGCGGTCCCGACCGCCTCGGCGTAGTCCCGCACGGTGGTACCGGCGGTGGCCTGCTGGCGGTGGATGTCGGAGGTCTTGATACCGATGCCGAGGCTGCCGATGACGGCGACCACCGCGATCCCGAGGATGGCCACCGCGACCAGGATCTCGAGCAGGGTCTCGCCCAAGTCCTGCCCGGCCGCCGCACCCGGCATCAGACCCGCACCCGGCATCAGACCCGCACCCGGCATCAGACCCGCAGCCGGCATCAGACCCGCACCTGGTTGAAGATGCCGTACATCGCGGACACCAGCGCCACCGCGACGAAGCCGACGATCAGACCCATCACCACGATCACCACGGGTTCGAAGAGCGCGGTGAGCCGCTTGAGCTTGTAGTCCAGCTCGCCGTCGTAGTACCGGGCCGTGACCTCCAACTGGGTCTCCAGCGTGCCGGTCTCCTCGCCGACCCGCATCATCCGGGCCGCGATCGTCGGGAACACGCCGGTGTTCGCCAATGGCCGGGCCAGCCCCTCGCCCTCCAGCATCGCCTCGCGCACGCCGGCCAGGGACCGGGTGAAGACCCGGTTGCGCAGCGAGTTGGTGGCCACCCGCAGCGCCTCGGGCAGCGATACGCCGGCGCCGGCCATGGCGGACAGGATCCGGCAGAACCGCTCCACGAGGGTGAACTCGATGGCGGTGCCCACGACCGGGACCGCGAGGAACAGGCGGTCCCGGGCGTACCGGCCGCCCTCGGTGAGCAGCGCCAGGTAGATCGCCAGGGCCACCGCGCCCGCGCCGACCATCAGGGCCCACCACCACTGGGTGAGGAAGTCGGTGAAGGCGAGCAGCATCCGGGTCGGCAGCGGCAGCTTCGCGTCCAGGCTCGCGAAGAACGTCTTGAACCGGGGCAGCACGAAGCTGGACAGCACCGTCACCGTGACCACCGACATAATCACGATCATCATCGGGTAGATGAGCGCGGACTTGACCCGCCGGCGCGCCTCGAGATCCCGCTCCAGGTACCTGGCGAGCTGGTCCAGCACGCTGTCGAGCTGGCCGGTCAGCTCCGCCGAGCGCAGGATCCCGCGGTAGAACTCCGGGAAGATCTTCGGGTGCCGCTCGATACAGTCGGACAACCGCTCGCCCGCCCGCAGCCCCTCCTCGACCTCCCGCATCATGCGCCGCACGGAGGAGTTCGTCGCCTCCTCGCCCAGGATGTGTACCGCGTCGATCATCGGCAGGCCGGCCCGGATGAACGCGCCGAGCTGGCGGGACAGGTGCATGACCTCCTCACGCTTGACCCGCGGGCTGGTCAGCTCGACGTGCAGCGGGCCTTTCTTCTCGGTCAGCCGGATGTCGCGCAACGCGCCGCGGTACAGCGTCAACTCGGCGGCGCTGCGGCTGTCCGCTTTCGTCACGCCGGACACGGGCCGGCCGTCGGGCGCGGTGGCCCGGTACGCGAATCTGATCACTGTCAGCTCCTCGGAATGTAGATGGCCCGCAGCACCTCGGCCAGGTTGGTGACACCCGTCTCGACGAGGCGGGCCGCCTCCTCCTGCAGGGTGCGCATGCCCTCGGCCCGGGCGGCCGCCTGGATCTCGGCGTGCGTGCCGCGGCTCAGGATCAGTTCCCGGATGGCGTCAGTGATCGGCATCATCTCGTACACGCCGATCCGCTCCAGGTAGCCGGTGCGGGCGCAGAAGTTGCAGCCGGCACCCCGGGCGAACCCGTCGGGTGGGGGGTTGCCGCCGATCGCGTGCAGCAGCGCGAGTTCCTCGGCCGGCGGCTGGTACGGCACGCGGCAGTGGGTGCACACCCGGCGCATCAGTCGCTGTGCCACCACGGTGCTGACCGACGACGCGACCAGGAAACGTTCGATGTCCATGTCCAGCAGCCGGTGTATGGTCGCCGCGGTGTCCGTGGCGTGTACCGAGGACAGCACGAAGTGTCCGGTCAGCGCGGACTGCACGGCGATGCGGGCGGTCTCCGCGTCCCGGATCTCGCCGACCAGGATCACGTCCGGGTCCTGACGCAGGATCGATTTGAGTCCGCCGGCGAAGCTGAGCCCGGCCGCCTCGTTGATCTGGATCTGGTTGATCGACGGGAACGTGTACTCGACCGGGTCCTCGATCGTCATGATGTTGCGGTCCGGGGTGTTGATCGCGCCGAGCGACCCGTACAGCGTGGTGGTCTTCCCGCTGCCGGTGGGTCCCGCGCAGATCACCATGCCGTACGGCGAGCGCAGCTGTGCCAGGTACCGTTCGGTCAGTTCGGCGGGCATGCCGAGCTGGGTGAGTTGGTACAGCGGCCGGCTCTTGTCCAGCAGCCGCAGCACCACCTTCTCGCCACCCATGACCGCGGTCGTGGACACCCGGATGTCGACCGCCCGCCCCTCGACCTCGGTGCTGATCTGCCCGTCCTGGGGCCGGCGCCGCTCGACGATGTTCATGCCGGCGAGGATCTTCACCCGGCTGGCCACCACGGGTGCCATCGCGCCGGGCAGCTCCAGCACGTCGTGCAGTGCGCCGTCGATGCGGTACCGCACCCGGACCTTGTCGCCGTGCGGCTCGATGTGCACGTCCGACGCGCGGTCCCGCAGGGCCTGGGTGATGATCATCTGCACCACCTGGACCGCCGGCGCGTCGTCGTTGATGGCGACGGCCTGCGTCGGTCCGAGATCCCGGCGGATCATGTCCCGGGCCTCGAACGCCTCGACCTGCGCACCGATCCCGGCCAGCACCCGGTAGCTGTTGCCGATCGCGCGCAGGATGTCGGAGCGGGCGGCCACCACGACCCGTGCCGGGTGGCCCAGCAGGCCGCCCAGCCGCTGCGGGGTGGCGTGTGCCGGAGTGGCGACCGCGACGGTCACGGTCCCGTCGGCGAACAGCAGCGGTATCGCCGTCAACGCCCGTGCGGACGCCTCGTCCAGCAGGGCGACGGCGGCCGGTTGCGGGCTGACCTCGCGCAGGTCGACAACGTCCAGCCCGGCCTGCCCGGCCACCAGGCGGGCGACGTCGCGCTCGTCGAGCGCGTCGCGCTCGACGAGCAGTTGGCCCAATGGCGTGCCGCCGGACCGCTGCGCCTCGCGCAGCGCCGCGAGCACCTGGTCGGCGGTGACCAGGCGGGCAGCCACCGCCAGTTCGCCCAGCCGCCGGCCGCCGGGCACGATCTCCAGATCGGTGGGACGGGTGGGCCGCGGCGCCGGCACTTCCGGGGGTGCGGGAGTGCGGGTGGCGGTGCCCCGGGCGCGGGCGCGACCGATCATGCCGGCGCTCCGGCCCACGACCGCGGATGTGCCTCGATGTCCTGCGGGTGCAGGCTGCGGGCGGTGGCGTCGGCGAGCGTGACCCGGCCGGCCTGCACGAGCATCGACAGGCAGCGTTCGAACGTGACCATCCCGTCCTTCTGCCCGGTCACCAGCGCGTTGCGCAACTGGTGGGTCTTGCCTTCCTTGATGATGTTGCGGACCGCGGCGGTGGCGACGAGCACCTCGTGTGCCGCGACCATCCCGCCGGTCACGGACGGGATCAGGCGCTGGTACACGATGCCGGTCAGCGCCGCGGCGAGCTGTACCCGTACCTGGGCCTGCTGCTCGGCCGGGAAGACGTCGACGATGCGGGCCAGCGACTGCGCCGTGTCGTTGGTGTGCAGGGTCGCGAAGACCAGGTGCCCGGTCTCCGCGATGGTCAGCGCGAACCGGATCGACTCCAGGTCGCGCATCTCGCCGACGAGCAGGACGTCCGGGTCCTCCCGCAGGGCGTTGCGCAGCGCCTGGCCGAAAGAGGTGGTGTCCGCGCCCACCTCGCGCTGGTTGACCGTGGCCCGCTTGTGCTCGTGCACATACTCGATCGGGTCCTCGATGGTCAGAATGTGGCAGGCGCGCTCGATGTTGATCTGGTTGATGATCGCGGCGAGCGTGGTCGACTTGCCCGAGCCGGTCGGCCCGGTCACCAGTACGAGGCCCTGATGCCGCCGGGCGAAGTCGCCGAGGATCGGGGGCAGGCCGAGAGCGGCCATGGTCGGTACCTCGCGGGGAATCATCCGCAGCGCGACAGCGGTGTGGCCGCGCTGGCGGAACACGTTGCCCCGGACCCTGGCGTGCTCACGCCAGTCGAAGGCGAAGTCGTACTCGTGGTTGCCGGCGCGCGCCGCCATCTGCTCGGCGGTCAGCAGTTCGGTGAGCAGCCCGGCGCAGTCCTCGCCGAACAGCACCGGCTGCCCCGGCACGGCGTGCAGCACCCCCTGCACCCGGGCCTGCGGCGCCAGCCCGGCGGTCAGCAGCAGATCGGTGCCGCCGACCTGCCAGAGCGCCTCGAGCAGCGCGTCCATCCGGCCGCCGGTCGCGCCTTCGTGCATGGGGATCCTCCATGGGTAAGCCGTCGGGGTACCGCCGCCGGCGGGAAGGGCCGGACGGGCCGGCCCTTCCCGGGGCGGATCAGATCGCGGACCTAGCAACCGGCTGCGGTCACCACGCCGGTGGCGGCGGTGTAGGTGATCGTGTACCCGTTGGTGGTGCTCGGCGCCTCCTTGATGTACCCGGCGCCGACCATCGTGGTCGCCGTGTGGGTCGCATCGTCGATGGCGGTGGCGTAGGTGTGGACCTTGGCGTAGTACGCCTCGGACGCGATCTCCACGTTCTTCAGGTCGGACTTGCAGGCCGCGGCCTTCCCGTCGTTGTTGAAGGCGGAGACCGCGAAGACCACGATGCCGGACAGCACCCCGAGGATGACGATCACGATCAGCAACTCGATGAGGGTGAAGCCACCCTCGTTCGCCATGGCGGTACGCAGGCGATGCAACATGCCAGGTTTCTCCTTCGTCAGGGTGCGGCCCATACCGTCCCTGTGCGGTATGCGAACCGACGACCCGGCTGCTGCGCGCTTCAGCGAGGTCGGGAGAAACATAACGGGGCGCAACGGGCTTATCTGTCATTACGTCGGTCACGCTCTGTCATCAATCGGGTTGCTGGCTCTGCGCCAGCCAGCCGGCTACTCCGACCGATCGAATGACTTACAGTAGTCAAATGAAGTGCCTCTGACACAGATTGTCCGGCTGACAGTCTCACAGCGCTCTCGGGTAGTAACTTACGGTAGCCAATCCGGTAGCCGGAAACCTTACGTTGGCGACCTGCAGAGCCGGTAGCTTTCGGTGACGGTCCGCCCGGTGCGCAGGTTCAGCGCACGGCCGCCGCGACGCTGAGCAATGCTCCTCGCCCACGGGATGGCGACCAATTCCAGCAGGCGTTGGCCGGCGCAGACGAGCCCAGTTCGCGGCCTGCCTCCCGGGCCCGCACCGCTGCCGGCGGTCGTCGCTGGTCGGCGGTGGCGACCCGTCCCACGCCACTCGCCATGGCTGCTGTTGCGCCTCGTCGAGGCCGCGAGCGACAAAGAACGGTTATCGGTCCTGCGTCGCTTCCTGCGTGGCTTCGATCCGTGATGCTGCGCTGTCCCGTCCCAGCCGACCCGCCTCACTTGGCGCCGACCGGCTCGCCCTCCGGTACCAGATCGCTGCGCCGGATCCACCACGACCTGTGCGACCCGAGCGTCGCCGGCCGCACCGCCGCCGCCGAGATCCGGTCGACCGGCACCTCCCAAACATGGGCTGGGCGGCCACCGCCGGAGACCTCGCGCCAAGCCGCCACCGACTTCGTTACATAGCTGGCCGCTGATGCTCCGGCGTTCGGTGCCGCCGGTCCAGATACGCGACGGGGCATCGCGGTACCGGACGACGTCCGCGACCGCATCGCCAACTGCACCGACCTGGCACAGGCCGAAGCCTGGCTACACCGTGCCTTCACCGCCGAAAGGGTCGGGGATCTGGGCTACTGAAGGGCGCGGCGCTGGTACCCGAGGAACTGGCGGGCCTCGGCCGCCGCCTCCGCCGAGACGCCCGGCGCCTCGGCCGCGTGAGCCAGTAGCGCCAGCCAATCCGCCGCGTCGGGCGGGCTCGCGTTGAGTACCCGGTTGACCATCCACAGCGTCAGCGGCGTCGGCTTGCGCCGTACCGACTCGGCAAGCAGGTTCCGGTACCCGGGCCAGGCCCGGCCCTCCAGCGTGTGGACGGCCGGGCCGGGACTGCCGAGATCGACGCTGTCGAGGCGCTCCAGCAGGCTGAAGAGCAGCGGGGCCCAGCGCTCCGGATCGTCGCGCTCGGCGAGCTCGTCACACACGGCCTGCAGCCGCTCGGGCCCGTCGGCGGTCGGGTTCATGTCGTCGAAGTCCGCCGCGTGCAGGCTGTCGAGCTGTGCCGCGAGCTCGGTCAGACGATCCACCGCACCTCACTCCTGATGCCACCGGGTCAACAGAGGTTCTGCCCTGGGAACTGGCTGTTGATCTGCTTCTTCATCGCATCGACCGCCGACGGCGGCGCGTTCGTGTGCTGCGCCAGGTCGGCCAGGTCGCCCTGCACCAGGTCCCGACCGGTGCCAGTGTACGGGCCGCGGCGGGTCGGGATCTGGCGGTGCTCGGCCTGCGGTGCCGCGATGGCCGGCGCCGTCTTCGGGTCGTACCCGGGGATGACCTGTCCGGCCGGGTGCTTCTGCGGCAGGTGGTGGATGTCGAGCTGGTCCCCGGCGACCGACCGGTTCTTGAGGTCGTCGAAGGTACCCACCTCGTACGGGTCCACCGGGTCGTTGTGCACCAGGACGGCGGCACCACCGACCACGACGAAGTACGCGTGCAGGTCGTCGACGGTGAGGTTGTAGGTACGCCGGGTGCCGGGGTAGGACCGGACCGCGGTGACCTGCACGTACGTTCCCGCCGCCGTCTTGAGCAGCTCGCCGGGTCGCAGGTCGCCGGCGTCCACCCAGCGGCCGCGGGTGGCCGACCAGAACGGGTGGTGCGCGGTGGCGGTGGCCTTCGCCGTGGTACCGGGCGACCGCACCGTAACGTCGACGTACTCCTTGTCGGTGTCGGTGCGGATCGTGTCGGTGACCTGGCGGGACTGGGCCGTGCCGGCACTCGGCTCCGCCGCCGCGACGGCGTCGCCCGGCTGCACGTCCTCGATCGGCTTGGTGGTCCCGTTGGCCAGCAGCACCAGGGTCCCGGCGGCGAAGCTGTTGCGCGTCGCGCACCGGTCGGCGGCGCTCCTGGTTGCCGCCTTGGCCTTGGCGGCCAGGGCTCTGGCCCGGGCGGCGGCCTCCGCGGCCACCTTCTTCGCGTACGCCTCGGCCGCTGCCTTGGCCGCGGCGGCTCTGGCTGCTGCCTCCCGGGCGGCCGCCGCGGCGGCGGCCTTGGCTGCCTCGGCGGCCCGTTCCGCGCCGCGCAGGATCGCCTTGGCCCACTCCAATTCCTTGAGGAAGCTGAGTACCGCCTTGCCTGCTTTGAAGATGGCCTCGGCGATCTTCTTGGCCTTGAAGATCTTGCCCCAGGGCAGCGAGCCCACCACTGCCATGACGCAGGCACCCAGGTCGCCCTTGAGGCAGTTGAGGACGTCGGTGATCCCCAGGACCTCCATGAGGATCTGGCCGCCGGCCTCCAGGACGACGTCGAGGACGCTCTTGGACTGGAGTTGCTGCGCCTTGGCCACGTCCTCGGCGCTCGGGCCGGTCGGTACCTCCTGCCCCGGCGCGGTGGTCGCGGTCGTGCTGTCGCTGGCGCCGCCACCGCCGTCGGCGAGCACCATCGTCCCGGTCGGGTCGGTGTAGACGAGCGGGTTGTTGCCCGCGTACGCGTACGCCGAGACCGCCGCGGTACCGGTGGGCTGCGGGTCCGTCGTGGTCAGCCGGCCGGTGGCCGGGTTGTAGGTACGGGCCAGCAAGTGGTAGTTGCCCTGGCCGGTACTGCTGTCCTGGTACGCGCCGGCGAACCGCAGCGGGTTGTCCGCTCCACCGGCCTGGCCGCCGGGCAGGGTGGGTCCGGTGCGCGGGTTGCCGAACGGGTCGTAGTCGTACGCGGCCTCGACCTGCCCGCCCGGGGTGAGCATGTCCGCCACCCCGCCCAGCCAGTCGTGCGTGTACGCGTGCGCACCGCCGCCCGGTTCGAGCAGGGCCAGCGGCTCGTCGTCGGACCCGTAGGCGTACGCCTGCCGCCCGGTGGGGTGCCCGGCCGGGTCGACGACGGTGTCCACCGCGATCTGCGGCAGCGTGCCGTTGACGTCCCAGGACCAGCGCCGGGTGCTGGCCGCGTCGCCGGATCCGGTGGTCGCCGACAGCCGCATCCGCTGGGCGTCGTACCCGTACACCGTGGACTTGCCGTCGACGTCGGCCTTGGCCAGCGAGTTGTCGAGGTTGTACGTGAAGCGGTCGGCCCCGGCCCGGGTCTGGTTGCCGTTGACGTCGTATTCGTACCGGGTGAGTTCCGCACCGGTCCTGCTGGTACGGGTGGCCAGGGTCAACTGGTCCGCGTCGTCGTACGCGTACAGCGTGGTGTCGTTGCCGGCGGTACCGGTGCGCTTCTGGCTGGTCCGGTTGCCGACCAGGTCGTACGTGTAGTCGATGCGCCCGGCGGCCTTGGCGTGGTCGCCGCACTCGGTCGCGGCGTAGCAGGCCGAGCTGACCCGGTCGACCTCGTCGTACCCGTAGGCCACCGACTCGGACACCCCGCCCCGGGTGGTGACCATGCGGGTCGGGTTGCCGACCTGGTCCAGGGTGAGCTGGAACGCCGAGACCGGGTCCTGCACTCCGGCCGGTGGATCCGGAGCGTCCGGACTCCGCTCGGTGCCGATGCCGGTCAGCCGGCCAGCATCGTCGTAGCCGCGCCGCTCGACCAGCCCGGTCGGCGCCGGCAGCGTGGTGCTCGTCCGGTGGCCGGCCGCGTCGTACCCGAAGCTCCAGGTCGCCGCGGCGGCGCCGGCCGAGCCGCCGGCCACGGTGAGCCCGGTGAGCCGGCTGTCGGCGTCGTACCCGGCGGTGACCCGGGTGCCGTCGGGGTACGTGCGGCTGGCGATGTTGCCCCGCTCGTCGTACCCGTAGCCGTAGACCTCGTCCTCCCGCCCGGCCTCGCGCCGGGTGACGGTCTTGATCTGGTCCTCGTCGTCGTAGCTGACGTCGCGCACGCCGGCCGGGTCGCCGTACGAGGTGATCCGGTCCTTGGCGTCGTACCCGAAGGTGTACACCGGCCCCTGCGAGCCGAGCGCCTGGTTGGTCAGCCGGCCCAGGATGTCGTACGTGTTGACGACCGTGCGCCGGGCCCGCTCGTCGGAGCCCACCTTCTCCAGCGGCCGCAGGGTGATGGCCGTGGTGGCGTCGTTCTCCGCGTCGTAGCTGATCTGCTCGCGCCGGCCGAGCGGGTCGACCTCCTCGGTGAGCCGGCCGGCGTCGTCGTAGCTCATCCGGGTGGCGTGGCCCTGCGGGTCGCGCACCTCGGCCAGCAACCCGTCGGCGTCGTACCCGTAGACCGTCGAGTCGAATGTCGGCAGCAGCGGCAGCCACGGCGCGTCGGGCGTGTGCACGGTACGCAGCTGGTTGTCGTCGCGGTACGTGTATCGGGTGGTACGGCCCTTGGCGTCGGTGACCGCGGTCATCCGGTTGTTCGCGTCGTACTCGTACCGGGTGACGTTGCCGAGCGGGTCGGTCATCGCGATCCGGTTGCCGGCCGGGTCGTACTCGAAGCGGGTGGTGAAGCGGGCCGGGTCGGCGCCGGTCTCGTTGCCGCGCGGCTCGGTGATGCTCGCCAGCAGCCCGTCGTCGTCGTATGTCCACGTGGTGACCCCGCCGGTGGGCCGGGTGTCCTTGATCTTGTTGCCGGCCGCGTCGTACTCGGTCTTCGTGGCCTTGCCGCCCGAGTCGGTGGTCTGCGTCTGCCGGCCGTTACGGTCGTACTCCATCCGCGTGGTGCGGCCGAGCGTGTCCGTGGTCGCGGTGATGTTGCCGGTGTCGTCCCGCTCGAAGCTGCTCGTCTTGTTGAACTCGTCGACCTGCGCGGTGGTGCGGTCCAACCCGTCCACCTTGATGTCGCGGTCCACGAACCCGCCACCGGGGTAGGGTCGGCGGATCCGGATCGGGTTGTCGTTCGCGTCGTAGAAGTAGGTGACGGTGAAGTCGGCCGCGTTGGCGCCGGGTACGTTGCCGCGCGGGCTGGTGACTGTCTTAAGTAGACCCTTGGCGTCGTAGGTGTACGTGGTGACGAGGTCGTCGCCCGGGTCCATCAGGATGCGCATGGACGCACGCCGGCCGGCCGCGGTGTAGGTGTACGCGGTGGCCCGCGGCCCGGACTGGACCTTCTTGGGCAGCCCGCTGGCGAAGTACGTGTACGTGGTGGCCACGCCCTCGGGCGTCTCCCGCCGGGCGATCCGGCCCTCGTCGTCGTAGGTCGTACGCCACGCGCCGGACTTGGCCGGGTCGTGTACCGCGAGCACCCGGTCCTGGTTGTCGTACTCGTACTCGGTCGTGTACGCCGAGCGGTTCGCCTTCGGCACCGTGCCCCGCGGGTCCACCTGCTTGGTCCTGCGGCCGGTGCGGTCGTAGCCGAACTCGGCGCGGTGGCCCTCCGGGCTGATCACCGCGGCCAGCAGGCCGGCGTTGCCGTCGCCGTCCGGCAGGTACTCGTACCGGGTGACCTTGCCGCGCTGGTCGGTCATGCTGGTACGCAGGCCCCGGTCGTCATACTCGTACGTGATCCGGTGGCCTTCTCTGTCCACACTGGACACAAGTTCGTTGAAGTCGTTGTACGTGTCGCGCCAGACGTTGCCGCGCGCGTCGGTGTGCTCGACCGGGTTGTTGTGTCCGTCGTACTTCACCTTCTCGCCGATGCCGAGTTCCCGGGCGTCGGCCGAGGTCTGGTTGCCGTTACCGTCGAAAGTGGACTCGTGCTGGAACTGGCTGCCGTTGACGACGAGGTTGCGGTTGAGGTTGCCGTCGTAGCGGTGGTTGTCCGAGTCGCCGGTGCCGTGCTGGCTGTAGACGAGCACGTTGCCGCGGTACCCGTCCCAGATGACGACGCCGTCCGGGTCGGTGGTCTTGGCCTCCTGCGCGGTGGCGTTCCACCCGAAGGTGGTCCGCGCGCCGAGCGCGTCGCTCTGCGCCGCCACCCGGCCGGTCGCCGGGTCGTAATCGTTGTGCAGGGCCACCACCCGATCCGGGTTCACCACCTCGGCGAGCAGGCCGGCGGCATCGTATTTGTATGTCCACTTGCGACCCCGCGCGTCGATGACGTACGCCAGCCGCGAGTTCTCGTACCCGTAGGACACGTCCCGGCCGTCCGGCAGCGCGATCCGCCTGATGAGGCCGTCCTGCAGGTACGCCTTGGCCACCCGCCCGGACGCGTCGGTGACCGTCACCGCCTGGTCGTTGTACCCGAGCCGGACGCCCTTGCCCCTGGCGTTGACGACCGATGCGAGCCGGCCGTCCGCCGTGAAGGTGTAGGTGACCTGTCCGGGGGTGACCAGTTGCCAGCCGTCCGCGGTCTTGCGCAGGGTGGAGCGCACCCCGGCGGGCCGCGCGTACGAGCCGTCGTCGCGCAGCTGGTACGTGGCCGCGGCGCCGTCCTCGGCCCGTACCACCGCGCCGTCCGCGGTGGCGGAGACCCGCATGTCGTACGACCAGGCCCAGCCGACGCCGAGCAGGCCGGGCGCCTGGTTACCCGAGGAGTACGTTCGCGCACTGCCGAACTGGATGCCGAACGAGGACATTGCCAGATCCTGCTCGACCCGGACGAACGCACCGGTACCGGTGTTCACCCCGATGGCCCGGGACGCCTGTACCGACGCCGTCTGGGCGAGCGCGTTGCCGCAGCCGCAGCCGGCCGCCTGGCTGCTGGGTACGGCGGGCGGGTCGATGGTCTGCCGCGGCCTTGCACTCGGCGATGGGTCGGAGACCACCTCGTGCCCGTCGTCGAACACCGCGGCGACGGTCACCACGTAGTCCTTGGCGGGATCCACCACCCACCCGTCCCGGCCGCCGAACGAGCGGCAGAAGTCGCCCACCCCGCCGCACGCGGACAGCGCTTCGAGGTCCTTTCTGGACAGTGAGGTGGACGCCTGTTCGGTCTGCGCGCCGAGTTCGTACAGCCGCACGGTCGCCGACGACCACGACGGGTCCACGCCGGCCGCGCTGAAGTAGAGCACCAGTGACGTGTCGCCCAGGACGAAGCCGGGGCGCAGCGAGAGGCCGGAGAAGGCGCCGGCGACCGCGGCCGCGCGGGCCCGGTCGGTGGTCAGCCGGGACCACTGCTGCGTGGTGAGTTTGGCCGGCCGGCCGGCGGCACGGATACCCTGCGGTACCACCGGCGGGCGCTTGTCCGCCGGTACCGCGCGGTCCCCGCGTACCGAGGCGGGCAGCGGCCGGCTGACCGGACCCGCCCCGGGCCGGACCTTGGGTACCGGTGGTTTGGCACCGACCGCGGTGCCTACGGTCGGCAGCAGCGCGGCGCCCAGCGCCACGGCGATGAATACCGCCAGCGCGCGGGTACGCGACGAGACGTCGGGCAGCAACCGGCGACGAGCCCGAAAAGCCACGGGCATGGCGCACCCCCATGATTCGATGGCACGTAAACGGACATCGATGTGCATCCGGAGTCGACCAGGGCGGCGCGATCGTCGCAACCCCGTAACCCAGCGTGAACGGCCGCCCTGAGCTGCCGAAACGATCGTCGACAAGGGACGGTCGCCGGGCGCCGAGCCAGATGAATGCCGTGATGCTCTTTCACACGGTGACCCGGCCGTTCTACTAAGCAGTCTAGGATTAGCCGCTTTGTACCTTTACGCGTTACAGCCGGGTTAGGGCTGAGGATGCCGTGACTTCGCGCCTGAACCCCTACCTCAGCTTCCCCGGGGTCCGGGTCGAGCGGGGCTAGCGAGCCGACTCTCTCCGCGTCGTCACCGCTGGCCTTGCCGCGGAAACCGTGGGCTTCGACGAGTACCGCTCCGGTGGGCCTGTACCGCAGCGGGACGGCCGTGCCACCGGAGCCTGTACCGTGAACGCCTACAGCGGGCGGACCGCGGACCCGGGTTCGACTTCCTCTGGGGACAGTCCGCCGTCGAGCACGATGACGTGACACACATCTTGCACCGGAGGAACTGCGTGCATAAGGCGGCGACCGTGGCCGGGACGGCGCGAGGTGGGTGGTGACGGCTCGGATCGCGGTGGTCACCGGGGCAGGCAGCGGGATCGGCCGGCGTACCGCGGTCGCCTTGGCCAGGGACGGGTTCGCAGTCGTGCTGGCGGGTCGCCGCGTCGGACTGATCGAGGCCGGCCGGTCGGAGATCGTGGCTGGCGGCGGCACCGCGTACGCCGTGGCGACCGACGTCAGCGACGAGCGGTCGGTGACCGCCCTCTTCCAGACCGCCGTCGACCGGTTCGGCCGGGTGGACCTGGTCTTCAACAACGCCGGCGTCAACACCACCGCCGCCCCACCGGACCAGGTCACCCTGGCGGACTGGGACCGGGTCGTGGCCACCAACCTAACCGGTGTCTTCCTGTGCATTCGGGAGGCGTTTCGAGTCATGAAGCAGCAGCGCCCCACCGGCGGCCGGATCATCAACAACGGCTCCGTCTCCGCCCACGTGCCGCGGCCGAACTCCATCGCCTACACCGCGACCAAGCACGCCGTGACCGGCCTGACCCGCGCGGCATCACTCGACGGTCGCGCCTACGGCATCGCCTGCGGACAGATCGACATCGGCAACGCCGAGACGGACATGACCGCACGGATGCAACGCGGCGTACCGCAGGCGAACGGCACCGTAGGCGCGGAGCCCACCATCGCCGCCGACGATGTCGCCCGTGCGGTGGCTTACATGGCCAGCGTGCCACTGGACACGAACGTCCAGTTCATGACCGTGATGGCCACGGGCATGCCGTACATCGGCCGCGGCTAGCCCGAGTCTCCTGGCTAGCAGAATCGACACTGGTGTCGGTGCTGGTCAGGGACGGTGTGGAGGGCGGTTGGGTGTATGACCTTAGCTTGTTGTTTAAACCTTCCCGGGGCCCGTCGATGTGACCCCGGTTGATCACGTGGGCAGCCCTTGTCTGATCATGGTTCTTGCGACAGAAGCCACCGAGACAAGGGCTGCGGTGATCAGTGTGCACGATGCGGGTTCGGCTGGTGAACTCGGGACGCTTTCGGGCTTCCGGCGCAGGTTCTACGACTGTCTGCACCGTTGTTGGTCGGCTGATGGGTGGCGGTTGCGCTGCCTGCCTGCCCACCACCGGGGACCACGGCGGGGGGCCTGGCGCGACCGACGCCGGCGCGGGACGTCGGCGGGGCTCAACTCGACGGCGTACCGCTGGGGATCAGACCCATGAACTGCAGGGCCATGGCGGCCATCCCGGGCTTGGGGAGTTCGTGGCCGTAGCCGACGAAGCTGTTCGCCTCGACCCGTGCGGTCACGCCGGTGCCGCCGTAGCGCGTGCGGGTCCAGATGGACGACGGGTTGTCGGTGAACGCGGGAGTCTGGCTCACGCCCAGCACGTCGGTCCACTGCTTGATCTCTTCGCCGAGGTTATG
>JBBWZQ010000249.1:0-19836 GCA_039649115.1 Micromonosporaceae bacterium | reverse complement strand
CAGGGCGAAGCCCAGCTCGCGGTAGAACAGGATCTGCTGCAGGCGCTGCAGGTCCGCGTCGTCGTACCGCCGGTACCCGGCGCGGGTCCGGCCGCTGGGCGACAGCAGCTTCAGCTCGTCGTAGTGGGGCAGCGTCCGGACGCTGATGCCGGCGTACCGGGCGACCTGGCCGACCGTGGGGCCCATGGCTCCTCCTTTCCCTTACGAGCGTGCGGCCTCTCGTAGCGGGAGGGTCAAGTCGAGTTTCCACTCCGCTCTGCAGGCCCGGCCGGCCGGCCGGTCGGGGCGGGCGGTCGGGGCGGCCGGTCGGTCGGGGCCGGCCGGTCGGTCGGCCTGGTTGGCCCGGGTTGGCGACCTTGCCCAGGAAAGACCGGCGACGACAGGGGAGGCCGAGGCCACCCTGATCCTGTTTGGCCTGGCGCGGGGTTCTTACCAGGATCATCACGAAGTCGGGCAATTCACCTCTGTGATGGAGCTGGCCCGAGTCCCGAAATGCAATCTTGGCGAGAAAGGCACCGGATCTGGTGCTTTTCTCGCCAAGATCCTACCGCATGCAAGATCAAGGCCTTTGGTCCACCTCCGAACCCAGCAATCACATGATCACGGTGACCAAATGTGGACCCCGGGTAGCTTGTCGGCGGTCAACCTCGGCGGTCAGCGGCAGCGATCCGCGGGGAGTGGGCGGCGGGCAGCGATCCGCGGACGGCGGGCAGCAGGCGGCGGGCAGCGATCCGCGGACGGCGGACGGCGGGCAGCGGTGGCGGGCAGCGATCCGCGGACGGCGGGCAGCGGTGGCGGGGTGGCGGGGCCAGAGATCGGTAGTTGCCGGAGAATCGTGCATTCGCCTACGCGATTCTCCGGCAACCTCAGATCTCGACGGGCCGCACGGCACTTGGGAGCCGCGCCGGTGCCGATCGAGAGCCCATCACGATCCCGGCCGGACTCGTCGTCCTGGACTACAAGGTCATCGGGCCGCGGCCGAGAATCCCAGCCGCCACGACAAACCCCGGGCGGGCTCAGATCTTGACGGCGGGTGCGCTGTGGATCGCGAGATCGTCTCGGCCCAGGGTGCTGAGCAGCTCGTTGACGACCCGGATGTGGTCGGCCAGGCCGCGCAGCGGGCGCCGGAAGCCGCGCGCGTCGCGGCGGAGCATGAAGAAGTGGACGGCGGCCCGTACCCGGGCGCGGTCGACTGCGCTGGCCGAGCCGGTCTCGGTGACCAGGCGGCGGAGCGCGGCGGCGACCTGCTCGGCGAGCCGCACGTCGACGTGGTCCCGGGTCATGCGCAGGCTGGCGAGGTGGCCGTCCAACTGTCGCAACAGGACGTCCGACTCGTGCCTGAGGCCGCGCTCCGACCTGATCATTTGCCAGTGCCTCCGTACTGTGACTACGAAGTTACTAACCGTGTTCATGAACTTACTTGACACTGCGGCTTTCCGCCAAGCAACTCGCCCGCTCCGGAGAAATGTCAGAGGGCCGGGGCAGGATGGGAGCCATGCCGGACACGGTGCGGAGCGACGGGCCGGGGGGCCTGCCGGGTGACATCGCGGGCCGCTTCGGCCCCGCCACCCGGGCGTGGTTCGAGGATGCCTTCGCGGCGCCGACACCCGCGCAGGCCGGGGCCTGGCGGACCATCAGCGCGGGCAGGCACGCGCTGGTCGTGGCGCCCACCGGCTCCGGCAAGACACTGGCCGCCTTCCTGTGGTCGCTGGACCGGCTGGCCAACACGCCGGCGCCCGCCGAGCCGACCCGACGCTGCCGGGTGCTCTACGTCAGCCCGCTGAAGGCGCTGGCGGTCGACGTCGACCGCAACCTGCGCACTCCGCTGACCGGCATCCGGCAGGCCGCGCACCGGCTCGGCCTGCCCCAGCCTGACATCACCGTCGGCATGCGCACGGGTGACACACCGGCGGTGGAGCGGCGCGCCTTCGCCAAGCGCCCACCCGACATCCTCATCACCACGCCGGAGTCACTGTTCCTGCTGCTCACCTCGTCGGCACGGGAGTCGTTGCGCGGCGTGGAGACCGTGATCATCGACGAGGTGCACGCCGTCTGCGCCACCAAGCGCGGCGCGCACCTGGCCCTGTCCCTGGAGCGCCTCGACGCGCTGCTGCCCAGGCCGGCGCAGCGCATCGGGCTGTCCGCGACGGTCCGCCCGATCGAGGAGACCGCGCGGTTCCTCGGCGGCACCGCGCCGGTGGAGGTCGTCCAGCCGGCCAGCGCCAAGACGATCGAGATCGCGGTGCAGGTACCGGTGGAGGACATGACACAGATCGAGACGGCCGACGAGGAACCGCGGCGGGCGTCCATCTGGCCGGCGGTGGAGGAGCGGATCCTGCAGCTCATCCACGAGCACCGGTCCACGATCGTCTTCGTCAACGGGCGGCGCGGGGCGGAGCGGCTGTGCGCCCGGCTCAACGAGCTGGAGTGGGAGCGGTCGGGAGGCGCGCCCGAGCCCCGGGGCGGCCGGCTGCCCGCCGAGATCATGGCGGAGTCGGGTGCGGCCGGCGGCGCCCCGCCGGTGGTGGCCAGGGCGCACCACGGCTCGGTCTCCAAGGAGGAGCGCAAGCACATCGAGGAGGCGCTCAAGGCCGGTGCGCTGCCCGCCGTCGTCGCCACCAGCAGCCTGGAGCTGGGCATCGACATGGGCGCGGTCGACCTGGTGATCCAGGTGGAGGCGCCGCCGAGCGTCGCCGCCGGGCTGCAGCGCATCGGCCGCGCCGGCCACCATGTCGGCGCCGTCTCGCGCGGCGTGGTCTTCCCCAAACACCGCGGCGACCTGGTCTCCTGCGCGGTCGTCGCGCAACGCATGGTCGAGGGCGGCATCGAGGCCCTGCGGTACCCGCGCAATCCGCTCGACGTGCTGGCCCAGCAGATCGTCGCGATGGTGGCCATGGATCCCTGGCACGTCGCCGACCTGGCCGCCCTGTGCCGCCGGTCGGCACCCTTCGCCGAGCTGCCGGCCAGCGCGCTGGAGGGCACGCTGGACATGCTCGCCGGCCGGTACCCCTCGACGGCCTTCGCGGAGCTGCGCCCCCGGCTGGTCTGGGACCGGCACAGCGACCAGCTGACCGCGCGCCCGGGTGCCCAGCGCCTCGCGGTCACCAGCGGCGGGACGATTCCCGACCGTGGGCTGTTCGGGGTTTTCCTGGTCGGCTCGCAGCGCGCCGCGCGGGTGGGCGAGCTGGACGAGGAGATGGTCTACGAGTCGCGCGTCGGCGACGTCTTCCTGCTGGGCTCGACGTCCTGGCGGATCGAGGAGATCACGCCGGATCGGGTACTGGTCAGCCCGGCACCGGGGCAGCCGGCCCGGATGCCGTTCTGGAAGGGGGACGCGCTGGGCCGGCCGGTGGAGCTGGGCCGGGCGATCGGCGGCCGGCTGCGCGAGCTGGCCCGGGCGGAGCGGTCGCGGGCGCAAGCCAGCCTCGCCGCCAGCGGGCTGGACGAGTGGGCGGTGGACAACCTGCTGGCCTACATCCGCGAGCAGCGCGAGGCGACCCGGGTGGTACCCGACGACCGCACGATCGTTGTCGAGCGCTTCCGCGACGAGCTGGGTGACTGGCGGCTGGCTGTCCACTGTGTCCTGGGTGCCCGAGTCAACGGCCCCTGGGCGCTGGCGATCGGCCGCCGCCTGACCGAGCGCTACGGGGTCGATGCCCAGGTCATGCCGTCAGACGACGGCATCGTGGTCCGGCTGCCCGACATGGTCGACGCCTGGGCCGAGCCGGCCGCACCCGCCTCGGCGGCGGACGGGCAGCCGCCGGGCGCTGACCTGGTGGCGTTCGACCCGGAGGAGATCGCCGCGATCGTGGAGGAGTCGGTGGGCACCTCGGCGCTGTTCGCCTCCCGGTTCCGGGAGTGCGCGGCCCGGGCCCTGCTGCTGCCGCGCCGTGACCCGCGGCGCCGCCGGCCGCTGTGGCAGCAGCGCCAACGCTCGGCGCAGCTGCTCGACGTGGCCCGCGAGTACGCGGACTTCCCGATCACCCTGGAGGCGGCCCGGGAGTGCCTGCGTGACGTGTTCGACGTGCCCGCGCTGGCCGACCTCATGCGCGACCTGGCCGCGCGCAGGGTGCGCCTGGTCGAGGTGGAGACGCGGGCGCCCTCGCCGTTCGCCCGGTCGCTGCTGTTCGGCTATGTGGGCGCCTTCCTCTACGAGGGCGACGCGCCGCTGGCCGAGCGCCGGGCCGCCGCGCTCGCGCTGGACTCCACGATGCTGTCCGAGCTGCTCGGCCGGGTCGACCTGCGGGAGCTGCTCGACCCCGCGGTGGTGGCCGAGACCGAGCGGCGGCTGCAATGGCTGGCCGGCGACCGGCGGCCGCGCGACGCGGAGGACGCCGCTGAGATACTGCGGCTGCTCGGTGACCTGTCCACTGTGGATGCCGAACAGCGCGGGATCGACGAGGCGTGGCTGCGGGACCTGGCGGCGCGGCGGCGGGCCATCCGGGTGCGGATCGGCGGGCAGGAGCGCTGGCTGGGCATCGAGGACGCGGGGCGGGTACGCGACGCGCTGGGGGTGGCGCTTCCGGTGGGGATACCGCTGGCGTTCCTCGAGCCCGGGGCCGATCCGCTCAGCGACCTGGTGGCCCGCTACGCGCGAAGCCACGGGCCGTTCAGCGCGGCCACCTGCGCGGCCCGGTTCGGGCTCGGCGTGTTCGTCGTGGAGCAGGCGCTGCGCCGGCTCGCCGCGACCGGGCGGCTGGCCAGCGGCGAGTTCACCCCCGACGGTGCCGGCATGCAGTGGTGCGACGCGGAGGTGCTGCGCCTGCTGCG
This sequence comes from Micromonosporaceae bacterium, assembly GCA_039649115.1. GTDB lineage: Bacteria > Actinomycetota > Actinomycetes > Mycobacteriales > Micromonosporaceae > DATEJJ01. The sequence goes on along the minus strand of JBBWZQ010000249.1, from coordinate 15,066 downwards.
GCGCCGTTCGCTGGCCGCGCTGCGCAAGGAGATCGAGCCGGTACCGGCCACGGCGCTGGCCCGGTTCCTGCCGGCCTGGCAGCACGTGGGCTCCTCGGCGCGGGGCGTCGAGGCGGTCGCCGCGGCGATCGAGCAGCTCCAGGGCCTCGCCGTACCGGCCTCCGCGCTGGAACGGCTGGTCCTGCCGGCCCGGGTCGCCGACTACTCCCCCGCCTACCTCGACGAGCTGTGCGTCTCCGGCGAGGTGCTGTGGGCCGGGGCCGGTTCGATCGCGGGCGGCGACGGCTGGGTGAGCCTCGCCTTCGCCGACTCCGCCGCGCTGCTGCTCGCGCCGCCGTCCGAGGCGCTCACGCTGACCCCGACGCACGAGGCGGTGCTCGCCGCGCTCGACGGTGCGCAGGCGCTGTTCTACCGCGGCCTGGTCGACCAGATCGACGACGCGATGAGTCAGGACCTGCCGGCCGCCATCTGGGACCTGGTGTGGGCGGGCCGCATCGCCAACGACACGCTCGCCCCGGTGCGCGCCCAGCTCTCCGGCGCCGGGGCACACCGGGCCCGCCCGGCCCCGGCGCGCACCCGGTACCGGCGACCCGGGCGGGCGTCGCTCGCCAGCATGCGCGCCGGGCCACCCACTCTGGCCGGCCGGTGGTACCTGCTGCCGCCGCGCGACACCGACCCGACCCGGCGGGCCGCCACCCTCACCGACGCGCTGCTGGAGCGGCACGGCGTGCTGACGAGGGGTGCGGTGATGGCGGAAGGCGTGCCGGGCGGCTTCGCGGCTGTCTACCCCGTCCTCGCTGCCCTGGAGGAGCGGGGTGCGGCCCGGCGCGGGTACTTCGTCGAAGGGCTGGGTGCCGCGCAGTTCGCGGTGCCGGGCGCGGTGGACCGGCTGCGCGGGCTGGCCGAGCGCCCGGACGAGCGGCGGGCCCGGGATCCGGTGGTCCTGGCCGCGACCGACCCCGCCAACCCGTACGGAGCCGCGCTGCCCTGGCCGGAGCGGGCGGTCGACGCGGGCGAGGGCGAGCCCAGCGGGCACCGGGCCGGGCGCAAGGCGGGTGCGCTGGTGGTCCTCGTCGACGGCGAGCTCGCGCTGTACGTGGAGCGCGGCGGTCGCACCCTGCTGTCCTTTGTCGACGCGCAGGAGGTGCTGGGCACGGCGGCGAAGGCGCTCGCCGACGCGGTGCACAGCGGGGCGCTGGGCGCGATGTCGGTGGAGCGGGCCGACGGGGCCCCCGTGCACTCCAGCGCGCTGGGCGAGGCGCTGGCCGCGGCCGGATTCCGCGCCACGCCGCGCGGCCTGCGACTGCGCGGCTGAGCCCCGCGAACCCGACCGCCTGCGCGGGCCAACAACGGCTGCGCGGGCCAACAACGGCCGCGGGCCAACAACGGCCGCGGGCCAACAACGGCTGCGCGGGCCCAACAACGGCCGCGCGGGCAAACGGAGCGGCTGCGCGGGCGGTCCCGGGTTGCGCATTCATTGACTAACCGGCAAAGTACGTATGACGGTTACGGAAGGAGACAGACATGTCAGGCTTCGCACGGCCGGGCGGCTTCGTCGCCGAGTGCCCCGACCCCGCCGCACTCGCCGGCTTCTACAGCCGCCTCACCGGCTGGCCGGTGGCGCGCGAGGAGCAGGACTGGGCCACCGTGCAGGAGAGCGAGGGCAAGGGGATGGCGCTGAGCTTCCAGCAGGCGCCGGGGTACCAGCCACCCACCTGGCCCGACCCCGCGTCGTCGATGCAGTACCACATCGACTTCGACGTCGACGATCTCGACGAGGCGGAGCGGCAGGCGGTCGCGCTGGGTGCCACCAAGTTGGCGCACCAGCCCGATCCCGGCAACTTCCGCGTCTTCGCCGACCCGGTCGGCCACGTATTCTGCCTCTGCATCGACTGACACGGCGGCGGCACCGGCGCCGGCGGCGAGACGGAGGTACCCATGCGAGCCATCCAGCTGACCGAGACCGGCGGGCCAGAGGTGCTCAGGCACACCGAAATCACCACGCCGGAGCCGGGGCCGGGCCAGGTGCTGATCCGGCTCGCCGCGTCCGGTGTCAACTTCATCGACACCTACCACCGGTCCGGGCTGTACAAGGTGCCGTTGCCGTTCGTGCCGGGCGCGGAGGGTGCGGGCGAGGTGGTGGCGGTCGGCAGCGGGGTGGACTGGCCGCAGGCCGGCGACCGGGTCGCCTCGGCCAACCTGGCGGGCGCGTGCGCGGAGTACGCGCTCGCCCCGGCCGACCGCGTGGTCCCGGTACCCGCCGGCATCTCCGACGAGCAGGCGGCGGCCGTGCTGCTGCAGGGCATGACCGCGCACTACCTGCTCTTCGACTCCTACGCCGTCCAGCCCGGTGACACCGTCCTCGTGCACGCCGCCGCCGGTGGCATGGGGTTGCTGGTCACCCAACTGGCCACGGAGCTGGGCGCGCGGGTGATCGGCACGGTCTCCACGCCGGAGAAGGAAGAGCTGGCCCGGGAGGCGGGGGCCGCGGCCGTACTGGGCTACGGCGACGTGCCCGACAAGGTGCGGGAGCTGACCGGCGGCGCGGGTGTCGCGGCCGTCTACGACGGGGTCGGGCGGGACACCTTCGACGCCAGCATGGCCAGCCTGCGACTGCGCGGGACCCTGGTGCTCTACGGATACGCGAGCGGACCGGTGCCGCCGTTCGACATCAACCGGCTGCAGGCCGGGTCGTTCTCCCTGACCCGGCCCACGCTCGGACACTTCATCGTCTCGCGCGAGGACCTGACCCGCCGGGCCGAGGACATCTTCGGCCGGGTCGCCGCCGGCTCGCTGCGGATCCGCATCGGCGAGCGGTACCCGCTTTCCGAGGCCGGCCGGGCACACGAGGACCTGCAGTCCCGGCGTACCACCGGAAAGCTCCTGATCATCCCCTGACGGCGTCGGTTTCCGTTCTCCCCAAATACGCGAAAAGTACTCGTAAGGAGGTCTTCCTTCGCACATCGATGAGGTGCTATTTATACGTCCACCGATACCTCAATCCCCCATCGGAGGACGACGTGCGCAGATCGCGTGCAGCAACCCTCATCATCGGTCTCGTGGCGGCTACCGGCGCCGTGCTCATCGAGGCTGCCCCCGCCTATGCCGCCCCGGGCGACCGGTACGTCGCTCTCGGCGACTCCTACTCGTCCGGCGTCGGCGCCGGAAGCTACATCGCGTCGAGCGGTTCCTGCAACCGCAGCACCAACGCCTACCCGGCGCTCTGGGCCGCGGCGCACTCTCCCGCCGCATACGCCTCGGTCGCCTGCTCGGGCGCGACCACGACAAGCGTCATCAACTCGCAACTGTCCGCACTCAGCTCCAGTACCACGCTCGTGAGCATCTCGGCCGGCGGCAACGACGTCGGGTTCTCCAGCATCATGGAGACGTGTGCGCTGCAGGGCACCGACGCGTGCGTCAACGCGGTGCAGCAGGCGGAGAACAAGGTCCAGTCGACGCTGCCCGGCCTGCTGAACACGTTGTACAACGCCATCTCGGCACACGCGCGAAATGCCCGGGTCGTGGTGCTGGACTATCCGGTGTTCTACCAGCTCGGTACGGTCTGCATCGGGCTCAGCGCCACCTCGCACGCCAAGATCGATGAAGGCATCAACATGGTCGACGGTGTCCTGCGCACCGCCGCGAGCCAGCACGGTTTCCGGTTCGCGGATGTGCGTTCGATATTCGTGGGTCACCAGCTGTGCAGCGGCGACAAGTGGCTGCACGCGCTGAACTTCGCCGACCTCGGCGTGTCGTACCATCCCACCGCCGACGGCCAGTCCCGGGGCTACCTCCCGGTCTTCACCACCACCGCCGGCTGACGGGTGTGGGTGAGCGGGAGTCCCCCGCTCACCCACCCTGTGGTCAGGGCAGTTGGGGCGCCACCTGTGACGCGATCACGTCGAGGTGGTCCAGATCGGCCAGGTCGAGGATCTGCAGGAACATCCGGGTCGCCCCCAGCTCGGCGAACGCACCGATCTGGTCGACCACCTGTGCGGGCGTGCCGAACAGCGGCGGGGTCTGGCCGATCGTCTCGGCCCGCTCGCGGGCGTCCGCCTCGGTCCGTCCACATGCGACGGTCTGGGCCGCGGACAGCACCAGCGGCGCCCGGCCGGCCGCGTCCCGGCCCTCCTGCTCGCTGGCGGCCGCCACCCGCGCGTACATGGTGCGGGTCAGCGCCAGGTCGTGGAACGGCACGTTGAACTCGTCGGCGTACCGGGCGGCGAGTGCCGGGGTGCGCTTGGGTCCGGCGCCACCGATGATGACCGGCGGGCCCGGTGCCTGTACGGGCTTGGGCAGCGCGGGCGAGTCGACCAGGTCGTAGTACCCGCCGCGGAAGGTGAACGTGTCGCCCAGCGGCGTGCGCCACAGGCCGGTGACGATCGCGAGCTGTTCGGCGAGGCGGTCGAAGCGCTCCGCCACGGGCGGGAACGGGATGCCGTACGCGGTGTGCTCCGCCTCGTACCAGCCGGCGCCCAGACCCAGCTCCACCCGGCCGCCGCTCATCTGGTCGACCTGCGCGACGCTGATCGCGAGCGGGCCGGGATACCGGAACGTCGCGGACGTGACCAGGGTGCCGAGCCGGATGGTGGTGGTCTGCACGGCCAGCGCGCCGAGCGTCACCCAACTGTCCGTGGGGCCGGGCCGCCCCGGTACGTCATCCGTCGTCAGGTAGTGATCGGACCGGAAGAAGGCATCGAAGCCCAGCTCCTCGGCGTGCCGCGCGACGCGCAGCAGGTCGTCGTAGGAGGCGCCGAGCTGAGGCTCGGTGAAGATGACCAGACGCATGGGGCCAACTCTAGGCGGGGCGGCGCGGCAGGCGGCGGCGTGCACCGCCAAACCTGGCGATGGCACCGGTGAGCGTGAGCACACAGCCGGCGAGCAGCAGGCCGGCGAGGTCGGTACCCGTGCGGGGCAGGTCGTCATCGTCGTCCCCGCCGCCGGCGACGAGGACGGCGAGCTTCAGGTTGTGCGGCCGGCCGCTCGGGTCCACCCCCGTCGCGATCACGGTGTGGTGCCCGGCGCCCAGCGACGGCGGTATCGTGACCGGCTTGCTGAAGTTGCCGTGGCTGTTCGTCACGACGGTGCCGAGGACGACCGGCGTGGAGTAGATGACGATCGTGGCGGTCGAGTAGCCGGCGAAGCCGGTGCCGATCACGACGATGTGCTGGCCCGGTACGGCCGTATTGATCGGGCCCTGGTCGGTGGTCAGGTTCAGCGAGGTGACCGGCGGCGTGCCGGACACCGGCGGTGCCGAGGGCGTGGCGTCGCCGGTGGGGCCGGCCGCCGTCGAGTCGCCGTTGTCGGGCGACAGGGCGATGACCGTCACGGTGTACGTCACCCCGGCGGTGCCACCCAGCACGCAGCTGGTTGCCGTGGTGGTGGTGCAGGTGGCCGGGCCGGGTTCGGCGATGGCGCGGTACCCGGTGATCCCGGTCGTGTCGCCCGGCGCGCTCCAGGACACGGTGATGGAGGCGACCCCGGCGGTCGCGGTGACGCCGGTGGGCGGCTGCGCCGGGACGGTGATGGCGAAGGAGCGGCTGACCGTGGTCGCGGCGCTGTACGTGCCGTCGCCGCTCTGGTCGGCGTGGACGGTGCAGGTACCGACGCCGACCAGCGTCACCGTGGTACCGCTCACGACGCAGATCGACGTCGAGCTGGCGCCGCTGAACACGACCGTCAGGTCCGAGTCGCTGGTCGCGGAGAGGCTGACGGTACCGGCGGACAGGTGCGCCCGGGCCGGCTGGGGGAAGGTGATCTCCTGTGCGAGCTTCGTGACGGTGAGCGTGACCCCGCAGGGGGGCGTGTGCGGCCGGACCCGGGACGCGAAGCCGTCGCAGCCGTCGAAGAAGGGGACCACGCCGGTCAACCCGTCGAGCTCCCCGGGTCCCACGACGTAGGAGCCGCTGACGCTGGCGGTGACCGGGACGCTGACCGTACACGTGCTGTGTGTGGCGGTGAGCAGGCCGCTCGCCAGGGTGATGGTGGCGGAGTCGGTCGTGGCCGTGAGGGTGCCGCCGCACCCGTTGGTACGGGATCCGGTCGCGACCACCAGATCGGTCGGCAGGGTGACCGTATAGCTCAGGCTGGACTGCGCGCCGGTGAGGTTGGTGTCGGTGCGGGTCAGCGTCACCGACAGGGTGGCGGTCTGCGTCGCTGCCGTCGAGGTGGGTGAGAACTCGGCGGTGAGCCGGGCCGCGCTCGGGGTGACCGTGAGGGTCTGCGTGGTGACCGTGTTGATGAGGTCACCCGCCAACGCGCTCACGCTGGAACTGGTGATCTCGTACGTGCCGGAGGCCGGCGCCATGATCGACACGGACACGGAGCAGGAGGTGAACGTCGCGGCGATGACGAGGCTGCTCGCCGTGATCGTGCTGCCACCCTCGGCGGCGACAGCGCTGCCGGCGCAGGTCAGAGTCACGTCGGAGCTCGCGACGAGCAGCCCGGTCGGCAGCGTGACCGTGAACCCCAGCCCGGAGTCCGCCGAGGCTGTGTTGCTGCGCACCATGGCCAGGGTCAGCTGGTCGGTCTGGTGGTCCGCCACCGTCGCGCTGGAGAGGTTCGCGATCAGCTCCGGCCCCGGGCTGGAGTCCGCGACCACGAACGGGGCCTTCGGCGCCTGCGGCGCGGTGGAGTGGCCGGCCGGCGGGAACGGCAGCCGGGTGGGCGAGGCGGCGAGACCCGGTACGGCGACGGCCGGCGCCGGGCTGAGCATCCCGGAACCAGCCTGCGGCGACCCGACCGGCTTGGCAGGGGTGGGCTTGGCAGGAGCCGGCTCGGAAGTAACCGGCCTGGCAGGAGCCGGCTCGGAAGGGACCGGCTTGGCAGGAGCCGGCTCGGCGGGGGCCGGTGTGGACGGCGCCGGGCCGGAGGCGGCGGGCGGCGGGACGGCCGGCTGGGACGGGGCGGCCGCGGCCGGATGGCGATCCGCCCGGTGGCCGGCGTGCTCGTGCCCGGTGGCGGGCTGGGCCGGGCCGGCCGCGGCCGGGACAGCGGGCGGCGCCGGATCTGCGGCCGCCGCGGGCTGTGCGGTCAGTCCCAGCACGGCGATCGCGACCACCGCGGCGGCTGCCGGCGCCAGCAGGCGACGCCCTGTCGCGAAACGATTTCTCGCCATTGCCGTCCCCCGTGTCTTGAGCAAGATGCAGACTCCCGCGATCTCCTCGACACCATAAGCCATGAAAAGGTACGTAAGCCGCTAATTGTGCACACCGCCACTCGCGAGTACATAGGACGCTCGGCGAATGTCGCACCGTCCGGCTAACCTCGCCTCATGCCGGCGTACGACTGGATCACGCTGACCACCGACTACGGGTTGTCCGACGGGTTCGTCGCCGAACTGCACGGCGTCGTCGGGCGGCTCGCGCCGTGGGTACGGGTGATCGACGTGACGCACCAGGTGCACCCGGGCGACGTGGCGCGTGGCGCGGCCGTGCTGGCGCAGGCGATCGCGCACCTGCCGCCGGCGGTACACGTGGCGGTGGTCGATCCGGGCGTGGGCACGGCCCGCCGGGCGGTGGCCGTGCGGACCCCGGGCGGCCTGCTGGTCGGGCCGGACAACGGGCTGCTGCCGGCGGCCGTCGACGCGCTCGGCGGAGCACTGGCGGCGGTGGCGCTGACCGACCCGACCTGGCATGCCGCGAGCGTCTCGCGCACGTTCCACGGGCGCGACATCTTCGCCCCGGTCGGCGCGCGGCTGGCCGCCGGGGCACCGCTGTCCGGCGCCGGCCGGCCGATCGACCCGGCCACCCTGGTGCGGCTGCCGGCGCCGCTGGTCGCGCTCGGCGACGGATACCTGGAGGCCGAGGTGCTGACCGTCGACCGCTTCGGCAATGTCCAGCTCGCCGCGCCCGGGGCCTGCCTGGACGGCCTGCACGGCAACCTCGTCGTCGGCGGCATCAAAGCCGTGCGGCGCGGCACGTTCGCGGAGGCGCCGCCAGGCGGGCTCGTGGTGTTCGTCGACTCGGCCGACCGGGTCGCGGTCGCCATCAACGGCGGCCGGGCCGTGGTCGCCCTGTCCGTCTCCCCCGGCGACGTGCTGCGCATCGCCAGCCGCTAGCTCCGCGATCAGGCACGATGGATCGGTGCCCGAAGGCGACACCGTCTGGAACACCGCCCGCGCGCTGCACCGGGCGCTGGCCGGTGCGCGGCTGACCGGCTGCGACTTCCGGGTGCCCAAGCTCGCCACCACCGACCTGACCGGCTGGACCGTGCTGGAGTCCGCCAGCCGGGGCAAGCACCTGCTGCTGCGGCTCGCCGACCCGGGCCGGCAGCGCACCCTGACGCTGCACTCGCACCTGCGCATGGACGGCGACTGGCGCACCTACGACGCGGCGGCACGGTGGGCGGCGCGCCCGGCCCACCTCATCCGCGTGGTGCTGCGCACGCCGGGCGCGGTGGCCGTCGGGTACCACCTGCACGACCTGGCGCTGGTCCCCACCGGGGAGGAGGGCGACCTGCTCGGGTACCTCGGGCCGGACCTGCTCGGCGACGACTGGGACCCGGCGGAGGCGGTGCGGCGGCTGTCCCGGCACCCGGACACCAGCATCGCCGAGGCCCTGCTCGACCAGTCCAGCCTCGCGGGCATCGGCAACCTGTACAAGAGTGAGGTGCTGTTCCTGCGCGGGATCGAGCCGTGGACGCCGGTCGGCGACGTGCCGGACCTGCCCGCGCTGGTCACGCTGGCGCAGCGGCTGCTGGCCGCGAACCGGGGCCGGTGGACGCAGAGCACGACCGGCTCGCTGCACCGGGGCCAGACCACCTACGTGTACGGGCGCCGCGCCGCACCCTGCCGCCGCTGCGGCACCCCGATCAGCAAGGCGGAGCAGGGCGAGCGGGTCACGTACTGGTGCCCGCGCTGCCAGCCGCCCGTCATGCCACGTCCCGGCGGACCGTGATCAGCAGCGCCACCACCGTGAAGACGGCCGCATAGCCGGCCAGCACCAGGCCACCGGCCCACTGCGACAGCCGGTCGGCACCGCCCGGCAGGCGGCCCAGCGCGGTGCCGGCGACGAACGGCAGCCACCGGCTCCCGCCGCCGAGCAGTTGTCCCAGCAGGCCCTCCACGACGGCCAGCCACGCCAGGGCCGCGGCCACCGCGCCGGCGAGGTTGCGCAGCAGCGCCCCGACGCCGACCCCGATCGCGGCGAAGGCGCCGTTCCACAGGACCCCGCCGGCCAGCGTGCGCCAGAGGTCCACATCGGACAGATCGAGCGAGGCGCCGCGGATGGCCAGGCCGATCGCCGCGGCGGCCAGCGCGACAGCCGAACCGAGGACGCCGAACCCGAGCCCGGCGACCGTGTACACGCCCAGTTTCGCGGTCACCACCCGGCCGCGGCGCGGCGTGGCGAGGTAGCTGTCGGTGATCGTCTTGTGCCGGTACTCGCCGGCCACCGCGAGGATGCCCAACACGAGGGCGAACAGGGACACCAGGCCGACGTGGGCGACGGCGCCGGAGGCGAGCGTGGGGTCGTGGACGTCGGGGCGCCGCAGGACCAGGCCGCTGACGCCGAGCACGATGGCGACCTGCGCGGCCGCGAGCAACAGCCAGGGGCTTCTGACGGTACGCAGCTTGAAGAGCTCGTTGCGCATCAACGTGGTCATGCCAACTCCTGTCCGGTCAGTTGCAGGAAGGCGGACTCCAGCGACTCCCCGGCCCGGGTGACGTCCGCCAGCGGGCCGGCGAAGCGCAACTGGCCGGCGTGCACGATGACCACCCGGTCGACGGTCTGGGCGACCTCGGCCAGTACATGGCTGGAGATCACCACGGTGCGACCCTGCCCCGCGAGGTCGCGCAGGATCCCGCGCAGCCACGCCATGCCCCCCGGGTCCAGGCCGTTGGCCGGCTCGTCGAGGATCAGCACCTCGGGGTCGCCGAGCAGCGCCGCGGCCAGGCCCAGCCGCTGGCGCATGCCCAGCGAGTACCCGCCCACCCGGCGGTCGGCGTCCCCCGTCAGGCCCACCTGCTCCAGTACCTCGTCGACCCTGGTGTCCGGTACCCCGGTGACCTGGGCCAGGATGCGCAGGTGGGCACGGCCGCGCCGGCCCGGGTGCAGCCCGGTGGCTTCGAGCACCGCGCCCACCGTCCGGCGCGGCGCGGGCAGCTCGCGGTACCGGCGGCCACCGATGAGCGCCTCTCCCGCGGTCGGGGCGACCAGCCCGAGCATCATCCGCAGGGTGGTGGTCTTGCCGGCCCCGTTGGGTCCGAGGAATCCGGTGACCTGACCCGCCGGTACCTCGAAGGTGAGCGCCTGCACCGCCCGTACCCGGCCAAAATGTTTTGTCAGAGCGCGGACCGCAATGCCGGTCATCGCCGCACCTCCGCGAGCGTCGGGATTGTCGGGTCCACCATGGTCCGCCCGGCCGCCCGCGTCGTCCCCCAGCCGCGGCAACCTGGCTACCGCGGTCGCGGTATCCGGGCGTACCGCGCCAGGTGGACGTCCGCGGCCCCGGCCTGCGCTTACCGTGGTCTCATGCTCAGCAGGGTGCACGCCGCCGCCCGGCGCCAGCCGCACGCCGACATCGCCGTCGCGGCGGTGCTGCTCGCGGTGACGCTGGTGACCACGGCGTCGGGCCGGGACCCGGCCGTCCTCGACGCCCCCGGGGTGCTGCTCGCGGTGCTGGCCTGCGGCGCCCTCGTGCTGCGCCGGCGCTGGCCGGTCCCGGTGCTGGTGGTCTCCACCCTGGCCGCGGAGTTCTTCATGGCGCCGCACCGGGGGCACGAGGGGGCGCTGGTGCTGGCCGCCCCGCTGATCGCGCTCTACACGGTCGCCGACGCGACCGCGCGGCGCAAGGCGCTGATCGGCGGGGGCCTCGCGATCCTGGTGCTCGCCGGTACCCACATCATGATCAAGCCGTCGTCCTGGATGGGCGCGGAGAACCTGGCCCTCGCCGCGCTCGGCGCCCTCGCCGTGGCCGCCGGCGACGCGTCCCGCAACCGGCGCGCGTACCTGGCCGGGGTGGAGGAGCGGGCCCGCCGCGCGGAGAGCGAGCGCGACCTGGAGGCCAGCCGGCGGGTCACCGAGGAGCGGCTGCGCATCGCCCGGGACCTGCACGACGTCGTGGGGCACCACCTCGCACTGATCAACGTGCAGGCCGGTGTCGCCGGGCACGTGCTCGACGAGCAGCCGGCGCAGGTGAGGCAGTCGTTGGCGTACATCCGGCAGGCCAGCCGCAGCGCGCTGGAGGAGTTGCGCGACACGATCGGGCTGTTGCGCGGGCCGGACGAGCCGGCGGCGCCCACCGAGCCGACCGCCGGCCTGTCCGCGCTGGCCCAACTGGTCGCCTCGTTCCGCCGCTCCGGCCTGCGTGTCGAACAGGACGTGCGCGGCGCGGCGCGGCCACTCCCCTCAGCGGCCGACGTCACCGCCTACCGCGTCATCCAGGAGTCGCTGACCAACGTGTGCAAGCACGCGACCCGGCCGGCCGCCCGGCTGTCCCTGGCGTACGAGCCGGCCGCCCTGCACATCGTGGTGGACAACTCCGCTGCCGGCAGCTCGGCCGGCGCGCCGCCCGGACACGGGATCGTCGGCATGCGGGAGCGGGTGGCCGCGCTGGGCGGCAGCCTGCACGCCGGTCCGCACGGCGCCGGCGGGTTCCGGGTCAGCGCGGTGCTGCCCTTCGCCGGCGGCGTTCCCTCATGATCAGGGTGTTGCTCGCCGACGACCAGCCGCTGCTGCGCGCCGGGTTCAAGGTGCTCATCGACTCCGCGCCCGACCTGGAGGTGGTCGGCGAGGCGGCCACCGGCCACCAGGCCGTGGCGCTGGCCCGGCAGACCCGGGCCGACGTGGTGCTGATGGACATCCGGATGCCCGACCTCGACGGCCTGGCCGCGACCCGGCTGATCAGCCAGGACGAGGACCTGGCCGGGGTGCGCGTGCTGATCCTGACCACGTTCGAGATCGACGAGTACGTGTTCCGCGCGCTGCGGTACGGCGCCAGCGGCTTCCTCGGCAAGAGCGCCGAACCCGAGGAGTTGCTGGGTGCCATCCGCACGGTCAACCGCGGCGACGCGCTGCTGTCCCCCGCCGCGACAAGGAGCCTGATCGCCCGGTTCCTGGCCCAGCCGGACCACGCCGAACCCGCCACCCGGCAGGCCCTCGACGTGCTCACCGACCGCGAGCGCGAGGTGCTCATGCTGGTGGCCGCCGGCCTGACCAACGACGAGATCGCCCGGCACCTGGTGCTCAGCCCGGCGACCGCGAAGACGCATGTCAACCGGGCGATGGTGAAGCTGGGTGCGCGGGACCGGGCGCAGCTGGTCGTCATCGCGTACCAGAGCGGCCTGCGGGGATGGCCGCCGTGATCACGTTCGGCTGCCGGCATGATCGGGAGTGCCGCAGTTGGCCGCGGGGAGGCGGCGATGGCGGCTGACGTGGTGGTCGTGGGCGCGGGGATCGTCGGGTTGACCAGCGCGCTGCGGCTGCGGCAGGCCGGCGCTGACGTGGTGGTGTGGACGGCGCAGCCGCCGGAGCAGACCACGTCCGCGGTGGCCGCCGCGGTCTGGTACCCGACGCGCGTCGAGGGGCAGCCGCGGGTGCTGGAGTGGGGCGAGCGGACGTTGGCCGAGTTCGTCCGGCAGGCCGCCGACGGGGTACCCGGGGTGGTCATGCGGGTGACCCGGATGCTGCACCGCGCTGCCGTCCAGCACGAGCCGTGGTGGGCGCCGGCGGTCGGGGACCTGCGCTGGCTGGCGCCGGCCGAGGTCCACCCGCCGTTCGTCGGCGGGTGGCGGTTCACCGCGCCGATCGTGGAGATGCCCCGGTACCTGCCGTGGCTCGTGGCACGCTTCACCGCGGCCGGCGGCGAGGTGCGGCTGCGGCGGGTGGAGTCGCTGCGCGAGGCGGCCGGCGCGGCGCCGATCGTGGTCAACGCGACCGGGCTGGCAGCCCGCGACCTGTGCGGCGACAGCGCGGTGGAGCCGGTCCGCGGCCAGATCGTGCTCACCAGCAACCCGGGGCTCACCGAGAGCGTGCGTGACCAGGACAACCCGGAGGGGTACACGTACATCCACCCGCGCCGCGACGACGTGGTGCTGGGCGGCACCTTCGAATCCGGCGTGTGGGACGCCACGCCCGACCCGGTGGCCTGCGAGGCGATCCGCCGCCGGTGCCTGGCGCTGGTACCGGAGCTGGCCGCCGCGCGCACCATCGGGTACCGGGCCGGCCTGCGGCCCACCCGCCAGGGCGGCGTGCGGCTGGAGACCGGCTCGGGCGGGCTCATCCACAACTACGGCCACGGTGGCGCGGGTGTCACCCTCGCCTGGGGGTGCGCCGACCGGGTCGTCGAACTGGCCGTCAACCCGCCTGCCAGCCGCGCCACGACCGCACCGTGACGGCGACCAGCGGCCCGCCGACCGGGACGGTGCCGTACTGCGGGTACTTGTCCCGCAGCAGGGCCACCACGCGATCCACAGTGGACGGCTCCGTGTCGATGCGCGCGGAGCCGTCGGCGCGTACCCACCACAGCATGTCCCAGCGCTCGTCCCAGTGCTGCGCCAACAGGCTCACCCGCGGCCGTGCCCGGATGTTCGCGTGCCGTCGCAGCGCGGTGCCGCGCTTGGGCTTGCCGTCGGTCGCGCTCCACACGGTGGAGTCCTCGACCACGAAGACGACGGGTACCAGGTGCGGCGCGCCGGTACCGTCCACTGTGGCGAGGGTGGCGACGCGCCCGGCGGCGAACCGCGACCGGGCCTCGGCCTCGTTCATCGGGACGGCTAGAGCACCGCGTCGGCGAGCCGGTCGACCTCGTCGATCGACGCGATCGTCGGGTCGAACATCAACTCGGTGACGCCGATGTCCGCGAACGCGCGTGCCAGCTCCCGGACGGCGGCGGGCGAGCGGACCGCCGACCCGGCGATCATCTCGACGTAATCGGGGGCGAAGCCGTAGTACCGGCGCAGCGACGCCAGCGACTTCTCCTCGTCGCCCAGCCCGAAGTAGGCCAGCGCGGCGATGCGCGGCTCGTCCTCGCGGCCCGCCTCCTGCCACGCCCGGCGCACCTTCTCGATCATCGGCACCGCCATGGCCGGGCCGCCGCCGCCCGTGGTCCAGCCCTCGCCGTACTGGATCGTCCGGCGCACCGCGGCGTCGGAGTTGCCGCCGACGAGCACGGACACCCGCTTGCCGGCGGCCGCCTCCGGCACCACGGGGAACTCGTCGCCGGTCACGCTCTCCCCGGCCCAGGCGCGGTGCAGGAGGTCGAGCGTGTCGTCCATCAGCCGGCCGCGCCGCTCGACCGGCCGGTCCATCGCCGCGAAGTCGTCGGGCCGCCCGCCCACCCCCACGCCGAGGGTGAGCCGGCCGCCGGACGCCTCGTTCAGGCTGGCCGTCGCCTTGGCGAGCCACACGGGCGGGTACAGCGGGGCCAGCAGGATGTCGGTGAACAGGCCGATCCGGGACGTCGCGCCGGCGGCGACGGCGAGGGCGGTCAGCGAGTCGTAGGACGGGTACACGATCCGGTCGATCGTCGCCAGCGCGGTGAAGCCGCGCCCCTCCGCGCGCCGCGCCCACTCGACCACGACCGACCCGTCGACGTTCAGGGTATTCGGGAGTCCGATGCCAATATCCACCCCGGTACCGTAACGCCTCCGCCGCCGCGCCGCCCGCGCTGTCCGGCCACAACTTCATCGAGGTTGCGGTGTCAGGGGTCAGGGTGGCGGGGGTCAGGAGTCGCGGAGGGAGCGGCCGGTCTTGGTGAGGAAGACGTCGTCGAGGCTGGGGCGGTGCAGCTCGATCGAGCCGAGGTCCAGGCCGGCGCCGTCCAGCGTGCGCAGGATCAGCGGGATCGCGGTGGCCCCGCTGTCCACGAACAGTCGCAGGCCGCCCTCCCGCGTCTCCAGCTTGCGCACGTAGGACTGTCCATTGAGGATGTCAGCGGCGGCGCCGGTGGCGCCGTTGAGGCCGACGCTCACCACGTCACCGGTGATCTCGCGCTTCAGTTCGTCCGGCGTGCCCTCGGCGACCACCAGGCCGTGGTCGATGATGGCGACCCGGTCGCACAGCGCGTCGGCCTCGTCGAGGTAGTGCGTGGTGATGAACACGGTCATGCCGCCGGAGCGCAACCGGC
>JBBWZQ010000283.1:0-6392 GCA_039649115.1 Micromonosporaceae bacterium | reverse complement strand
TCGTTGACCTCGGTGGTGACGGCCGCCCAGTTCGCGATCACGCGGCGGCCTCCAGGGTCAGCAGGGCGTGCTTGGCGTCCGGGCCGCCGGCGTATCCGCCGGGCGTGCCGTCGGCGCGCACCACGCGGTGGCAGGGCACCACGACCGGCAGCGGGTTGGTCGCGCACGCGGTACCGACCGCGCGGACCGCCTTCGGGCTGCCCGTGGCGGCGGCGACCTGCGCGTAGCTCTCCGTGTGCCCGTACGGGATCTCGGGCAGGTGGGCCAGCACGAGCCGCCGGAACCCCTTCGACAGGCGCAGGTCCAGGGGGAGGTCGAACGTGGTGCGCCGGCCGGCGAAGTACTCCTCGAGCTGCCGGCTCGCCTCGTCCAGCCGGCCGGGGGCCCGCAGGATGCGCGGGCTGACCGACCCGGCCAGCCTGGCCAGCACCGCGTCGTGGTCTTCGCGCGGGTAGGCCACCCGGACCAGGCCCTGCCCGGTCGTGGCCAGCAGCAGCTCGCCGACCGGGGTGCCGATCGTGCGGTAGGCGACGTCGAGCACGCCGTCGCGCTGGGCCTGCGCGACCAGCCGCGCGTGCAGGCGGGCGCTGGTGGCGTCGTCGATCGGTGAGAGGTTGTCGAACAGTGGTTCGCGGGGCGACCCGTACTCCGTCATCATGGTTTGTCTCCGTAGTTCGCGCGCAGCTTCTTGATGCCGTCGGCCGCGGCCCGGCGCGCGGCGTCCGCGCTGCCGCCGAGGATCGCGGCGATCTCCTGGTAGGGCAGCCCGGCCAGATAGTGGTACGCCACGGCGGCCCGTTGCTTGTCCGGCAGCGCCGCCAGCGCCACCCACAGATCGCCGTCCCAGTCCTCGGGACGGCCGGTGCCGCTCGGCCGCTCGGGCAGGGTGTCCACGACGGCGGGCCGGCGGGCCGCACCGCGGTGGATGTCGATGGCCTTCCGGTGCGCGATCGTGACCAGCCACGCTTGCACGTTGGCGTCCGGAGGCAGCCGGGGGTACGCCGTCAGCGCGGCCAGAAACGTCTCCGACCAGGCGTCCTCGGCGTCCACGGGTCCGACGACGGCGCGGCACACGCGCAGGACGGTCGGCCCGTGTTCGGTCACGATCTGTTCGAAAGGCTTCACCGTTTCAGAACAGCCGCCCGGCCGGCGCGTCCGCGCGGGCCTCCAGATCCAGCAGGAAGCGCTTGCGCGCCAGCCCGCCCGCGTAGCCGGTCAGGCTGCCGTCGGCGCCGACCACCCGGTGGCACGGCACCAGGATGCTGAGCGGGTTGCGGCCGTTGGCCGCGCCGACCGCCTGGGCCAACCCGGGGTCACCCAGCTCCTTCGCCAGCTCGCCGTAGGTCCGCGTCCGGCCATACGGTATCCGGGCAACCAGGTCCCAGACACGCTGGTGGAAGGCGGTCCCCGGCGGTGCGAGCGGCAGGTCGAACCCGGTACGCGCGCCGGCGAAGTACTCGTCCAGCTGCCGCGCCACCTCCGCGAACGGCGCGTCGTCCCGGGGGCCGACCGCGTCCGGACCGGGCCGGCGCAGATGGTCGGCGAAGTACAGGCCGGCCAGCCCGCCGCCGTCGGGTGCCACCACGGTCAGCGCACCCACCGGCGAAGCCACCACACCATGCCGCATGCTCATCAGTCTCATCCTTCCGCTCCGTGCCGCGCGGCCGTCCCCCTGCCGTGCGGCGTACGTCAGGTAGACGCCCGGCACGCGGGAAACGTGAGCCCAGCCATGGATGAGCTCCCGCCTACCGTTCGATGGATGCCGATCAGAATGCCCGCTGGTCAGCGACCCGCCCGCCATCGTGTCGCAGAAGTGAAACGCCGTACAGGTTGTTCGGCCGGCCGCAACCAGGCGCCGCTAGGATGGCGGCTGCGCAACGGATTCGTGAACAGCGGTTGGCGAACGGATGTTGGGTAGGGAGGAGCACGCGACCATGGCGAAGAAGTCAAAGAAGGACAAGAAGTCCAAGAAGAACAAGAAGAAGTAGGCGGCTACTCCGTCTCGCCCGGTGACTTCCGGGCGAGACCGTCGCCAACCGGTCGCAACCGCCCGGGATCATGGAGACTGTGGGCATGGGCAACGGGCCGGCGGCGATCCACGTGGCGTCGCTCAACGTGTGCGGGCTGCCCTCGCCGCTTCCGCCGCTGGCGGAGCGGGCCACCCACTTCTGCCGGCGCATCGACGAGTCCGACATCGACGTGGTGAACTTCCAGGAGGTATGGGGGAGCCGTATCCTGGCGGCGCTGCGCGCCCGGCTGCCGTCGTTCCCGCACGTCGCCTGGCGGCGCGGGGTGGCCGGCCAACCGGCCGGGGGACTGGCGACCTTCGCGCGGATGCCCTTCGGCGCGGTCTCGTACACCTCCTTCCGGGGCGTACGGCCCGACGCCGGCAGCGTCCGCTTCCGCGCCAAGCGCGCGGTCAACAGCATGCTGCAGGGCGTACTGACGGTGGAGCTGCCCGAGCTGGGTACGGTCGTCGGCAACACCCACCTGACCGCGAACAAGGACGGCGACTGGTCCGCCGGCAACCGGTACCACGCGTTCCAGCGGGCCCAACTCGGGAGGCTGCACGGGGTGGTGCGGCGTGCCGGCGCCGGTCTGGTGCTCCTCACCGGCGACTTCAACATCGCCAGCGCCTCCCCGCTGTACCCGCTCATCGTCGACGGCGGCGCCTGGCGCGACCCGTTCGCCACGACCGATCCGGTGACCTACCACACCGCGTTCCTGCCGCCGGGGTACGCCGGGCACCGCATCGACTACGTGCTCGTCCGCGGCGACCCGGCACGGTTCCCCGTCACCGGCAGCGGGCTGCTGTTCGCCGAGCCGCTGGCGCTGCCCGACGGGCGCCGCGTGTACCTGTCCGACCACGTGGCGCTGACCGCCCGGATCGGGCTGGACGTCAACTCTCCCGGAAGCCCTCCATGAGCCGGCGGAAGAAGCCGCCCTCCCGGGGCAGCGACGGCGCCGGTGGCGGCGCGGTGGCCCGCTGCCGCGCCACCGGCTGGTCGTAGTCCGTGCGCGCGATCGCGTCGATCACCTGGTCCTCGCCGAAGTCCTCGGACCCCTCGATCATCGGTACGAACCCGACGAGCACGCCGTCGCGCATCACCTGCGCCTCGAGGCCGGCCGTGCCGTCGGTGTCCCACAGCGCCTCCCGCCCGTCCAGCAGCACGACGCGTACCCCCGCCCGCGCCGCGCCGGACTGCCGGTGCACCATGTGCGCGGGTACCCCCCGGTCGCGCAGCGCGTCCACCACCCGCCGGGCCCTGTTCTCGTCCATCGCCACAACCTAGCGCGGAAACCTGGCGCGAACCTGCGCGTCCCGCGGCCGGCCGCGCTTGACAAAGAGCGCCCTTGACGAAGAGCGCGCTTGACCTGGAGCGTGCTCGAACTTCTAGGGTGCCCCCATGACCATGCGCTACCGCGTCCTGGGCGGCACCGGCATCGAGGTGAGCGTCCACTGCCTCGGCACCATGATGTTCGGCGCGGTCGGCAACCCGGACCACGACGATTGCATCCGGATCATCCACGCAGCTCTCGACCAGGGCATCAACTTCGTCGACACCGCCGACATGTACTCCGCCGGGGAGTCCGAACAGATCGTGGGCAAGGCGTTGCGGGGGCGCCGCGACGACGTCGTACTGGCCACCAAGGTCCACTTCCAGATGGGCGAGGGCCGCAACCGCCGTGGCAACTCGCGGCGCTGGATCCTCACCGAGGTCGAGGAGAGCCTGCGCCGCCTCGACACCGACTGGATCGACCTGTACCAGGTGCACCGGCCGGACTACTCGACCGACATCGAGGAGACCCTCGGCGTGCTCAGCGACCTGGTCCGCGCCGGGAAGATCCGCGCCTTCGGCTGCTCGACGTTCCCGGCCGAGGACATCGTCGAGGCACACCACGTCGCCGAGCGTCGCGGTCTCGGGCGGTTCCGGACGGAACAGCCGCCCTATTCGGTCCTCGCCCGGGGGATCGAGGCGTCGGTGCTCCCGGTGTGCGGTCGCTACGGCATGGGTGTGCTGGTCTGGAGCCCGCTGGCGTCGGGCTTCCTGTCCGGCCGGTACCGCAAGGGTCGGCCCGTCGACCTGTCGCAGGGCCGGCCCGCACTGACCCCGGCGCGTTTCGACCCCGCCATCCCGGAGAACGCGGTGAAGCTGGACGCCGTCGAGCGGCTCGCCGACCTCGCGTCGAGCATCGGCTGCGCACTTCCCGACCTCGCCATCGCCTTCACCGTGGCCCACCCGGCGGTCACCTCGGCGATCCTCGGGCCGCGGACGATGGGGCAGCTGGAGGGCCTGCTGAAGGGCGCCTCGCTCGCCCTGGACGACGCCACGCTCGACCGGATCGACGAGATCGTTCCGCCGGGCACCAACCTGTACCACCCCGACGGCGCGTGGCGCCCACCGGTACTCGCAGACGCGGCGGCCCGCCGGCGGCTGCCCGCGGACCGCGCCGCGGCCTGACCGCCGCGGCCGGCCGGCACCCGTGACGCCCACGTGCCGGTCACCCGGTGATCCTGCCGTAGCGGACGAGGGTCCAGGCGAGGCAGGCGAACGAGGCCGTCGAGGCGATCGCCCGGACCGTGTTCCACCGCGTAAGATCATTTTTTGTGGGACCGTACCCGACGACCGCCACCGGCGAGGTCGGCCGCGTCGAGCCGCGCGCGATGGCCGCGACCGTGCTGCTCGGCCCCGTGGCAGGGGTGTGCTGATGCTCGACGGCCGCCCGCTCGTGGACGTCCACCTGCACGCCGCCCGGCTGCCCACGCTCAAGCCGGCGTGGCGGCAGTGGGCGCACGACTTCGGCGGCGAGTCGGCGATCGCGCAGGTCTACGCCGCGGACGGCAGCATCGACCCGGCGCGCTTCGACGCCTTCCTCGCCGCCGAGGGCGTCGACATCGCCATGGTGCTGGCCGAGTACAGCCCCAAGACCACCGGCATCCAACCGGTCGAGGACATGCTGCCGCTGACCGCGGCCAACCCCTCGCGGGTCAAGCTCGTCGCCAACGTCAACCCCCACCTGCACTACCCGGTCGAGGAGGAGCTGGCGCGGCAACTGGCCCTCGGCGCCGTCGCCTGCAAGATTCATCCGGTACACGCGGGAGTCGCGGCCAACGACCGCGCGCTCTATCCGGCGTACGAGCTGTGCCAGTCCGCCGGCATCCCGGTCGTCGTCCACTGTGGAACCAGCACGTTCCCCGGCTCGTCCAACGCGTTCGCCGACCCGATCCTGCTCGACGACGTGCTGCGCGACTTCCGCCGGTTGGACGTCGTGCTCGCGCACGGCGGCCGGGGCTGGTGGTACGACGCGGCCGCGTTCATGGCCCTGTCCAACGAACGCGTCTGGATCGAACTGTCCGGCCTGCCGCCGTCCCGGCTGCGCGACTACTACGCCAGGCACCGCTGGGACCGCCTCACCCGCCGCATGATCTTCGGTACCGACTGGCCCGGCGTACCCGGCATCGCCAGCAACGCCCGCGCCGTCGTCGCGCTGTGCCCCGACGAGGAGACGGCCGGCCTCGTGCTCGCCGGCACCGCCGCGCGCGTCTACAACCTGAAGCTCCCCGGCTGAGCGCCGGGCAATCGCTGGACCTGGGTCGCGCGTGCCCCCGCTGGGGGGAACGAGCGACCAAGGTCCACTGCCAGGCGCGCGTTGCGGGCGAGGACGAGTCGGGCGATGATCCGCTGATGGCAGACATGTCTTTGCGGAACCGGGTGGTGATCGTGACCGGTGCCAGCCGCCGCATCGCGATCGGGGCGGCCATCGCTCGACGGGTGGTCGCGCAGGGCGCGGCGGTCCTGCTGCACTCGTGGACTCGCTACGACGCCGAGCAACCCTGGGGCGCCGACGTCGCCGGACCGGAGGCGCTGGTGGACGAGTTGCGTCACGCCGGTGGCCGGGTCGAACACGTCTCCGCCGACCTCAGCGCGCCCGAGGCGCCCGCGGCGCTCGTCGCCGCCGCGCGCGAGGCTTTCGGGCACGTTGACGTGGTGGTCGCCAACCACGCCCGCAGTTGCGCGCAGTGGCTGGAGGACCTCACGGCGGCCGAGCTGGACCTCACCTACGCGGTCAACACGAGGGCGTCGCTGTTGCTGGTCAAGGCGTTCGCCGCCCAGCACGACGACAGCCGCCCCGGTGGGCGGGTGGTGCTGTTCACGTCAGGGCAGTACCACGGCGCGATGCCCGCCGAGTTGCCGTACATCGCGTCCAAGGCGGCCCTGCACGAGGTGACGCGCAGCCTCGCGGTTCACCTCATCGGCCGCGGGATCACCGTGAACTGCGTCAACCCCGGGCCGAACGACACCGGCTACGCCGATGAGCAGGCCCGTGCCGCGGTGGCCGCACTCAATCCCGGCGGGCGCTGGAGTGCCCCCGCCGATACGGCTCGACTC
>JBBWZQ010000227.1:0-2645 GCA_039649115.1 Micromonosporaceae bacterium | reverse complement strand
AGCGTTCATTCCCGACTTCCTCTATCAGAAGTACGACGACCGCCTCATCATCGAGTCCGGCTCGGGGAGACGAACGGAGCACTGCGGCAACGCAAGCTCCTACACCTACCAGCTCCAGGCCTTCATCGACGCCGTTCGTGACGACGCGCCGTACCGCACCGATGCCGATGACGCGGTCGCGACCATGTCGCTCATCGACAGCTGCTACCGCGCTATCGGACTCGAGCCCCGCCCGGCACACGTGTTCATCACGGAAGCAGATGATCCCGGCAGTCTCGTCAAATGACGTGGTTTTGATGGCTTGTTGACGTTCGCTTACCCGCCGGGGCTTCGTAGGCTTTGGCTAGTCCTCGCCCCACGAAGGAAGTCGCGACCACATGACCGCGTTCACCGCCTCCCGAACGACGGGGTGGCTCTCCGCCGTCGACTGCTCGATCGACGACTTCGCCGCCCTCGTCGAACAACGGACGAAGCCATCCGACTACCCCTACGCCGACGCCGTCGAGCGCAACGTGCTGATCTACGGCGAGAGGCTTCGCGCCGCGGTCGGAACCGACTCCGGCCGAACCGCAGTGCAGACCGAGCTGATCCGAGCGTTGACCGACGGCCCGGGCATCGTGGTGTTCAAGCAAGCCTTCGGAGATCTTTCCGTCGTCGACCGCGCCAGCGAAGCGTTCTTCGCCCAGATCGCCGCGGAGAAGGCCGCCGGCGTCGCCGGTGGCGACCACTTCGCCAAGCCCGGCGCGAACGACCGGCTCTGGGGAGCGCTCGACAAGCTGGCCGTCGCCGAACCTGCGGTGTTCTCCGAGTACTACGCCAACGACATCATCGCGCTGATCAGCGAGTCCTGGCTCGGTCCGGACTACCAGGTCACCTCCCAGGTCAATGTGGTCAACCCCGGTGGTCAGGCGCAGACCGTGCACCGTGACTACCACCTCGGTTTCATGGACGCCGTGGGCGCCGCCCGCTTCCCGGCCCAGGTACACCGGCTGTCTCCGGCGCTGACCCTGCAGGGCGCGGTCGCACACTGCGACATGCCCGTCGAGGCCGGCCCGACCCTCTACCTGCCGTACTCACACCAGTACGAGCCCGGCTACCTCGCCTTCCACCTGCCCGAGTTCACCGAGTACTTCCAGCAGCACTACACCCAGCTGCCGCTGGAGAAGGGCGACGCCGCGTTCTTCAATCCCGCCCTGTTCCACGGCGCCGGCACCAACCTCTCCACCACCGTCCGACGGATGGCCAACCTGCTGCAGGTGTCCTCGCCGTTCGGCCGCGCGATGGAGGCCGTCGACCGCGTCGCGATGTGCCGAGCCCTGTTCCCGATCCTGCTGGAGGAGAAGGCCGCCGGCGCGTCCGCCGGCTTCCTGAACAACGTCATCGCCGCCTCCGCCGAGGGCTACGCCTTTCCCACCAACCTTGACCGGGACCAGCCGATCGGTGGCATCGCACCCCAGACCCAGGCGGACCTGGTGCGTCAGGCCGTCGCCGAGGCATGGACTCCCGAGGCGTTCGAAGCCGCTCTGGACGCCCAGGCCGCACGCACCCGCCCCAACCACGGCTGACCCGATGTCCATCGAGCTCCTGGCCACCTGCTGGACCCACGCTGGTGACGCGGTGCCGGTGGCCGGTCGCCATCTGAGTCGGCTGGACCTCCGCGCCAGGGCGGAGGCCGTGGCCGCGGCCGGCTTCACCGGTATCGGGTTCACGATCAATGATCTCGACGCCGCGAGCGCCACCTACGGTCTGTCTCAGGTGAGGCGGATGTGCGAAGACCTTGGCCTGGTGCACCTCGAGGTCGAGCTGCTCGAGAACTGGTGGACCACCGGCTCGCGCCGTCGGGAATCGGATCAGACGCGGGCTTCGTTGCTGACTGCCGCCGAGGTTCTCGGAGCGCGACAGATCAAGATCGGACCTGACGTCGAGATCGTTGACGGCGCCGTCCCGCCGCTGGCCGACGTAGCGCACTGGGCGAGCGAGTTGCACCAGCTGGCCGTACAGGCCGCCGAGGTCGGAACCAGGGTGGCGCTGGAGCCGCTGCCGTTCTCCAACATCACCGACTTCCGGTTGGCGGCGGAGCTGGTCGCCGCTGCTGATCACCCCGCAGCGGGTCTGGTGGTGGACATCTGGCACCTGGAGCGCGGACCTTCCACGTTGACTGACCTTGGCCAGATCCCGGGCGACAAGGTGTTCGTCGTCGAGCTCAACGATGCCCCCGCACCGCAGTCCAGCGACCTGTTCCACGAAACCATCAACCATCGGGTGCTGTGCGGCTCGGGAACGTTCGATGTCCGAGGCTTCGTCGAGACCCTGCAAGGGATCGGCTTCGCCGGGCCATGGGGTGTCGAGATCATCTCAGAGGCACACCGTCAACGACCCCTGCAGGAGGTGCTGGTGGACGCACACCGCACCACGATGGCCCTCTTCGCCCGCTGACCAGACGCCCAGTTGCCCGGCGGAGACGCCGCTGCAGCGGCGCACGTCCTCGTCATACTGTGTGACACCTAGTAGTGTGCGGTACATGACAGCGTCCGACAGCAGCGTGGGCGAGCGGGAGAGCCTTCTGCTCAGGGGCGTCATCGACATGTGCGTGTTGGCTCTTCTGGCAGTGAAGCCCAATCACGCGTACGGGTTGGTCCAGCAAC
>JBBWZQ010000206.1:0-13296 GCA_039649115.1 Micromonosporaceae bacterium | reverse complement strand
GCGGCAGCAGCACCATGAAGCCCAGCCCGAACTGGGTACGGCGGCGGGTCAGCTGCCGGCGCGCCTCGGTGCGGAAGCTGAACGTGGCGTGCGGCCGGTACCCGGGCGCACCGGCCAGCCGCGCCGGATCCTCTCGCAGAGCCTGCATCACCGCTCCCCACCCGCCGTCGTGTCCCCGCCCACGAGGGACAGGAACGCGTCCTCCAGTCGCCGCCTGGGCACCACCCGGTCCACCCCGACGCCCGCGTTGACCAGTGCCGCCACGACCGCCGAGCGGGAGGTGCCGTTGAGGTCGACCACCAGCGCCCCGGTGCCGTCGGGCTGGACCGACCGGATGCCGGACAGCGCGCCCAGCACATCCGAGGCGGCCGCCGTGTCGGAGACGTCGAACTGCACCGAGGGCGAGTCACCGACGATGTCGTCGACCCCGCCGGCCGCGACCACCAGTCCCTTGTGTACGACCACCACGTGCGTGCAGGTCTGCTCCACCTCGGCCAGCAGATGGGAGGAGAGCAGGACCGCCCGCCCCCGGTCCGGGTCGGCATACCTCTGCAGGACCCGGCGCATCTCGGCGATCTGCGGCGGATCCAGCCCGTCCGTCGGCTCGTCCAGCACGAGCAGGTCCGGCAACCCGAGCATGGCCTGCGCGATCGCCAACCGCTGCTTCATGCCGTGGCTGTACTTCTTCACCTTCCGGTGGATCGCGTCCCCCAGCCCGGCGATCGCCATGGCCTCCGCGAAGTGCGCGTCCGCCTCGGGCCGGCCGGTGGAGCGCCAGTAGAGCTGGAGGTTGCGCAGGCCCGAGACGTGCGGCAGGAAGCCGGGGCCCTCGACCAGCGCGCCGAGCCGGGAGAGCACCGGGGAGCCGGGGGTGAGCCGGTGCCCGAAGATGTAGATGTCGCCGGCCGTGGCGCGGGTCAGGCCCATCAGCACCCTCAGGGCGGTGGTCTTTCCCGCGCCGTTGGGACCGAGCAGGCCGACGACCTGTCCACGCTGGACGGTGAAGTCCACTGTGGATACCGCGACGAAGCCGTCGCCGTACTCCTTGCGCAGCCCGTTCACGACGAGGGGGGTGTCCGCGAACTCGGGCCGCACCGCGCCGCCGGCGGCCCGGTACCGGCGCCGGCCGATGAGGATCGCGGCGGCGACCCCGACGAGCACCAGGGCGACCAGTCCGGCGAGGATCCAGCGCCAGATCACGTTCGGGGTGACGATCGGTACACCGTGGACGGTCGGCAGGTGCACCTCGGGCACGCCCATCGCGACCGTGTACAGGTCCGGCGCCGCGGGCGTCGCGTACGCCTGGTCCGAGGTGGCGACGGTGACCCGCAGCAGGTGCCCCGGCTGGAACTGGTGCACGATTCCCGGCAGGGTCACGGTCACCGGCTGCGCGGTGTCGATGGTCGGCGGCAACCCGGTCAGGCGCACCGGCGCGACCAGCCCGTCGGGCAGGGTGGCCCCGCTCTTCGGGTCCACGTCGTAGAGCTTGACGAACACCACGGCACTCCCGCTGCGGGAGGCCACCTTGATCTGTACCGTCGGCGAGCCCACGACGTCGACCGAGGACGTCAGCGGGGCGGTGTAGAAGTCGGCGTGCTGGCCGGGGATGTCGGTGACGGCGCCGTCGACCAAGGAAGCCAGCCCGCCGGTACCGGTGCCGGGGAGGCTGGACAGCGCGGCCGGGGTGCCGCCCGGCGGGTTGGCCACGGGCTGGGCGGGACCGGCCACCGGTACCGTCGTGGTGGCGCTGCCGGACAGGCCCGGGTAGTCGGCGACCGAGTAGCCGAGCGCGACGTACCCGTTGGAGTTCGCGTCCA
The DNA here is from genome assembly GCA_039649115.1 of Micromonosporaceae bacterium. Taxonomy (GTDB): domain Bacteria; phylum Actinomycetota; class Actinomycetes; order Mycobacteriales; family Micromonosporaceae; genus DATEJJ01. The sequence goes on along the minus strand of JBBWZQ010000206.1, from coordinate 11,479 downwards.
GCCCGGCGATGCGCGAGTACGTGAAGCTGGTGGACGGGGTGCTCCCGTTGCCGCGCAGGTAGTGGTCCAGCCACTGGGCCGTCAGGTACCGCAGCCGGTCCTGGTCGCTCTGTGGGCCGCTGCCGCCGTCGTGCCCGCCGGTGTACCAGGCCACCCGCACCGGCGTGCCGTGTGCCGCGATCCCGCGCGCGTTGGCCTGCGCCTCGGACAGCGGGAACAGCGAGTCCGCCTCTCCCTGCACGAGCAGGGCCGGCGCGGTGATCCGGTCGAGCACCGTGGCCGGGCTGGAGCGCCGCAGCAGGTTCACCGCCTGCTCGCTGCCCTGCCCGCCGGCGGCGATGCTCAGGTAGGTCTGGCAGATGTCCGCCGCGAACCGGCCGCAGGTGGGGTCGGCGCCCGCGGCCTCCTCCGACGTGCCCGCGCCGCTGCCGAAGAACAGCCCTGCCCAGGCCTTCTTGAACACGCCGGACGCCGGCGGGTGGCCGGCCGCGTCGGGCAGGAACGCGGTGGCGAGGTCGTTCCAGGTGATCTCCGGGACGATCGCGTCCACCCGGTGGTCGGTGCCGGCCAGCAGCAGGGCGAGCGCGCCGCCGTACGAGCCGCCGACCACACCTACGCGCGGGTCGCCGTTGCCGTCCTTGCGCACCTCGGGCCGGGCGGCCAGCCAGTCCAGTAGCCGGGACGCGTCCTTGACCTCCCAGTCCGGGCTGTCCAGGTGGATCTGGCCACCGCTGCGCCCGAAGCCCTCCGCGGTCCAGGTGAGCACGGCGTACCCGAGATCCGCCAGATCCTGGGCATCCGTGCGCACGCTGTCTTTCGTACCCCCGAAGCCGTGTGCCAGCAGCACCGCGGGCGCCGGGTGTGCCGCGGACGCCGCGCGCGGCAGGTAATAGGTCGTGTCCAGGGTGACCGGGGTCGCGCCGTCCGGCCCGGTGCGCACCGTGAGCAGCTGGCTGGTCGTGGTGTAGCCCGGGGTGGACGGCCAGGCGGCCCAACCGGTCAGGCCGACCAGCGCGGCCAGCGCGACGGACCCGGCCACCACCCGGCGGCGCGTCAGCCGCCGGCGTGGCGCGCGCCCCGGCCGGCGGGACAGGGCGCGGGTCAATCGAGTCGGGCGCATGTCGGTCACCGTACGTCGGCGGCGACTCCCCCCGCCCACCTTCTCAGCCCAGCCTCAGTAATACCTGCGCGCGGGCCCTAGGCTCGTGGGCGTGACCGACGCGCCCGGTGGCTCCCTGACTCTGACCGCGAGCCTGCGCCCGGCCGCGCTGGATGCCCGGCGGGGCATCGTGCGGGTGCACGCCGAGGTGCTCACCGCGCTCGGCCTGCGCCCGGGTGACGCGATCGGCCTGGTGGGGCGGCGGCAGACCGCCGGCATCGCCGCGCTCGCCGAGACGGGCGCCAGCCGGGCACTGCTCTACGCCGACGATCTCACCCTGGGCAATCTGGGCATCCGCGACGGCGGCCAGGTCACCGTCGCGCCGGCCCCGATCCGCGCGCTGCACCGGGTCATCCTGGACGGCCCGGTCAACATTGTCGCGCTGGTCAGCCCGGAGATGCTGCGACTGGCGCTGCTCGGCAAGATCGTCACCGTCGACGACAATGTCTCGCTGCTGCCCCAGGACGTGCTGCCGGCGCGCGAGGCCCGCCCGTTGATGGAGGCCGCGCGGCGCAGCCTCGCCAACACCATCGGGTACGGGTGGACAAGCGCGCTGCTGACGGTCACCGGCACCGACCCCGACCGGTCCGGCATGGTCACCATGGACACCGTGGTCGGCTGGCGGAACGGGCAGGTCACCCACTCCAGTTCCGCGCCGGCCACGGTGGCACCGGGGCCCGCTCCCGAACAGGCGCCGAGCGTCGAGGACCTGCCCGGCATGCGGGCCCAGGCGCAGGAGCTGACCGAACTGCTCGACCTGGGCTTCCACCACCGCGAGGTGCTCGGCCGGCTGGGTACCACCGTCACCCTCGGTGTGCTGCTCACCGGCCCGGCCGGCTCCGGCAAGTCGGCCCTCGTACGGGCGGTGGCCGGGACCGTCTCCGCCTCGGTCGTCGCGCTCTGGGCACCCGAGGTCGCCGCGCTCGTGGCCAACGACGCCGCCGCCCGGCTGCGCGACGCGTTCGCGCGGGCCCGCGACAACGCCCCGGCCGTGGTGATCGTGGCGGACGTGGAGGCGCTTGCCCCGCGGGAGGACGGCCCGGGCCCGCTGTCCACCGTGTTCCGCCAGCTCGTGGTGGGGGCGCTGGTCGCCGGTACCGCCGTCGTGTGCACCACCAGCCGGCCCGAGTCGGTGGACCCGTCCCTGCGCTCGCCCGGCCTGCTCGACCACGAGCTGGCGGTACCGCTGCCCGACGTCGCCATGCGCCGGGAACAGCTCGGCGTGCTCACCCGCCGGATGCCCCTCGCCGAGGACGTCCACCTCGACGACGTGGCCTCCCGCACTCCCGGGTTCGTCGCGGCCGACCTGTCGGCGCTGGTACGCGAGGCCGGGGTGCGGGCGGCGCTGCGCCAGAAGTCGGCCGCGGCACCCGTCGTCGCGGGCGCGGACTTCGACGCGGCGCTGGAGGTGGTCCGCCCGACGAGCATGGCGGACTCCACCCTGGAGCTGGCGAAGGTGACGCTGGACGACGTCGGCGACATGGCGCCGGTCAAGGAGGTGCTGACCGAGTCGGTACTGTGGCCGCTGACCTACCCGGACACCTTCGCCCGGCTCGGCGTGCAGCCACCCCGCGGCGTCCTGCTGTACGGGCCGCCCGGCTGCGGCAAGACCTACCTGGTGAAGGCGATCGCCGGTACCGGCAAGGCGAACGTGTTGTCGGTGAAGGGCGCCGAGCTGCTGTCCAAGTGGGTCGGCGAGAGCGAGCGGGCGGTGCGCGAACTGTTCCGCCGGGCCCGGGAGGCGGCGCCGACGCTGGTCTTCCTGGACGAGGTGGACGCACTGGCACCGATCCGCGGCCAGGGCAGCGACGGCGGTACCACCGACCGGGTGGTCGCCTCGCTGCTCACCGAGCTGGACGGTGTCGAGGCGCTGCGCAACGTGGTCGTGATCGGCGCGACGAACCGGCCGGACCTGGTCGACCCGGCCCTGCTGCGACCCGGGCGGCTGGAGCGGCTGGTGTACGTGCCGCCACCGGACGCGCAGGCGCGGATCGAGATCCTGCGCGCCGCGGCCCGTACCGTCCCGCTGGCCGCCGGTATCGACCTCGCCGCGCTGGCGGCCACGCTGGACGGCTTCTCGGCGGCGGACTGCACGGCGCTGATCCGGGAGGCGGCACTGGCGGCGATGCGGGAGTCGCTGGACGCGGCGACGGTCACGGCCGCACACATGGAGACCGCCCGGTCCCGGATCCGGCCGTCCCTGGACCCGGGCCAGGTGCAGTGGCTGTCCACCTACGCCCAGCAACACGCGGTGGGCTGACCCGGACTCGGGCGGGAGGGCAGCGGTCAGGAGCGGCGGCCGCCGGTGCGGGCGCGGGAGCGGGTGGCGCGCAGCCGGCGCAGGCGCTGGACGAGGACCGGGTCGTATGCCAGGGCGGCCGGGTTGTCCAGCAGCGCGTTGAGCAACTGGTAGTAGCGGGTGGCGGAGAGCTCGAAGAGATCCCGGATCGCCTGCTCCTTGGCCCCCGCGTGTTTCCACCACTGCCGCTCGAACGCGAGCACCTGCCGCTCCCGCTCGGTCAGCCCGTCGTCGACCACGAGCGCCTCGTCGCCGGCGGGCTGTCGGGGAATGCGGGGCGCCTCTGGCGGCGGGTTCAGTTTGGCCGTGGGATCGATGACGAGCTCAGGAGCGTCGACGTCCACGGTGTCCATAACGGGAGAGCCTAACTGCTCCCTGTGACACAGTGGTCACACCCGTATCACCGCGATGCCGGCCGCCTCGTACGCCGCGACCGTCTCGTCGCTCGCTCCCGCATCGGTGACCAGCGTGTTCACTCGCTCTATGGGACAGATGCGGGCGAATGCGTGGCCGCCGAGCTTCGAACTGTCCGCGATAATCACGACCTTCCGGGCACGCGCCACCATCAGGTTGTTCATGGCCGCCTCGCCCTCGTGGTGCGCCGCCGCGCCGAGATGCACGTCGATCGCGTCGACCCCGAGCAGTGCGATGTCGAGGGTCACCTCGCGCAGGATGCCGCCGGCCAGCGGGCCGACCAGTTCGAAGGACTGCGGCCGGACCACGCCGCCGGTCACCACGATCTTCATCCGGGACCGGACCAGCAGCTCGTTGGCGATGTTGAGGGCGTTGGTGACGACCGTCAGCTGCGCGCCGTCGGGCGTGGTGGCCAGGTCCGGGCGTACCGCCAGCGCGCGGGCCACCTCGGTGGTGGTGGTACCCCCGTTGATCGCCACGACCATGCCCGGCGAGACCAGGGCCGCCGCCGCGGCACCGATGCGCAGCTTCTCGGCCGAGTGCTTGGCCGTCTTGTACCGCAGCGGCAGGTCGTACGACACGCCACTGGCGACCGCTCCGCCCCGGGTGCGGGTGATCATCTGCTGCTGAGCCAGCTGGTCGAAGTCCCGCCGGATGGTGGCCTGCGACACGCCGAGCTTCTCCGCCGCCTCCTCGACGCTGACCCGCCCGTTGTTCGTGAGGAGTTCGAGCAGCGCGTTCCAGCGCGCGTACCGGTCCATCGACCCTCCTCCGGAACGTTCACCTGCGGAATGTGTGCACAATCATGCGCGAAACATGCCCAGAACGTCGAGTCTTGTGCGCGAAATTGATTGTGGAGTGCTCTGGCGCGCAGGCTCGCCAGACCTGCACAATGACGCGCGAAACTAACGCATATTACGCCGCTCCGAGCAGCTGAGCGGCACGAAGCGCGCACCCAACGCGCAAAGGGAGACTCGGGTGTCCTACCTCGACGAGAAACTGGCGGGCGAGGCCAGCGCGGTCGTCGCGATCGATGTCGGCGGTACCGGCATGAAATGCGCGGTGATCGACGCGGGCGGCGCGATCCGCCACGCGGAGCGCCACCCCACGGGCGCCGACCGGGGTTCCGAGGCGGTGGTGGAGACGATCCTGTCGGTCGCCGAGGGGCTCGCGGGCAAGGCCCGCGCGGAGGGGCTGACGCCGGTGGCCGCGGCCGTCGTGGTGCCCGGCGTGGTCGACGAGGTCAACGGCATCGCGGTGTACGCGTCGAACATCGGCTTCCGGGAGGTACCGCTGCGCGAGCGGCTCGGCGCGAGGCTGGGGCTGCCCGCCGTGCTCGGGCACGACGTGCGCGCCGGCGGCCTGGCCGAGGCGCGGCTGGGCGCGGGGCGCGGCTACCAGGAGGTGCTCGTGGTGCCGATCGGCACCGGGATCGCCTCCGCCTACGTGGTCGGCGGCCGTACCTTCTCCGGCGCCCACGGAGCGGCCGGCGAGATCGGGCACATCGTGGTGCGCCCCGGCGGTCCGCTGTGCGGCTGTGGCGGCCACGGCTGCCTGGAGGCGGTCGCGTCGGCCGCCGCGGTCGCGCGCACCTACGGGGAGCGGACCGGCGTGCCCGCCACCGCGGCCGAGGTGGTGGCGCGCGCGGTGGCCGGCGACGAGGCCGCGACGCAGGTGTGGCGGGAGACCGTGGACGCGCTCGCGGACGGGTTGCTGACCGGGCTGACACTGTTCGACCCGCAGCTCATCGTGGTCGGCGGCGGGCTCGCACAGGCGGGCAGCGCGCTGCTGGTGCCGCTGCGCGAGGCGCTGCGCGGCAAGCTCACCTTCCAGCGCATGCCCGACCTGGTACGGGCGGAACTGGGCGACGAGGCCGGGTGCCTGGGCGCCGGGCTGCTCGCACTGTCCCTTGTGGAGTCCACGTCATGAGGATCGCCGGCCGGGTGGTGACGCCGGCGGGGGTACTCGACCACGGCGAGGTCGAGGTCTCCGGCGACCGCATCGCCGCGGTACGCGACCATACACTCCATAGTGGACACTGGATCGTCCCCGGGTTCGTGGACATCCACGTGCACGGCGGCGGGGGGTACACGTTCACGACCGGGGATCCGGACGAGGCCCGGGCGGCGGCTGCGTTCCACCTGCGGCACGGCACCACCACCCCGCTGGCGAGCCTGGTGTCCTCCCCCTTCGAGCTGATGCGCGACGCGGCCAAGGCATTCGCCCCGCTGGTCGCGGACGGGCTGATCGGCGGCATCCACTTCGAAGGCCCGTACCTGTCACAGGCGCAGTGCGGCGCGCAGAACCCCGCGTACCTGCGCGACCCGTCGGTCACCGAGCTGGCGTCGCTGATCGGGACCGGCGAGGGCGCGGTCCGGATGGTGACCGTCGCGCCGGAGCGGCCGGGCGCGCTGGAGGCGATAGAACTGTTGGTGCGCAACGGGATCGTCGCGGCGCTCGGGCACACCGACGCGACGTACGAGCAGACCCTCGCCGGCATCGCGGCTGGCGCGACCGTCGGTACCCATGTCTTCAACGGGATGCGACCGCCCCACCACCGCCACCCCGGCCCGGTCTTCGCGCTCCTCGGCACGTCCACTGTGGTGTGTGAGTTCGTCGCCGACGGCCACCACCTGCACGACGGTACCCTCGCCTTCGCCACCGCAGTGACCGGTCCCGGCCGCGCCGCCCTGGTGACCGACGCGATCTCGGCGACCGGCATCGACGAGGGCAGCTACGACCTGGGCGGCCAGACGGTGCTGGTGTCCGGTGGCGTGGCCCGGCTGGCCGGCAACGGCGCGATCGCCGGCAGCACGCTGACGATGGACGCGGCGCTGCGCCGGATGCTCGCGCTCGGGATGTCCATTGTGGACGCGTCGCGGATGGCCTCGGCGACCCCGGCCCGCGCGATCGGCCGCACCGACATCGGCGCGATCGCCCCCGGCATGCGCGCCGACCTGCTGGAACTCTCCGAAGAGCTGCAGATCCTCCGCGTCATGCGCGCCGGCACCTGGCTCTCCCCCTGACCCCGCCCCAAGATCCCCGCAACTTCATTTGAGGTTGCGGTGTCCGCGGCGCCCAACACCGCAACTTCAATCAAGTTGCGTCCCCCGGCGGCGGGCGTCCACGGCGGGGCGGTCCCAGCCGGCCTTCTGGAGGTGGCGGCCGAGCGGGAGGTCGTCCCAGGGGACGCGGCGCATGATCCGATCCAGGAGGACCCCGACGAGCAGGCCGGCCACCGTGTCCGTGAGCCAGTGGAAGCCCAGGTAGACGGTGGTGAAACAGAGCACGACGGGCGGCGCCACCCGGACCGCCCGCCGCCACAGCGCCGGCAGCCACGCGCTGAGCAGCAGGGCGAGCACGCCGTACCAGACGATCGCGTTGGTGAGGTGGCCGGACGGGTACGAGACGCCCCCGCTGCCCAGCCGCTCCGGGTGCGGCACCGCGAAGGCGTGCGGCGCGGCCCGGTCGGTCCACGCCTTCAGCGGGGTGAGCACGCCGAACGTGAGCACGAAACCCAGCCCCACCGGCAGCACGGGGCGCACCGAGTGCCGCCGCCACGCCAGCAACAGGGCCAGCACCAGCGCGAGCTCGGCCAGGTAGCCGCCGCGCCCGAGCAGGTTGCCGGCGGTGGCGAGCACGGCGAGGGCGTGCGGGCGGTGCGCCTCGGACCAGTCGCGCACCGCGAGATCCCAGCCGAGGAAGGCGCCGGCCGCGAGCGCCAGGGTGACCGCGGCGACCGCGACCGCCAGCGCCGCGTCCGGCCACCACCCGGCCGGACGGATCACCCGCAGTCGCGCCACCCGCCAACAGTAGAGGGTGGCCGGCTTTGGGATCATTGAGTACGTGCGCATCACGTCGGCCTTCTTCGACCCGGGTCTGCTGGACCTGCCGTGGACCGTGCCCCTGGAAGAGTGGCCGGCCGACCGGCTGGTCGCCCTGCCCCAGGGCATCTCCCGGCACGTGGTGCGGTTCGTGAAGTTCGGCGGCACGGTCTACGCCGTCAAGGAGACCGCCGAACGCATCGCGCAGCGTGAGTACGACCTGCTCCGGGCGCTGGAACGGATCGGCGCGCCGGGCGTGGAGGCGGTCGCCATCGTGGCCGACCGGCAGGACGGCACGGGCGACGCGCTGGAGCCGGTACTGGTCACCCGGCACCTGCAGTTCTCCCTGCCGTACCGGGCGCTGTTCTCCCACACGCTGCGCCCGGACACCATGAACCGGCTCCTCGACGCGCTGGCCGCGCTGCTGGTACGGCTGCACCTGTCCGGCTTCTTCTGGGGCGACGTCTCGCTGTCCAACACCCTGTTCCGCCGCGACGCGGGCGCGTTCGCCGCCTACCTCGTGGACGCGGAGACCGGTGCGCTGCACCCGAAGCTGTCCAACGGTCAGCGCGAAGAGGACGTGGAGATCGCCCGGGTGAACATCTTCGGCGAGATGCTCGACCTGGAGGCGGCCGACCTGCTGCACGAGGCGATCGATCCGGAGGCGGTGGCCGACGACGTGGTGCGCCGGTACGAGTCGCTCTGGCACGAGCTGACGTACGAGCAGCAGGTACCGGGCGGCCGTGAGGTTCGTCACCACGTGGAGAAGCGCATCCGGCGCCTCAACGAGCTGGGCTTCGACGTGGGCGAGCTGCAGCTGTCGGCGGTGGACGGCGGTCAGGTCTACCTGGTCCAGCCGAAGGTGGTCGACGCGGGGCACCACACCCGCCGGCTGCTGCGCCTGACCGGCCTGGACGCGGAGGAGAACCAGGCTCGCAAGCTGCTCAACGACCTCGACACGTACCGCGCGGAGACCGACCTGGACGACGAGCAGCAGGCGGCGCACCGCTGGCTGACGGAGGTGTTCGAACCGGTGGCCCGCGCCGTACCGGCGAACCTGCGCGGCAAGCTGGAGCCCACCGAACTGTTCGTGCAGGTCATCGAGCACCGGTGGCGGCTGTCCGAGGAGAGCGGGCGGGACGTCGGGCTGGCGCCGGCGGTGCAGGGGTACCTGGCCGACGTGCTCACCCACCGCCCCGACGAGCAGGCCATCCTCGGCTACGCGGTGGCCGAAGTGGCACCCTGACGATCCTCGTCCGGGGTACCGGCGGTGCCGGCGGCCTGGGTGAGGAGGCGGCCGAGGCCGTCGCGGGTGGCGACCGCGATGAGCCGGTCGTCGGCGACCAGCGGGTGCTCCGGCTCCGGCCGCCAGTGCACACCCCACGCGGGGCCGGCCGGCCCGACGCCGACCACGCGCACCTCCCCGGCGTGCTGTGCCTGGGCGACGGTACCGCCGTGCAGGGGCGAGCCGGGCTCCACCGGTACCTCCGCGACGAGCAGGACCTGCCGCTTGACCGGGATCGTGCCGACCACCTCACGCTCCAGCATCGCCGAGGCGAACGCGGGCGCGGCCAGGAAGGACACGCTCTTGGACGTGGTGATGCCGAAGACCCGCTGCACCCGGTCGGCGAAGTCCCCGTCGAACAGCCGCAGCACCACCCGGATGTCCGGGTTCACGCTGCGCGCGTGCAGCGCCGCCTCCAGGTTCACCACGTCGTCGGTGGACAGCACGACCAGTGCCCGGGCGGTCTGTACGGACGCCTCGCGCAGCGTCTCCTCCCGGCCGGCGTCCCCGATCACCAGCGGTATCTCCAGGTCCCGCGCCAGCTGGGCACCCCGGGCCGTGTCCGCCTTGTCGATCGCCACCACCGGTACCCCCAGGGCGCGCAACTGCTGGATGACGCGGGTGCCCACATTGCCGAGGCCCACCACCACGACGTGCCCGGCGACGGGCCGGCGCAGCTTGCCCATCGCGAGCGCCAGCCGCGCATTGACCGCGGCCTCGACCACCGCCGCCGTGATCACCGGCACCATGGCCACGCCGGCGAGGGCGAGCACGACCTCCAGCACCTGCTCCGGTCCGGACAGTCTCAGGTCGGCGTTCGCGCCGCCCACCGTGTTGAGCACGGTCACGTACGCGGCATTCCACGGCGACAGGTGCCGGTCTGTGAGGGCGAGCACCGCCGTGCCCACGACCAGGACGCCGAGCAGGACCAGTGCGGCGATGCGGAGGGTACGGCTGGCCCGCGGCCCGAACAGCCGGGCCGGCGAGGCGGCCCGCCAGCGGTGCGCCATGCGGGTGCGCCGGCCGGCCCTCGCCAGCTGCTCCCCCGGCTGGGCCGCGCCGTTGGCCATGGCGAGGACCAGATCGCACCGCCCCTCGTCCAGCGGCAGCAGGTCGGGGTCTCCGCCGGTGGTCGTCTCGGCCAACCCGCAGACCAGATCGGCGGCCGCCACGTCCTCCCGGCGCGCGACGTAGAGGGTGCGGCCGGGCAGCCGGACAAAGCTCGGCGCCACTTCGCCGAGCGCGGAGGCGACGAACGCGGGCGCGGCGATCGAGGCGTCGGACAGCACCCGGCACTGCCGCAGCATCCGCCGGATACTGTGCCCGAGGCTCATGTTGAACATCCGCACCACGAGCCGCAGGTCGGGGTTGAGCTCCTGCGCGCGCAGCGCGGCGTGCAGGTTGCCCACGTCGTCCTGGTACACCAGGGCGAGCCCGACGGCCGACTCGACGCCGGCCGCGAGGAAGGCCTCCGTGTCCAGCCGGTCCCGCTCGACGAGGTGGACACCCGGGATGCGGCGCAGCTGCGGGCCGTGGTTGCGCTTGCGCGAGGCGAGGACCACGGTGACCCGCATCTTGTACCGGACGGCGAGCTCCTCGACCAGCCGGTGGGTCAGCGGGTCGTCGCCACAGACGATGAAACGCGCGGCGCCGTCCGGCTCCCGCGCGGTACCGGCGTCGAACAGCCGCGCCCGGATGCGCCGCCGGACCCGCACGGATGCGGTTCCCGGCTCACGCGAACCCCGGCTGGGCAGCCCCGGCACTGCGACCACGCGAGGATCCTACGGCCAGCGTGCAACACCCTGAGTGGGCGACAGACCAACCGCAGGGTCCGTCGTTGGAGACGTGGGCGGTCCCCAGTGCCGCCCGATACCAGGATGGGGTGTGCGGATTGGATACATCGACGCGAAGCTGGCTGGAGACCTTCAGTGACATCGAGCCGGACGGGCCGGAGCCGGCGGCCACCGACGAGCCCGACGACGAACTCTCCCTGGCCGCGTCGGTGCTGCACCCCGACGACTGCGACCTGCCCATCCTCAGCTCACTCGTCGGCTCGATGCGGTGGAACGGCTCGGCGCCGCCGGTCGGCGACAGCCGGGACGCTCCGGACGGGATCGCCGCAGTGGCGCCCATGCCGATGCCGCTGGAGTCGCTGCAGTCGCTGCCCGTCGCCGCACGAATGCTCTGAGTGCACCTGAACGCACGGACTTTTCTCCGCGGCGCGCGCACTGTTCCACCGCGCCATGGTTTCTGCTGTTTGAAAAGTCACTTGCGGTCACCCCACCCGGCTCGTACCTTTGTCGTACACGCGAAGGGAGGTGGTCCAAAGTTGTGTAGTACCTGGACTCGTGAGGTGGCTGTCAGCTAGCCGCCGTCCTCCTGCACTCGGCGCAGTCCACTGACGGTGGCCTGGCGACTTCGAGGCAGCCACCCGACCCCCGGGGGTGCCGGCCATTGTCCAGCCGGTCCGCGCAAGCGGAAACCCGGGGGTCGACCAT
>JBBWZQ010000186.1:0-16356 GCA_039649115.1 Micromonosporaceae bacterium | reverse complement strand
AACCCCTTACGGATCTCCGTCGACACCGACGCCGGCGCGCCACTACCCACCGGCACCGGCCTGTACGCCGCCGTACCCACCCTCTGCACATGCCGCACACTGCCGACCGGCGCCGCCGTCTTGCTGCCCGGCGCGGTAGCCGACGCGCTGGTCGCGACGGCGACCGCCCCCAGCGCGGCGACCAGGGCCACGGCGCCGAACACGGACAGCTTCGCGGAGGACTTCATGGACATACCACTCCTTAGCAGCACAGGAAGGGACGAGGGTATGCATTCGTTCGGCACCGTCCCCTCGGGACGGTCCCCCGACAGTCTCGACCCGCCCCGGCCGCGAAGAACAGGGGCCGGTCGGGCACTCCCGGCCCCCGACCCGCACAGGCTGGCAGCGCCCCGTCCTCCTCGGGGCGCTGCCAGTTCGATCTGAGCGCTAGGGGGATCGCTCAGTCGCTCTCACTCACCAGTGCGTACCGCTGTTGGCGTTGGTGCCTCCGTTGGTCAGGTTGCCGCCGTTCGTGACCGCACCGGGGCTGGCGCTGGGTCCGATGCTCGGCCACCCGTTGCTGGCGCTCGGCCTGGGAGTGGTCGGCGCGATGGTGCCGCCGAAGTTGCCGGTCCACCAGTAGTTGGTGGCCTTGGTGGTGTTCGCGACGACCAGGAACCCGCGGGTCCGGCCCTTGGCGTCGATGAAGAACCCGACCAGGACGCCCCTGTCGTTCAGGCCGTTGATGAGCGTGCCGCCCGTACCCCACGGCGAGTTGATCGTGTGCAGGCCCGTGGTGGTCCACAGGAACCCGTGCAGCTTTCCGCCCGCGTCGAGGTACGAGCCGACCACCGAACCGGACGAGTTCACGCCCAGCGCCTGGGTGTTCGTCTTGCCGCCGAACGACAGCTGGTGGAAGACGCCGTTCTTGACGACGAACGCGACGGTCACCTTGCCGACGACGACGAAGCCGACGATCACGTTGCTGTTGTTGATGCCCGTGATGACCACGCTGGTCGCCCGGACCGGCACCCGCAGCAGGAAGAACGTGCGGGTCCTGATGTTGTACAGGTAGCCGTGCGAGTTGCCGGCGGCGTCGTTGTAGAAGCCCGACGCGATGCCGTTGTCATTGACGCCGAGCAACTGGTTGAAGGCGTTCTTGTGCGGCGTCTTCGGGTAGGCGACCGGCCACGTGTGGCCGTTCCACTTCACGAAGCCGTAGTTCGCGCCGGTGCGCGTGACGAAGAAGCCTACCGTGGCGCCGAACGTGTTGATCGCGACGACCTGCGTCTGTACCGAGCCCGGGAAGTTCTGCCAGCGCCAGTTGTTGCGGTGCGTCCACGGGCTGCTGATGGTGAAGCCCTTGTTGGGGTGTGTGGCGTCCGCGCCGCTGCCGTAGTACCCGACGACCGAGCCGTTGTTGTTGACGCCCAGCAGCTGGGTGAACGTGGGGTCGGCCGGGGAGTCCACGGCCTTGTAGCGCCAAGACACCTGCCAGGAGCTCGAGTTGTAGGACTTCCAGCCTTGGTGGTGCGTGCTTGCGCCTGCGATCGTCGCCGTCGCGACCCCGGCAATCGCCACTCCAGCAATCAGGCCGGCCAGAATCAGTTTCCGCGCCGGGCCTCTCGTTGTTCCGGCTCGGGTGAAGCGGAGCTTCATGCCTTCCTCCGTGACAGTAGGTCGCCTGCATCACAGACGCTTGCAGTGAGCTGTCCTGCCGCCAGTCAGGTTCGGATGGTTCCTTGCCTGAACAGCTCTTCGTCATGCACTACGTGCCGGTACGGAGGCGGGTTACGCCGAATCGGGGCCGGTGGGGATTACGAACCCCTTAACCGGCAGGTGGTGCCGCCTGCCAGCGGCCATCGAGTCCGAAGTGGACACGCCATACGACAGACAGCGGGTGGACGAGGCATCGCTCGTCCACCCGCTGTTTGTCGACGCGGTGCGCCTGCCCCTCACAGAGGGGTCCGGTGGCCTACCGGTGGCCGCACCGGTGGCCGCGGCGCTGCCACCACCACCAGCAGGTCCTGGTGCTCGGCGGTGTCACGGTGGGCGCCGTGCTGGGTGCGGTCGAGGTGCCGGCCGCCGCCGAGGTGCTGGTGCTGGGCAGCGCGCTGGGTGCCGTCGAGGTGCCGGCCGCCGCCGAGCTGCTCGTGCTGGGCGCCGCGGAGGTACCCGTGCCGCCGCCCGCACCGCCGGCTCCGAACGCGGCCGCGGTGACCACGCCGTTGGCGTCAGTGGTCAGCGTGATGGGGTTGGCCACGTTGAAGTTCTGGCAGTTGAGGCCGGTGAAGGCGTCGTTGCCACGCATCGCGAGGAAGGTGAACAGGTTCGTCGCCGCGCCGGCGTCCGGGGAGCGGCCGAGCGCGAAGGTGGCCTGCGCGTTGAACACGCGCTGGAGGCCGGCCGCGTTGGTGAACAGGTTCTGGCAGTACGTCGCACCGCTGCCGTTGTCGGCCGCACCCAGGGCGGGCTGGTCCACACCGGCGCGGTACAGGTTGGTCTTCTGGTTGCTCGTGTTGGCGCCATTCAGCGTCATCGGGTCGGTCAGCGGCACGATCGCGATCGGGGCCGCCTGGCCCGCCGCCGCCTGCAGCTCGTTGAGCGGCAGCGCCGATGCGGGTGTCCCGTCGGCTGACTGTTCCGGCAGCGTCCAGGGGGTGCAGCCCAGCGTCGGGTCGACGAACACGTCCAGCAGCCGGTTGTCACTGCCGTTGGCCAGGTCCACCCCGGCCGCGCCCACCGCCGCCTTGCCGGCCGCGTTCGGCTGGGCCGTCTGCCCCTTGGCGTTGGCCAGGTAGTGGGTCACCACGTTGTCGCTCTGGTCCATGTCGACCAGCGAGAAGTCGCGGACCGTCGGGCAGGCCTTGCCGTCCTTCGCGGTACCCAGGGCGGGCACCTTGAGCGTGCCGGCCTGGACCGCGGCGTTGGCCGCCTGGAAGAAGGCGGGCGCGTTGCAGTAGGCGAACTGCCCGAAGATGGAGCCCCGGCTGCCGTTGACACACTGGCCCTGCCGCAGCGCGTTCGTGCCGTTGGCGGACCTGAGGGTCAGGTTGGCGCCGTTGAAACCGAACCACAGGCCGATGGTCGCGCCGGCCGGCACGGTCGCCGCCGCGGGAGCCGCCGCGGCCTGCGTGCCCTGGTCGATGACCAGCGGGTTGTACAGGCTGATCTGCCCGTCGGCGCCGATGATGGCGCCCTGCACGAACGCGGACTGGTTCGCGTTGGCCTCGTTGCAGGCGCCGTTGGCCGCGTTCGTCGCGACCAGCTGGTACGGCGTGGCCAGGCCGGCCGCGGTCAGCGGGTTCGCGGGAACGACCAATGTGCAGTCCATGTTGTCCGTGGCCGCATGGCTGGTCGCCACGTAGATGGCGCCACCGGCCGCGATGGCGGCCACCGCCGCCAGAACACCGAAAGGCTTCACGAGTCGCCGGCTCTTGCGCACCGGCGGCGCGGAGCGCATCCGCTCGCCGGCCGGGGAGTCGTAGATGGACGGCTCCTCATATCCGCCTGGCGCATCGTAGTTGGAGCTTCTCGGTGAGTACCGTTCTCGAGCCATCGCACGCCCTTTCGTGACCGCGTCGTGGGCCGCCGCCCTCATCGCCTGATCGTCAAAGTTGATATCTGTACTGCGGCAGCTCTTGCGGCAGCTTCCGCTTGACCATCCGTCCCGTCAAGCCGGATGACGGCTACCGTCCGTCATGGAAAGGAATCCCTGGAGAGAACATTGATCGATGAACGACGATGGGTAGCGACCGCCCCCGGTACCGGCACGGGGGCACGTTTTCCCTGCTCCTACTGGGAATCAGGCGATGCCGGACGGGGCCCGCGCCGGTGACCGCGGCGACACCGCACGGTCGCATCGACGGTCATCGTGCCCGACCATCCGTAAGTTGTATGTAAGCTCTCGACAGTCTTACAAAAGCATTGTCATTCTGGTCCGGCGCTGTCCCGGGGCGGGCGGTCCGAGCACACTCGACGTGTCGTGAAAAGGATGCAGCTACTGGGTTCCCGGTACCGTCTGGCGGAGCCACTCGGTACCGGTGGCATGTCGGTTGTCTGGCGCGGCTACGACGAACTGCTCGGCCGGCTCGTCGCCATCAAGGTCCTCGCGCGCAGCTCCGCCGACGCCGAGTCCTTCTCCGGGCGGATCAGGCAGGAGGCGATGGCCTCCGCCCGCATCACCCATCCGAACATCGCCGGCGTGTACGACTACGGCGAGGTCACCGAGCCCGGTGGCCGGGTGCCCTACATGGTCATGGAACTGGTGGAGGGGCACAGCCTCGCCCGCCGGCTGAGCGAGGGGCCGTTGCCCTGGCGCCAGGCCGTACGGGTGTGTGCCGAGGTGTCCGCCGCGCTCGTGGCCGCGCACGAGATGGGCCTGGTGCACCGGGACATAAGCCCGGCCAACGTGCTGCTCGCCCCGACCGGCGCGAAGGTCATCGACTTCGGCATCTCGGCACCGGTCGGCGAGCTGGAGAAGAAGTCCATGCGGCTGGGCACGCCCGCCTACATCTCACCCGAACGCTTCGCGAACGGCGGCGTGGTGCACCCGGCCGCCGACGTGTACGCGCTGGGCGTGCTGCTGTACCAGACGCTCACCGGGGCGCTGCCCTGGCCCGCGGACAGCATCTCCCAGCTGCTGTCCCAACAGCGGTACGTGGCACCCGCGCCGCTGCCGCCGGTGCCGGACCTGCCGGCGGCGGTCGCCGAACTGGTCGCGCGCTGCCTGGTGCGGCCGCCCGGGCAGCGGCCGACCAGCACGCAGGTCACCCGGAAGCTGGCGGCCGTGCTCGGCCTGCGGGTCGCGGTGTCGGTACCCGCCGACCCGCCGCACACGAGGACCGACCGGACCGCGGCCGCGGCGCACATGCTCGTGGTCGGCCAGCGGCCGGCGGCGGGTGTGCCCGCCGGCCCGCGGCCAGCCGCGGCGCGGCCACGCCCGGCACCGGGTCCGCCGGTCGCCGGGCGCCCGCCGCTCGCGATGACGATGGCGGCCGGCCCGCCCCGGCGCCGGCGGTCCCGCAAGGCGCTGCTGATCGGTCTCGCGTCCGTCGCGCTGATGGGCGCCGGGGCGGTCGTCGACCTGGTGACCATGCGCGCCGGTGCGGCCGGCCGGGCCGCGGCGGCGGCGGCACAGACCGGGCCCGCGTCGGCGCGGCCGACCAAACCGGATACGACACCGGCGCTGTCCGGGTGCAGCGTGGCATACCACATACGCACCACGTGGAAGGTGGGCTTCACGGCCGACGTCCGGGTGACCAACACCGGCAACGTCGACGTTTCCACCTGGACACTGACCTTCGCACTGCCGGGCGACCAGCAGATCCTGCAGGGCTGGAACGGTGTGTTCGGCCAGTCGGGCCAGGACGTGACCGTGCTGGACGCCGGGTTCAACGCCAAGCTGCTGCCGGGAAACTCCACGACGGTCGGCTTCAACAGCTCGTACGAGCAGCGCAACCCGACACCCGCCGACTTCCGGCTCAACGGTGTGCGGTGCTCGTTCCACCGCGGCTGAGCCGCGGGTCAGCAAGAACGCTCAGACCACCGGTACCTTGATGGTGATCCTGTCGATCGCCGGTGCCTCGTTGGTGCTGTTGGAGAACGTGACGCTGTTCCTGCCCTTGAACAGGAAGATCACCACCGGCTGCCCGGTGCAGCACACCGAGTCGCTGGCCACGGTCACCGGACTCGACTGCGAGCCCGACGCCGTGATGACCGCGGTGCGGGTCGCCATGGCCCGGATGTTCACGAAGTAGAACGTCATCACGTAGCCGCCGCCCTTGGGCACCACGATGTTGTTGAACCGCAAGGCACCCAGACCGCGCGGGCTGCCCCAGTTGCCGATGGCCCGCACCAGCTGGCCATCGGAGGCGCCGGGGTACGGGCCGGCGGACGCCGACCCGATCAGCGTGTTGTCCGGCGACTCGGCCTCGATCGAGACGAGCCGGAACGTGGTCTGCTTCGCCGCGGCGGAAACCGCGGGCGCGGCCGTGCCCCGGTTGCGGCCCTGCACGGGAATGGCGGCCAGCAGGGAGAGCACGGCGGCCACCGCGGCGATGGTGACCACCGCCGCCGTGTTGTACCGCCGCCGGAACAGCATCTGCGCCGTACGCCACGGGCCACGGCCCTTCGTGCCGCCGGTCTGCCACCGCTCGCCGGTGTCGCGCCAGTTGGTGGGCCCGTTCCAGGGGGTGGTGGGTTGGGTCCACGTGTCGGGTTCGCGCCACGGTGGCGGCCGCGTCCAGCCGGGTCCGGCGGTCGCCCGCACGTCCGGACGGACCGGCTCGTAGGGGTCGGCGTAGTCCTGGGTCACGCCGTTGGCGACATCCGCCGACCCGGACAGATCGTCGTCCGGTGCCTGGCGCCCGCGCCGCGCCTGTGGCAGCCGGCCGGCCGCCCGCGGCCGCGGGCGGCCGCCGTCTGTGCTACCCGCCGATCTCCCCCGGGCCTGCGCGGAGCGGTCGCTTGCGCCGCGCGCCGCGTGCCGTGGTCGCCAGTTCAACGAGGCCATGTGCACACCGCACAGGTCGGGGTGTCAGTCCGGCGGTCGACACTGCTGGCGAGGTAGGGGAACAATAGTCACCTCGTTGTGGTCATTGTGCTGTCTTTCGATGGGATCGTTCACCCGACCCCGCGGACCGCTTCCAAACCGATAGATCCGGCCCGATGATTTATCAGATACATCACTACCACCGGGCGGGTGGCCCGGGAAGGCCACGAAACACGCAGCGCCCGGTCACAGTCAGTGAGAGGTCACCGAGCGTGTCCGGGAAACCGAGGCGCAAAGGCCCGCGCGCCGTTCCCGCCCAGGCCCGCAAAAGCGCCTCTGACCTGCCCTGTTACCCGAACAGCGACTCGTGGCGCGGGGCAGCGTGCGCACCGTTCGCCGTTCCACCGCGCGCGTGGTGGCCGGCGGACACACTGTCCGTAGCTTTCTTATGAAGCTGAGAAATCCTCTGTGGAGGATCATCACGTCGGCAGGTCAGCGACGGTTTCTCCGTCGGGACACGACCGGACATATTCGAGTACCGCGTCCAGCGGCGCGCTGACGACCGCGATGACGGTGTCCGCCGCCCCGTAATAGACGCGCAGTTGGTCGCTTGCCGGATCGTGGACGAGGCCGGTCGGGAACACCGTGTTGGGTACGTCGCCGACCCGCTCGTAGTCCTCGCGGGGACCCAGTACCCAGTCCTCGCCGCGGCGCAGCACCCGGGTCGGGTCGTCCCGGTCGAGCAGCACGAGCCCGGCCCGGTAGATGGGACCGCCCACCATCTGCTTCACCCCGTGGTACACGCACAGCCAGCCGTCGGGGGTGTCCAGCGGCGGCGGGCCGATGCCGACCCGGACGGAGTCCCACCAGATGCTGGACCGGGCCCGCAGCACCGGTTCCGGCGTGGTCCACGAGCGCAGGTCGGTGGAGCGGGACAGCCACACGTCCGCGCGGCCGGTCTGGTGCGAGGCCGGGCGGTGGAAGAGCACGAACTTGCCGTCGATGTGCCGGGACAGCAGCGAGGCGTTCTTGTCCTCCGGTGGCATCGCGATGCCGATGTGCTCCACGCTCCGGAAGTCCTGCGTGACGGCCAGCGCCACGCAGGGCCCACCGGGGCCGTAGGCGGTGTAGGCGATCAGCCAGCCGTCCAACTCGTCGAGGCGGGTGATCCGCGCGTCCTCGACGCCCCAGCACGAGGTGCGGTCGGCCGGATCCGCGGCGATCAGCGGCGCGGCATCCACCTTCCACCCGGTGAAGCCGTCCTGGCTGCGCGCCGCGGTCAGGTGCGAGATGCCGCGGCGGTCCTCCGCCCGGCACAGCAGGACGGTCTGCCCGTCGACGAGGGCCGCGCCCGGGTTGAAGACGGCGTTGACCGGGTAGGGCCAGTCGGCGGTGGTGAGTACCGGGTTGGCCGCGGCGCGCACGAACAGTTCCGACGCGCCCCCGCGGGCGATGCCACTCATCTTCGGTTTATACCTCCTTGCCATGGCTCGCGACCGGCGACGCGCCCCGCGACGCCCGCCGCTCACCCGGTCAGGTACGGGCCGCCGGCCGGCGTGGAGTCGCTGCCCGCCCGGCGTGCGCGGCGCGGGCCCCGCGGGTGGATACCCAGCGGCGCGCACTCCACACCGATCCCTGCGCCGCGGGTACCACGACCGACTCGATGAGTCCCGCGTCGCGCAGCGCGAGCAGCGCCTGGTGGTAGGCGAGCGTGGACTCGGCGCCCTGGTTGGCGTTGACACCGGCCTCCGACAGCCCGTCGTGGCAGCCGCCGGTGGCCAGGTCGGCGACCACGGCACCGGCCCGGTTGACGCCGTGGAACCAGGCGAGCGCGAGCCGGGCCAGGCGGGCGTACCGCTCGTCCCGGGTGGCCAGCCAGGCGGTGGCCAGCGCCGCCACGGTCGCGGCGGCATCCAGCGGCTGCTCGTCCCCGTCGCCGCACGCGGACGGCCGCTGCCGGCCCCGCCAGCGGTTGTCCACGCACCGCAGCATCTCCGGCGCGGTGCCGCCCAACCCGGCCTGCCCCAGGTACCAGTCCAATGTGGACAGCGCGCGGTCCACGAGCCGCGCGTCGCCCAGGCTCGTGCCGGCGGCGAGCAGCGCCTGCGGCAGCCGGGCGTTGTCGTACGTGAGCCACGGCTCGAACCAGTGCCAGTCCAGCTCCGGGTCCGTGTGGCGGGCCCGGCCCAGCCGGTCGGCGGCGGTGCGCAGCACGGCCGCCGCCCCGTCCACCGGGACCGCCGCCGGCGCGAGCCCGAGCACCGCGTACGCCACGGACCGCAGCGAGGTCAGCCGGCCGACCAGCGGCAGCATCCGGCGCAGCAGGTGGCCCGCGTCCGCGCGGATCTCGTCCGGGCCGCGCTCGGCCAGCACCCCGGCCGCCCACACCGCCCGACCCACGTGGTCGCCCAGGTGGGGCACGTCCTGCCAGCTCCCGTCCGGGTCGGTGAGATTGTGCATGCCGGCGCCGGTCAGCGCCCGGTCGAGGAAGCGCAGCGAGCCGGCCAGCCACCGGTCCGGCTGTGGCAGCCGGTCGCCCGGGTGGCCGGGTGCGGTGGCCAGGCCCGCGGCCACCAGGGCCAGCCGGGCCACGTCGTCCACGCAGTAGCCCGAGGCGCGGTCCGGCCGGGTGCCGTGCGCGAACTGGACGATGCCGGTGTTGTCGGTGAGCCGGGCGAGGTGGTCCAGCCGCTGCGGGTACCGGGTGCGCAGCGCGGCCAGCGACGGGACCGCCGCGGTGTACACCTCGGCGAACCGGGCGGCCACCGACGGCCAGGTGAGCCCGGCGCCCAGCGCGTAGGCCGCGTCGCCGGCGGCGGCCAGCCGCACCGGGTCGTCGAGCAGGCCCACGACCGCCCCGGCCAGCGCGACCGCGTCGTCGGGCGGCACCAGCACCCCGGGTGCGGTACCCCCGGCCCGGCCGGCCGCGGCCGGGCCCAGGATCTCCCGCGCGTGCCGGTACGGGGTGGACACGATCGGGCAGCCGGCGACCAGCGCGAAGGCGAGGGTGCCGGAGCACGCCTGCTCCACCCCGCGGTACGGGGTCAGGTAGATGGTGGTGTGCGCGAGCAGCTCGGCCAGCTCCACGTCGGACAGGAACGCGTCGAGGAACTGGACGTGCCCGGCGACCCCGAGCCGGGCGGCCAGCGCGACCAGCCCGTCCCGGTACGCCTCGCCCGCGGTGCGCAGCACCTCGGGATGGGTGGCACCGGCGACGACGTACCGGGCCCGGGGGTGGCCGGCCACGATCGCGGGCAGCGCGCTGATCACCTGCTCCAGGCCCTTGCCGGGCCCGATCAGCCCGAACGTGGTCAGCACCGGCCCGCCACCGGCGTCCGGCAGTACCGGCCGCACCCGCGAGGACGCCGGTACCGTCCGGCCCCGCTCGCGCAGCACCACCGGCGCGCCGTGCGGCACCACGCCCACCGGTACCGGCAGGGCGGGCCCGCCCGCGGCGAGCAGGGCCGGCGCGCCGGGGGTGAAGACCGTCACCGCCGCGGCGCTCGCGCACAGCTGGCGGAGCACGGCCGCCTGCCCCTCGGTGGGCGCGGACACCACGGTGTGCAGGGTGACCACGTACGGCAGCTCGCGGCGGCGCAGCTCGGCGGCCAGGGTCAGCACGTGGCGACCGTCCGGCCCGCCGAAGATCCCGTACTCGTGCTGGACGACCACCAGGTCGGTGCCGGCCGCCGCGATCGCCGTGGCCGCCCGCCGGTAGTCGGCCAGGTCGTCGTGACGGATCGTGGTCAGCACCTCGGCGCCGTACGGCAGCCCGCCCCGGTCGATCGCGGCGACGTCGACCCGCCAGCCGGGCGCCGCGACCGCGAGCGCCGCGCGCAGGTCGCGGGTGAAGGTGGCCAGGCCGCACCGTCGAGGTGGGTATGTCGAGACCATCACCAACCGTCCGGTACGCGGAAGTACCGGGGCGGTCATCGGGGCGTGTCCGGTTTATCGGTCAGCTGGGCGGCACCCGCGTAGGCGGCGGCAGCGGCGTACCGCCGGACCACCGCGACCGGGCACAGCGCCCGGTGCAGCACCTGCTGGCTGACCGAGCCCAGCACCAGCCCGTGGAAGCCGCCCCGACCCCGGGAGCCGACGACGAGCAGTTGCGCCCCGCGCGAGGCGCCCGCCAGCACCTGTCCCGGCGAGCCGGGCAGCACCCGCGAGGTCACGGGCACCGCCGGGTACCGCGCCCGGCAGCCGCGCAGCGCCGTCTCCAGCAGGTCCTCCGGCGCCTCCCCGCCCGCCTCGGCGGCGCGGCCGGTCACCCGTTGCGGCGGCGGCACGGCGCGCACCGCCTCCAGCGCGGCCTGGCGGGCGTGCGCCTCGGCGAACGCGAACTCGACCGCCAGCCTCGCCTCGTCGGAGTCGTCCACGCCGACGATGACCGGCCCGCCGGGGGCCGCCGACATGTTCTCGCGCACGACCACCACCGGGGAGTGCGCGTGCGCGGCGACCGCCACGCTCACCGAGCCCAGCAGCAGGCCGGCGAAGCCGCCCATCCCCCGGCTGCCCAGCACCACCATGCTGGCCTCGCCGGACTGCTCGCAGAGCGTGTCGATCACCGATCCGGGCAGCGCCACGGTGGTGATCGGCACGGCGCCGTGCAGCTCCGTCGTCGCTTCCGAACCGACCTTGTCCAGCGCCACCTTGGCCTCGTCGAGCATGTGCGCCTCGATGCCGCTGGCGCGGGCGGCGAACGGCGCCGATCCGCGCGGCAGGTCGAGCACGCGCGCCAGGCGCACCCCCAGGCCGCGCCGCGCCGCCTCGCTCAACGCCCATCGCAGCGCGGCGCCGGAGCCGGTCGCGCCGTCGTACCCCACCAGGATCGGATGCTCGTCCATGGCAACCTCCTCGGCCTGCAGCCAGCTAAGCAGGTCGCCGGACATTTCGTCAGCAACTCCGACAAGATTATCGGGACGTCCGCGGGACAGTGCCGGCCCCGACCGCACCGCCGCTCCCGAGACCCTCACGGGCCCGCCGGGCCGCGGCGACCACGTTGCGCAGGGCCGCCTCGACCTGGTCATACGTGCGGGTCTTGAGCCCGCAGTCCGGGTTGACCCACACCCGGTCGGCGGGCAGCACCCGCAGCGCCGCCGCGATCAGGCCGGCGACCTCCCCGGTCTGCGGGACCCTGGGCGAGTGGATGTCGTAGACGCCCGGGCCCAGGCCGCGGGTGAGGCGGGCCAGCCGGGGTTCGGCGAGCAGCCGCGCGCCGGAGCGCGCGGACTCGACGCTCGTCACGTCCGCGTCCAGGGCGTCGACGGTGGCGAGGATGTCCGCGACCTGTGAATAACACAGATGGGTATGGATGGCAGTACGCTCGCCCGCCCCGCCGGTGGCGTGCCGGTACGCGCCCGCCGCCCAGGCCAGGTAGGCGTCCTGCGCGGACCGGCGCAGCGGCATCATCTCCCGCAGCGCCGGCTCGTCGACCTGGATGATCGCGGTACCGGCGGCCGCCAGGTCGCGCACCTCCGCCCGGATCGCGGCGGCCACCTGCCAGACGACGTCGGGCAGCGGTACGTCGTCGCGGACGAAGGACCACGCGACGATCGTCACCGGCCCGGTCAGCATTCCCTTGACCGGCCGCGGGGTCAGGGACTGGGCGTACCGGGTCCAGCCGACCGTGATCGGCGCCGGGCGGCGCACGTCCCCGTGCAGGATGGGCGGCCGGGTGCAGCGGGACCCGTACGACTGCACCCAGCCGTACCGGGTGGTGGCGAAGCCGTCCAGGTGCTCGGCGAAGTACTGCACCATGTCGTTGCGCTCCGGCTCGCCGTGCACCAGCACGTCCAGCCCGAGCCGCTCCTGCAGCCGGATCACCCGCTCGATCTCGGCGCGGATGAGCCGCTCGTACGCCGCCTGGTCCAGCCGGCCCGCGGCCAGCGCGGCGCGGGCGGCACGCAGGTCACCGGTCTGCGGGAAGGACCCGATCGTGGTGACCGGCAGCGGCGGCAGGCGCAGGTGCGCGGCCTGGGCGGCGGCCCGCACCTGGTACGGCGCCCGCTCCCGCCCGCCGGCGGCTGCCCGGTGCCCGGCAAGCACCGGCGTGCGCGGCGCCACGGAGCCCGCGAAGTCCGGCAGCGCCCCGGCGATGCCGACGACCTCGGCCACCTTCTGCTCGGCGAAGGCGAGCCGGTCGCGCAGCGCGGGGTCGAGGCCGGTCTCCACGGACACGTCGTACGGGACGTGCAGCAACGGGCAGGAGGTGCTCACCACCAGGTCGCCCACCCGGCCGCGCAGGTCCCGCAGCAGCACGAGCGCCGCCGGCCGGTCGGTGCGCCACACGTCCCGCCCGGACACCACGCCGGCGACGACCGTCTTGCCGGCCAGCGTGTCCAGGTGCGGCGACAGCCACCCGGCCGGGTCCGACCCGCCCGCGCCGCGCGGCGGCACGAGGTCGACGCCGACCGCCTCCACCGGCGAGCCGGCGAGGACGGGCAGCGCGTCGCCCAGCGGGCCGAAGTACGACGCGACGAACAGCCTGGGTCGCGCGGCCAGCCCGCCGAGGTACCGGTACGCGTCGCGCGCCGCGCCGAGTTCCGCAGGTGTCCGGTCGGCGGCCAGCGCCGGCTCGTCCAGCTGGACCCAGGCCACCCCCTCGGCGGACAGCTGGGCCAGCAGGCCCGCGTACACGTCGAGCAGGTCACCGAGCCGGTGCAGCGGCGCGAACCCGGGCGGGCTGCCCGGTGCCGCCTGTGCCAGCAGCAGGTAGGTCACCGGGCCGAGCAGCACCGGCCGGGTGGCCAGCCCCAGCGCCCGCGCCTCGCGCACCTCGGCCAGGGGCTTGTCGCCGGCCAGCCGCAACCGCGTCGCGGCACCGATCTCGGGCACGATGTAGTGGTAGTTGGTGTCGAACCACTTGGTCATCGGCAGCGGCGCCAGCCCGCCGGTGCCGCGCGCCATCGCGAAGTACCCGGCCAGCCCGGCACCGTCCGCAGTGGACAGTTCCCGGTACCGGTCGGGCACCGCGTCCACCAGCACGGTGGTGTCCAGCACGTGGTCGTAGAGCGAGAACGTGTTGGACGGTACGGCGGGCAGGCCCAGGGCACGCAGCCGCCGCCAGGTCGACTCCCGCAGGTCGCGCGCGGTGGCCAGCAGCGCCGCCGGACCGGACCGGCCGTCCCAGTACGCCTCCAGCGCCTGCTTGAGTTGCCGCTTCGGGCCGATGCGCGGGTAGCCGAGGACGGTAGAGGTACCGAAAATGTCTGAATCCACGCCGGCATCCTGCCCGCCCGCGCCGCCGCGGACGGCATCCATTGCCGGCGCTTATGGCCGATCGCCTGGCCCGCCACGGCGCCGGCTGGTCATACTGATGCGTGCACCCCAGCCCGCCCCTGCGTGACGTCGGCTGCTTCGCCCTGGTCGCGCGGCATCTCAGCTTCTCCCGTGCCGCGGCCGAGCTGGGCATGTCCCAACCCGCGGTCAGCCAGGCGATCGCCCGCCTGGAACGCGCGCTGGGCCTGCGGCTGTTCGAGCGGACCAGCCGGGAGGTGCAGCTCAGCGACGCGGGAAAGGTGCTGCTGCCGCACGCCGAGGACCTACTCGACCGCGCCACGGCCTTCGCCGCCGAGGCCGCCCGGCTGGCCGCGCCGAGCGGGCGGGCCATTCGCCTGACTTATTGCCCGCTGGTCGGCACCCTCGCCGCCCGGGTGGCCCGGCGGCTGGCGCGCCGCTCCCCCGGCGTGGACCTGGAGCTGCGTACCGGAGGCTGGAGCGCGGCCACCGCGGACCTGGCCCGGGGCACGACCTGCGCCGCCTTCATGGCCATGCCCTTCCCGCCCGGGTTGGCCAGCACCGCGCGGTTCCGGATGCCGGTCACCCACGTGGCCGTGCCGGCCGGCAGCCCGCTGGCCACCGCGGCGGCGGTCGGGCTCGACCAGGTGGCCCGCGACGGCCTGCTCCTGCCGCGCGGCGCCCCGCCGGGCAGCATGTGGGCCGAACTGGCCAGCCGGCTGCCGGCATCCGGCCCGGTCCGGGTGCCCGCCGACGACCTCGACGACCTGCCCGCGGCGCTCGATCTCGTGGCGGCCGGCCGGGGCATCCTGCCGGCGCCGAGCCTGCTCGTGCAGACCGTGCGCCGGCCGGACATCCGCTTCGTGCCGCTGCGCGGGCGGGCCGAGGGGCTGCGCCTGACATATGCCCTGGTGTGGCGGCAGGAGTCGGCGTCCGCCGAGGTGATGGCGCTGGTCCAGACGGTACAGGAGATCCTGCGGGCGCCCTGGCCCGCGCGATAGGGAGCAGACTGGAGGCAGGCGGCGAGGGGAGACGTCATGAAAGGGGACCGGGTCGAGATCGTGGTGGACGCCGGTGGGGATGTGCGCACCTACGAGGTCGTCGCGACCCGCGCCGGACGCCGGGTCGAGGTGTCGGTCGTGCGCAACGTGGTGACGGTGGCGGAGGTCACCCGGGGCGGCAGCGTCGCCCGGACCGCGCGGTTCATGGCCAACCGGGTGCTGGCGCTGGTCGAGTACCCGGCCACCCGCACGCCGCTGCCCGACGACGAGGCGCCGGCGACCTCGCTGCCACGGCAGGCGGCCTGACCCCGGCTGGCGCTCACTTCGTGAGTCCGAGCAGCCGGGCCGCGTTGTCTTTGAGGATCTTCGGCCGTACCTCCGGCTTGATGGGCAGCTTCTCGAAGTCGGCCAGCCAGCGGTCCGGCGTCAGCAGCGGGTAGTCCGAGCCGAAGAGCACCTTGTCCCGCAGCAGCGTGTTCGCGTACTGCACGAGTTGCGGTGGGAAGTACTTCGGCGACCAGCCGGACAGGTCGATGTGCACCAACGGCTTGTGCGTCGCGACCGCGAGCGCCTCGACCTGCCACGGGAACGACGGGTGGGCCAGGATGATGGTCAGCCCGGTGAAGTCCGCGGCCACGTCGTCGACGTGCAGCGGGTTGGAGTACTTGAGCCGTACTCCCCCGCCGCCGGGCGCACCGGCGCCGATGCCGGTCTGTCCGGTGTGGAACACCACGGGCACGCCGAGTTCCTCGATGGCCGCGTAGAGCGGGTACACCGACCGGTCGTGGGGGTAGAAGGCCTGCACGTTGGGGTGGAACTTGAAGCCCCGCACGCCGTGCTCGGTGACCAGGCGCCGCGCCGCGCGTACCCCGGCCACGCCCTTGGCCGGGTCGATGCTGGCGAACGGGATGAGCACGTCGGGGTTGTCCGCGGCGGCCTGCGCGACCTCTTCGTTCGGTACCCCCGGCACCCCGGTGGCCGCCTCGGCGTCCACGGTGAACACCACGGCGAGCATCCGGCGCTCCCGGTAGTAGGCGGCGATCTCGGCCAGCGTCGGCCGGTCCGCCCGCTCCGTCTTGAAGTACTCGGTGGAGGCGGCCGTCAGCTCGGCGGACAGCGAGGCGGTGCCGCGCGCCGACACTTCGGCGTGCGTGTGCACGTCGATCGCCACGATGCCGGCCAGGTCAACCATGCCCGCCACACTATCAGGCTCCCTGATAGTCCTGTCCAGCGCCGGGTGGGGCAGACTGGCGGGATGCGCGCGCTGACCATCTACCTGGTGAAGCAGACCGAGGCGGCCATCCGGGCCCACCTGGACCTGGTGCTGCGCCGCCACAACCTGGCCACCGCGCAGTACACCGCGCTGACCGTGCTGCGCAACCGGGAGGGGCTGTCCTCCGCGCAGCTGGCCCGGCGCTCGTTCGTCAAGCCGCAGACGATGCACGAGATGGTGGTGGGGCTGGAACGGCAGGGTCTCATCGAGCGCCGGCCCAGCGCCGACCGGCGGCACGTGCTGCTCATCCAGCTGACCGAACAGGGGCAGCGCCGGCTCGCCGACGCGCAGGCCGACGTGGACCGCATCGAGCGGCAGATGGTCCGCGACCTGGCCGCCGAGGAGGTGGCCACGCTGCGCGACCTGCTGGAGCG
>JBBWZQ010000180.1:0-20350 GCA_039649115.1 Micromonosporaceae bacterium | reverse complement strand
CGGAGGGAGGCTGACATGCAGCCCCACATCCGTGTTTCGGACGCGGACCGGGAACGCGTCGTTGACATGCTGCAGCGCCACACCAGCGAGGGGCGGCTGAGCCTGGACGAGTTCAGCTCCCGGGTTGACGACGCTCAGCGAGCGCGTACCCACGCGGAACTGGCGGCACTCACCACGGACCTGCCGGTGCAGCCCGAGTCACCGGGCGGCGCCCGACGTCCGCTGGTCCTGGGTCTGATCATCGCCGGCATCGTACTGGTCCTGCTGATCGTCGTGGCTGTTGTCGCGGGCCTGGCCGGGATGGGTCACATGGGCCCGATGATGGGGCGCTGAGCAGACCGTGGCTGGGCCGGCAGCGGTTGGCGACCCGGCACCGGATGAGCCTGGCCGCGGCCATTGATCCGGCTGGGCCAGTGCGCCGCCGGTAGGCGCGCAGGCGAGGGGCGAGGGAAGGGGAGTCGGATGGGGCCGCGGCCAGGCAGCCAGGAGCGGCTGCGTCGCTACTGGGACAAGCACGCCGAGGGCTACGACGATCAGATGGGTTTCTTCGACCGGCACCTGTTCGGCGACACGCGGGCGTGGATCTGTGGCAGGGCTACCGGGCGGGTCCTGGAGGTCGCCATCGGCACGGGGCTGAACCTCACCCACTATCCGGACACGGTGGCGTTGACTGGGGTCGAGTGGAGCCCGGCCATGCTTGAGCTGGCCCGACGCCGCGCGGCCGATCTGGGCCGTACGGTGGATCTGGTCGCAGGTGACGCCCAGGCGCTGCAGTTTCCGGACGACTCGTTCGACAGCGTGGTGTGCACCTTCTCGCTGTGCGCCATCCCGAACGACCAGCAGGCCGTCCGGGAGATGGCCCGAGTGCTGCGCCCCGGTGGGGTGCTGCTGCTCGCCGACCACGTGGAGGGTGGGAACTGGCCGACCCGGGCCGGGCAGCGTCTCCTGGAATTGGTCAGCATCCCGATGGGTGGCGAACATTTTCGTCGCCGTCCCCTCCGCCATGTCCAGACCCTCGGGCTCGCCGTCGAGGCCCACGACCGGTTCAAGCTCGGCATTGTGGAGCGCCTCGCGGCCCGTAAGCCCACCCGTACACCAGGCTGACCTGGCGTTCCCACCGGCGTCCATCTCCGTCACCTCGCGGTATCCGGCGACGCGCTGGTCACCGACTTGACACGCAACAAAGGGATCCACGCCACGCTCAAGGCATCACTCGTGCCGAAGATCGCAAGTAAGACACTGTCGCCGAAATGGCCCACACGCCGGCCGACGCGAATCGGTGCACCTTTTCCGGAATGCGACAAGATGAAGCGGAAGAAGATGCGTCGCTGGCCACCGGTACCACGGCGAACAAGGTGCCCTCGCCCGGACCACAGCACAGTTTCCACCGATACCAACGACATCCCGTACCTGAAGGCCACATTGCCGACTCGGCCGGACACGTCGTGACCGGCTCATCCGCAGCGGTCACCTTCACCATCAGCGGCCCGGCGAGCTGCGGCCCCCGGGAGCCGCTGCTCGTCCTCGGTGGCAGCCTCGTGACGGTCGAGCCCCCGGGCCAGCTGCCGCGCCCCAGGACGAACCGCCGCCCGGTGGTCCCCGCCATCCTCGGCGCAGGCCCGGCAACTCCCCGAAGTAACAGAGTCGAGGGTGCGGCATACGACCAATGGCCCACGCCTGCCTACGTCCTTGGGTCAGCGGTACGGCGTGCCGAAGCTGGTAGCTTGTCGCCTGTGCTCACCGTCGAGGTCGCCGTCGAGGGCGACGCCGGCCGGAGGGATGGTACGAGATGGCGCCGCAGCGAGGCGTGTACTTCCTGGCGAACGACCACGTTCTGGAACGGGTCATCGCGTTCCTGAACAGCTTCCGCGCCTACAACCCGACCATGCCGCTGTGCCTGATCCCGTTTGCCGACGACATCGATGGCGTACTGCGGCACCAGCGGCGCTACGACTTCTCCGTGTGGTCCGGGGATCCGGCGCTGCTGCGCCGGTGCGACGACATCAGCCTGCTGTTCCACGACGAGGTACGTGGGCACTACCGGAAGCTGGTCGCCTGGGAGGGCGAGTTCGACGAGTTCGTCTACGTCGACACCGATACCGTTGTGCTCGGGGACGTCGGCTTCGTCTTCGACTTCCTCGACCAGTTTGGCTTCGTGGTCACCTCGTCGGAGCATCCGGACATGTTCCGGTGGGTGTGGCAGAGTTCGATCCACGAGGCCGGTGCGCTGACGCCGCAACAGATCGGCTACTGCGCCGGTACCCAGTTCATCGCCTCCCGCCGGGAGTCCCTGCGTTTCGCCGACGCATCCCGTCGCCTCCCGGACGCGGTGCGGCTGGCACCGCACATGGCCCTCGTGACACTGGAGATGCCCCTGCTGAACTACCTGATCGTGACCTCCGGGTACCCGCACACCAGCCTGCGGGTACTGGGCGGCGCGCAGGGTCGGGGGCAGGTGCCGCCCGGGCCGATCCCGCAGGAACGCCACGCCACCGATCCGTTCGAGGTACGCGACGGGCAGGTGGTGACGCCTGGATCGCCGCGGACCTTCGTGGTGCACTGGGCCGGCCTGTGGTGGGAGCTGGAGCGCGGGGAACTGGACCGGCTGCCGCGCGAGGACCTGTGGGGCTACTACCGCCATCTCCACCGCGACGCCGACCAGGTGGTGGGCCGTCCGTGATCGGTGCCGGTCAGCCGGGTGGCGCCGATCAGCCGGGTGGCGCCGATTGCGAACGTGCCGATTGCGAGCGTGCCGTCGGCGCGGTGAGCGATACCAGGCGGAGCGTGTCGCGCAGGTAGCTGCGGGCCGCCGCGAGCCGCGGGTGCGGGTCGCCATCCCCGCAGTACTCCACGCACACCGCGGTTACCTGCGGCAGCGCGGACATCCGGGCGAGCCAGCGGTAGTTGTCCACCACACCGGCCGCCGCGTCCACGGTGAAGTCGGCCACCCCGTCGCGGATGAGGCAGTTCTTGAGGTGGAAGTACGCGACGCGGCCGGCGATCGGGTCCACCACGGCCGGATCCCGATCCGCGACGCTGAGCACGGCCGCGTTGGCGGGGTCGATGGTGACCAGCAGGTTGTCGTGCGCCACCAGGTCGATCAGCCGCGCGGTTGCGGCCACCGTGTCATGGACGGTGTTCGGATGTACCTCCACCGCCACGCGCACCCCGTGGTCGGCGGCGTACCCGGCGATGTGGCGGTAGCACTCGGCCACCCGCTCCAGGTCGGCCTCGGTGGCCATCGCGCTGCCGTTCGCGGTCCAGTCGTCGTCCCAGTCCCGGGCGTCCCGTACCAGCCAGCCGCCGGCGCCGTTGACCAGGCCGATCCCGGTTGCCGCGCAAGCGTCGATCACCCGGCACGCCTTCTCCACCCAGTGCTTGCGTTCGGCATCGTCAGGCGCGGTGAACACGGCCCAGTACCCGGCGCAGAAGATGTCCACCCCGCAGCGGCGCCCGGTCTCGACTGCCGTGGCGATGCCACGCCGCACGCTTTCTTCGCCGAATTCCGTGTCGAAGTGCCATGAGGACAGCTCGATGGCCTGCCAGGCACCGGCGGCGGCCACCCGCAGCACGTGCTCCAGCGGGTAGTCGCGCAGGGCGTAGCTGTGCATGACGGTACGCATCGCGATCAACCCGCCTGGACCAGCGCCGCGCCACCGGCGGCCGGGATGGCGGTCGGGCCGCGGCCGGCGCTGTCCGCGATGGCGTACAGGATCTCCAGGTCGCGCAGCCCGCGGGCCAGGCTCACCGCCGCGGGTACCGGCGCGCCGGCCACGCACCGGGCGAGCAGTTCGTACTGGCTGCGGTACGGGTCCACCGGGATCAGCCGGGCCGGGTGCCAGCCGCTGGCGTCGCACAGTTCCAGGCTGCCGGTACCGTCCATCTGCCAGGCGCCGCGTACCTGCACGATGCCGGCGTCGCCGACCACCGTGTAGCTGGCCACCTCGGCCGAGGCTGGCTGGTCGAGGAACGTGGCCGCCGTCTCGAAGTGCAGGTACCGTCGGTCGTCGAACCACAGCGTGGCCTCCGCGTACAGATCAGTGCGGTCCGGATCGCCCACCGGCCACGCGCTGGCCTGGCAGCGCACCGGATCGGCGCCGAACATGTCGATGGCCGTCAGTACCGGGTAGATACCCAGGTCGGCCAGGCAACCCAGCCCGCTCTCGACCGGCCGGCTGCGCCAGTCCTCCTTGCGCCAGCCCAGGCGGGCCGCCACCATGGCCAGCGGGGTGCCGATCGCTCCCGCGCCGACCAGCCGGCGCGCCTCCCGGTTGTAGACGTTGTGCTTGGCCATGTAACCGACGATGGCGGGTACTCCCGCGGCATCCGCGGCGGCGAGGATGCGCCGGCCGGACTCGACGGTGTGCGCCAGCGGCTTGTCGACGATGACCGCCAGGCCGCGCTCCAGCGCGCGGCGCGCGAAGTGCTCGTGCAGGTAGTTGGGCGTAGCCACGTGTATGGCGTCCATTGTGGACTCGAAGAACTCGTTTTCGTCGGTGGTCAGGTGAGCGTCCGGGCACGCCGGCGCCAGTGCGGCCAGCGCCTGCGGGCTGGGGTCCAGCACGGCGACCAGCCGGCCGCCGGGCATCCCGCGCAGCGCCGACGCCAGGGAGTGCCGGGTGAGGAAACCGGCCCCGGTGATGCCGATGCGGTAGGTCATGGCGTACTCCAATCGACAGGGTGGGCCGCCGGCTGCCGGGCGCCGTAGAGGAAGAACGGCGGGTGGTCCAGGCTGCCCGCGGCATTGCCCGCCAGGTGGCCCAACAGGGAGTCCATGCCGTCACGCAGGCCCGCCCAGTCCCGGGCTGCCAGCGGCGGCAGGTCGGTGCGTGGCCGGCGCTGCGCCGAGCCGGCACCGGCGTGCCAGCGCCGCAGCACTCGCCCCATTTCGCGGATACCGGCGCGCACCGCGTCGGCGCGCGGGCCGAACATCTGCACGGTCACCTCGCGGTCCGCGGCGATCGCTCGTAGCATCCGGTACCCCAGGCGGAGCTCGCCAGGATTGACAAGGAACCCGCTGTGCGGCCCCCAGTCGGCACTCGTGTGCTCCCAGCCGGTGCCAGCTCGCCACTCCAGCGCGTGCACGCCGGGGGTGAGCACGCCGGCCTCGGCCAGTGCCCAGGCCAGCCACGCGTGGTCGTAGCCCCAGGCGAACTGCTGCGCCCGGGTAGCGCCAGGAGTCTTCCGCGCCTCGTCCGCGACCTCCGCGCCGGGTACTGACCACAGTTCTCCCAGCCGGGACAGCATCGCCATGGCCAGCATGTCCTCGGTGCTGCCGTACGGCGTACCCTCGTAGAACAGCGGCGCCCGCTCGCGTATCCAATACAGCACCGGGTCCTGCCGCACCAGCAGGCCGACGGTGCGCCCGGTGACCAGGCTGCCGTGCGAAGTGACGGACAGCAGGTCGTACCCACCCGGACGCAGCGGACCGGGCAGCCGTCTCGGCCGCGGCGCGGCGCCCTGCCTATGGCCGTTGCGGCGCAGCGAGGCGGCCAGGTTGGACACCGGCACCACCCGCGGGCACGCGGCGATCGCACGCTCCTGTGCGTGCAGGGCGCCGCACAGCTGGGCCAGCGCGTGCGGCGCCAGGGCGGTGTCGTCGTCGAGGAAGAGCAGCCAGCGCTGGCGCAGCGGCGAGGCAGCGGGTTGCCGGGCCAGGTAGTCCAGCCCGGCGTTGCGCGCCTGGGCGACTGTGTAGCGGCCGCCGTCCACCCGCGGCGCGGTGACGATGCGGTACGCGCACCCGCAGGCGCGCAGCAGTTCCCCCACGGTACGCGCGTCCACTGTAGATAGCCCGTTGTCCACGACGACCAGTGCGACGGCCATCCCACCGCCGGCCGGTGCCGCATTCAACACAGTGGACAGACACAGCCGCAGGGTATCGGTACGCCTGTCCCCGGGTGCCGTGTAGGTCGGGATCAGCACGGTGACGCCCGGGCCGCAGCCGCCGTCCCAGCGCGGCGGTGGCCCGGTGGCCGACGGCTGGCGCAGCAGCGCCAGGTACCCGTCGCCCATCTCTAGTACCTGCTCACGTAGCCACGCCGCTGGAACACGCGCAGCGCGTAGGTTGCGAACGCCAGTGCCGCGGCCGCCAGCGCCGCAGTGGCGAGTGCGGCCACGCCGATCCGGCCCCACGGCGAGGAACCGCCCAGGGCCACTGCCCGAGCCGCGCTGAACGTGTACGTGGTCGGCAGCACCGCCGACACCAGCCGGATCGGGCGTGGCAGCACGGAAATCGGGTAGAACGCGCCGGACAGCGGAAGGATGAGGAACAACAGCCCCCAGGCAAGGGTTTCGGTGCCCGAGCCGAGGAACATCACCATGCCCATCACGATCAGCGCGAGCGTCCACCCGGTGAGCAGTAGCAATGCGATCACCGGCACGATCGCCGGCCCGGCGCCGGCAATGTTGAATCTGTAGAGGATTCCTGCGGTGGCGGCCACCGCAGTCACGCCGACGGCCACCTTGACCAGCCCTTGCAGGGCCGCGCCCAGCACCCACTCCGCCGGCCGTAGCGGGGTGGTCAGCAGGCTGGGTAGCTGACGCGCGTAGATCTCGTCGAAGAAGCTCGTGGAGACGGCGATCTGGGCCTGGTACATGATGTGCCAGATGATGATCCCGGCCACCACTGACAGCACGGCGCGGGAGGGCGCGGTGGCGCCGGCACCGCGGGCGTACACCGCGATGGAGCCGTAGAGCAGCACGTCCACGACCGGCCAGACGGCGACATCGAGGAGCCGGTGCGGGCTGCGCCGCGTCGCGTACCAGTGCCGCACGATCACCGCGGCCACCCGGCGCCTGGCGGTGCCTGTTCCGGCCGGCAATACCGCACTCATCAGGATGCCCCCGTTCCGGCTGGTGCGTTCTGCCCGCTGGTCTCGCGCAGGTGCAGGTAGACGTCCTCCAAAGTGGACTGACCAAGCTGTGCGGCGATCGCGTCCAGCGGCCCGTCCACCAGCACGCGTCCGGCGGACATGAACACCACGCGCTGGGCGAGGCGCTCCACCTCGACCATGTTGTGACTGGTGACCAGGAGCGCGGTGCCGTATCGCTGGCACAGGTCGAGCAGACCGCCGCGCACCCGCAGCGCGACGTCCGGGTCCAGCGAGGCCGTGGGCTCGTCGAGTACCAGCAGCGCCGGCAGGTGCATGGTGGCCTTGACGATGCCTACCACGGTGCGCTGCCCGCTGGACAGATCCACACCCCACCGGCGGGCCAGGTGCTCCGCGTCGAACCGGCGTAGCCCGTCCATCGCCTGTGCGGTGGGACTCGGCGAGCCGTAGAGCCGCGCGTACATGGTGAGGTACTCCACCACGCGCAGCCGCGGCGGTAGCGGGAGGTAGCCGGCAGCGTAGCCGACCCGCGCCAGGGCCGCCCGCCGGCCCCGGTTGGTACGCTGGCCCAGCAGTTCGACCGTACCCTCGTCCGGCTCCACCGCACCGAGGCAGCTCATCAGGGTGGTCGTCTTCCCCGCGCCGTTGGGGCCGACCAGAGCCACCCGCTCGTCCGCGGCGACCGGGAGGTCCACCCCATCCACGGCCACCACGTCCCGGTACCGCTTGCGCAGCCCGCAGGCGCGCAGCACCATTTCGGCTTCAGCCATGCCGCTGTCTCCCTCCGTCGGAGCGGGCCATCCGCACGAGACTGTCTACTGTGGGCAGTCTGGACAGGCACGCGTGCGCCGCGCCGAGCTCCGCCGCGGTGTGGGTCGTGGTGACCGCGAGCACGGTGCAGCCGGCAGCCCTGGCCGCTGCCACGCCCTCCGGCGCGTCCTCGACCACCACGCAGTCGTGCGGCGCCACACCGAGCCGCCGCGCGGCGGTCAGGTACCCCTCGGGGGATGGCTTGCCGCATTGGACTTCCTCGCCGTACACCGCGACGGGCGGCAGCGGTAGGCGGGTCGCCCGGAAGCACTCGTGCACGAACCAGCGGCTGCCCGAGGTGACCACCGCGCAGGGCAGCCGCCGGCAGGATCGCAGCAGCTGCCGGGCGCCGGGCACCGGCCGTACCTCGCCGAGGCGGTCCCGGGTCAGCGCGTCCAGCGCGCGGCTCTCGGCGACAGCATCGAGGTGCGGCGCGACCTCACACAGCACGTCGGCGGTGCGCCGGCCGTACGTGCGCGCCACCACCCAGCCCGGGTCGAGCGACCGGGTGGCCGCCCAGCCGCTCCAGATGCGCCGGAACAGGTCGCCGGTGTCGAGCAGTACCCCGTCGACGTCGAACAGCACGGCCGGACTGGAGCCCATCTCACCCGCCTCCCGCCGGCTCGGGCGCCGCCCGGACAGCCGAAGATCGCGGCAACGTCGCCGGCAGTGCCGCGACCGTCCCGTGCTCCACGGCCAGCAGCAGGCTGCGGTCGGGCAGCGCGCGGTGCGTGGCCAGCGCGATCCGGTCCAGCGTGCGCGCCGCCTCGGCCACCGGCCGGGGCAGGCCGTCGCGGGTGGCGGTGGGGCGGGTGAGTAGCAGGACCGCGGTGCCGGGGTCCGCGTACACCGCCTGGAAAGAGTGGTGGTTCCAGGCGCTACCCTCGTGCATCTCGCAGGGCAGCCCGGCCGCCGCGGCGAGCCTGGCGGCCACCGGATCGGCATCCGGCCCGCCGGCCCAGTACCGCACGGCGTGCAGGCGGCGCACCCGCGGCCGGGCAGCCAGCCACGCGGCGGCGTGCGCGGGGAGATCGGCGGCGGCCACGGGCGGCGCGGGTGGCGCGTCCGGGTCGGCGTGCGGGAGGTGGTCCTTGTACGCGCGCACGTTCGGGTGGTCCGCTACCTCGATGCCCGCGCGCAGGCCAAGGCAGGCGGTGAAGACCCCGGCCGCGTAGCAGATTTCCAGCAGCGCGGGCAGCCCTCGCGGGTAGGCGGCGAAGTCCAGGCTCGCGCTGCCGGCGGCGTGCTCGCCGGCCGCGTCCGCGCCGGGCACCGCGCGCCGTACCCACTCTCCTTGCCCGCCGGACGGGCCAACCGAGACCGGGGCCAGCTCGCCCGGCGCACTCACCTCGACTGCCGGGCGGAACGGCCCGGACTTTCCGCACAGCACCTGCCGGCCGAGTTGCAGCAGCCAGCGCCGCAGGCCCGGGCCGGACCAGCGGGGTGCGACGAAGCGCACTCGCACCGGGCCGGCGACCGCGACCCCGGTGGCCCGCCGTGCCGCCCGCGCGGCGATTCCGGCACGCCGCCGCAGGAACCGCGGGTACGCGGCAGCCAGCCCGGCACTGTCCACAATGTCCGCAGCGGCCAGGAACGCCATGGACAGCGGGGCACCGAGCATGGCCACCTGATCGGCGGTACCGTGCGGGGACAGCGCGAACCCGTCCGGCGGAGCGGTCTCGTCGCGCAACCACACCAGCCGGCCCGGGAGGCACGCGGACACCACCGCCACGAGCATCCTCGCCTCCAGTGTCGTACCGGAGCCGGAGACCGCCAGGTACGCCCGGTGCCGCCCGGAACCGGCCAGCAGCACGCTCCCGATCGCGCCAGGGTCGAGGCTGTCCAGCGGCACCAGGCGCCCGCGGGTACCCGTCGCCTCGCCGAGGGCCTGCGCGGCGAAGCACCACCCCCCGGTACCGAGGAGCACCACCTCGGGCGCGTCCAGGGCGGCCCCGATCGCGGCGAGCCTCCCGCGTACCAGCGGCCACGGGGCCGGCCGTACCCAGCCGAGCCGGGTGGACCCGCCGCTGCGGCAGAGGGCGGCGACGGTACCGGCGGCTCCGGCCCGGGAACCGGCCGCGGCCGCCGCGACCGCCCCCCACAGCGCGCCGGCACCCAGCGCCGCCAACCGCCCGGTCACGTACCGGCTCCGATCCGGGGCAGGTCGGTGCCGTTCACCGCGCGCACCGACGGACCCGAAAGCGACAGGTCGACGACGACGCGTAGCGCCGGCTCGCCGCGCACCCGCCCGGTACCGGCCAGTTCGTCGAGCACGGCAGGTGCCGCGTCCAGGGACACCACGTGGCTCACCAGAGCGGCCAGCGGCAGGCCGGTTCCTTCGGTGCCCGCAGCCAGGGCAGTGCGGAAGTCCCCGGCAGCCGCGCCCCGCGAACCGACCAGGGTGCATGTCCGCCCGCCAGGCAACGGTACCCGGAAGGGCTCGCCGCACCGGATCGGATGGGCCGGTACCGCCTGCCCAGCCGGGGTGCGCAGCTCGGTTCCCGGCGCGAAGCCGCCGAAGAGATGCACCGTGGCACCGTCCGCGAGCGCAGGCCACAGGAGCTCCACAATGGACGGGCCGGTGCTGGAGAGGGACACCACGACCGTGTCCGCCCCTGCCCCGCCGGTGGCGTCCAGCACCGCCCCGGGCAGGTCGTCGCTGACCGGCAGGCAGTCCGCGGCCGGCACCAGGCCGCGTTCCTGTGCCAGCCGCAGCCGTGCCGCGCCGCGGTTGGCGAGCAGCACCTGCCGGGCGCCCCACGCGCGTGCCAGCAGCACGTGCAGCAGCCCGGAGACGCCGGCGCCCAGGACCAGAGTCGAGCCCGTCCGGGACCGGGCCAGCCCCAGCGAGCGCACCGTGCACGCCAGCGGCTCCAGCAGCACCCATTCGGCCCGCCCGTCGTCCGGCAGCGGTACAGCCTGGCCGCGCTCAGCCAGCCAGCCGTCCCACACCGCGATGTCCCGCAGCACACCCGGCTGGTTGTGCCCGATCTTGTCGTGCTCGTCGTACGGGTGGTTCGGGTTGACCGCGATCACCTGCCCGGCCCGTACCGCGCGCACGTCGGCGCCCACCTCCACCACCTGGGCCACGCACTCGTGGCCCAGGACACCCGGCTCGCACCCCCGCTCGCCGCGCAGCATCTGCAGGTCGGTACCGCAGATACCGGCGAAGGCCACGCGCGCGGCGAACTGCTCGCGGCCGCAGAGCGGCCGGGGCAGCCGGCGCACGGCGGTGCGGGCCGCACCGACCGGCTTGTGCAGCTCGCGGTGCAGCGTCCGGCGTGCGGCCAGCAGGCCGGCCATGCCGACGAGGCTGTCGTCGCCGTCCTGTGACGGCCGGACCAGCGCGTCCGCGTCCGCCGCGGCCCAGCCGGTGAACCAGCCGCCGCCGGGCAGCAGAGCGCGGAGGTTGGCGCGTAAGGCGGCGAACCAGGGGGTACCCACGCCGTGCGCGAACCCGCCCATCACCACGAATCGCCGCAGCCCCAGCAGCGCCGAGATGTGCAGGAGCTGCCGGGCCAGCGGACCGGTCGACACGCGCAGCACCTCGGCGACGAACTCGTCGCCGGAGTTGGCCGCCAGGGCCAGTCGGTGGGTGGTGATCCGGCCAGCGTCGCCCTCGCAGAGCACGTGCAGCTTCGACTCGCGCCACCGGTTCGCCCACGTCCGGGCCAGCAGCGCCGTCAACCGCACCGCGGCAGGTCCCGAGGTGTACGAGCACAGGTCGCCCGTGTTGCCGCACTCGCACCAGGGCGGCTCGGTCCCGGCGAGTGCCGCGGGCGGTTCGACGGGTACGTGTCCGATCTCCCCGCCCAGCCCGTCGGCGTCGAGTACCAGCTTGTTGTCGAAGGCGAGGCGGTCGTCGAAGACCTTCAGCGCCACGCCGGTGCTCACGGTCACCAGTCCGAACCGGCCGAGTGACCGGTACCGCCACGCCGCGGCCGCGATGTCGTTGGCCACGTGTACCTCGGCCCAGGGCAGCCGGGCGCAGACCGCGCCGGCCAGGTCGAAGCCGCCGCTCGCCTCGTGCCAGAGCATCGACGCGTTGCGTACCCGCCCGGCACTGTCCACCGTGGCCCCGACCGCCAGCCCCACCTCACGTGGCCACGGCTGCCGCGCGCCCCGGCGCGCCCGGTCCACGTCGTTGGCGATCTGGTCCAGGTGAGCCTCCCGGATGGAGCCGGACCCGGCCGGCTTCGGCGTGGCGAACCGGACGGTGCCAGGCAGCAGCAGCTCGCCGGCGCACCGCCCTACTCGGGTGGTGGTGCCACCCATGTCCACGCAGATGCTCTCCGGCATTCCGGTCACGCTGCACCGTCCAGACTGGACGCCCGCAGTTCGGCGCAGGCATCCCGGAGCAGGTCGACGCTCATCGCGTCGATGGAGTCGATGAAGTTGCCGGTACCGATGGGGCCCGGTACCACCAGGTGCAGCCGGCCTGCCTTGTGCGGTAGCACTTCGTCGTTCAACCGGCGCCACAGTACGTCGGGGTCGCACACCGGGTCGTAGACCGCCAACCCCACCCGGTGCAGCAGGGCGAGCAGCCGATCCAGGTCGGCGCGGGCGAGATACCCGGTACGGAACGCGAGGTAGGACGAGAGCGCCATGCCGATCGCCACTGCCTCACCGTGCCGCAGCCGGTACCCGGACACCGACTCCAGCGCGTGGCCGAACTCGTGGCCGAAGTCGGGCAGCCGCCGCAACTCCTCCTCGAACGGGTTGGCGGACAGTTCCTGGAGCATCGCCGAGACCGAACGGGCCAGGATCTCGTGTACCCCCTCGGTTTCGGCGGCCGCCAGCGCGTCCCGGTGGTGCCGCTCGATGAGGGCGAACAGCCGGAGGTCACAGATGGCACCCATCTTGATGGCTTCAGCCAGTCCGCAGCGCAGTTCGGCGGCGGGCAGAGTGCGCAGTAGCGCCGTGTCGCACACGCAGGCGAGCGGCGGGTGGTAGGCGCCGAGCAGGTTCTTGTGGCTGTTGACGTTGACGCCGACCTTCAGGCCGATACCTGCGTCGATCATGCCGACCAGGGTGGTCGGTATCCGGATGTACGGGGTGTCGCGGCGGTACAGGTAGGCGGCATACCCGACGATGTCCAGCACGGTGCCGCCGCCCACCGCGATCAGCCGGTCGTCGCCGCCCAGCCCGAGCCCCTCGGCGGTGTGCAGCACCCTGGCCACCTGGTCCATGGTCTTGGCGCGTTCGGTAGGGGTGACCGGCACCACGGTGAAGCGCGCCAGGTATCCGCGCTCCCGGTACCCTGCCAGCAGCCGGTGTACCCGGTCGAGCTGGTCCGGCGCGTACGGGTCGACCACAGCCAGCACCTGGCAGCGCTCGGGCAGCAGTTCGGCCAGTACCTCGGTGTCCGGGTCGAGGAGCCCCTCGGTGAGCCGCACCGGAAAGCTGGCCGGCAAGTCCGTCCGCAGCCGCACTGTCGCGCCGGTGCCGCCTCCGGCGGGGGCGCCGGGCGAGTCGGGTCCAGCGCGGGTGATCAGGATGCCAGGCGCCGCCGGGCGCCCCGGGTCGGTGAGCGCGCGGAGCAGCACCGAGCCGTCCACGTCAACCGGCTCCGCACCTCCGTCCATTGTGGGCAGCACCACGCGCACCGACCCGTCGCCGGCGCGGGTCCGGCCGGCCAGCCAGCGGCGCGCGGTACCCGCGTCCACGTGGACCGCACCGCCGCCCAACTCGAGGCGCTCGGCCAGCGCCTCGGCTTGGTGCGGCACCCGTGCCGGCAGCAGCCCCAGCCTGTCCCCGACCCGAGCAGCGGTCAGCAGCGCCCAGGCTGGCTGCCACGCCCGCGCCAGGCCGGTCGGCGCCAGCGATAGCCACTCCTCACTCATCCGCCAGCCCGGATGCCCGGGTCCCAGCTGCCGGGACAGCCGCAGGACCGCGGCGAGCGCGTCGTCCTGGCAACCGTCCACACCGCCGCGTGCCAACCGGTCCATCAGTTGTTCGTCGAGCAGAGCCAGGGTGAGCAGTGCGACCCGCTCGGCCGGCCGCACCGGCGGCCGCGCGAGCACACCGTCCTCGTCGATGAACACGCGGGTACGGCGGACCAGCGCGGCAACTGGCGCGTCCGGCAGCGCCGCACGGATGCCGTCGCGCAGGCAGCACACCATGGCCGCCAGGTCCCGGTGGACGCGCACGGCCGCGGTGTGCCGCCGGAACGACGCCGCCGCCACCGCCACCACCCGGCCGGTAGGCTCCCCGCTGAATGCCATGAGGGCGTCGCGCCGTCCGAGCTGAGCCTTCACGGCCGCCTCGACGATCCGGTCGCACGCACCCATCCCGGTACCGCGTGGCTCGTGGCCTGCGTCGGTGTCCACGTCGACGCACAGGAAGTCGTCCAGCCCGCCGCGCCGCTGCGCGGCGCGCAGGTACCCGGCCAGCAGTTCGGCGCGCTCGCCCGCCATGCCGTCGCGCACCACGAGCAGACGCTGCGCCGGGAGCCACGCGTCGGCCAGCGCCGGGTTGTCGGGATCGAACAGCGCCGGTACCACATCAAGCTGGAAGGTGGCGGTCAGGGTCGCCTGAAGTGTGGCCACCGCCGGTACGGGCGCCTGCGTGGGCACTCGCGCAGACGTGGCGGGCATACCGGACCTCCTGCTACGGCGTCGAATCCGCGGCTGCGGTCAGCCGGAGACGGCGGCCGGAGCCGGATCCTGGCGGCGCCGGGCGATGTCTCGCTGCAGCAGGTCGATCAGCGGCTGCCAGGGGCGGCAGTTCTCCAGCCGGAAGGAGCGCATCATCTCGTCGATGTCGTTCTCGCTCATGCCGCGGAACAGCTCACCGAACTCGGGGAGCAGCGCCTCCGAGAACAGGATCTGGAGGACCAGCCGGCACACCATGAACTCGTACCCCCACGGGTACGGGTTCCAGTCCGGGCACTCGGTCGCGATGACCTTGTAGATGGGGTCGAGCACGTGCGCCATGCGCTGCCGTCGCCCACCCCACAGATCCACCGCAAGCCGCGTCTTCTTCTCCAGCATGGGCCGCATGCGCTCCATGTAAGGGCTGTCCGGGGCGAGGCGCAGCGGCGCGGCCACGCCGACATCCTTGTACGACCAGTAGGTCCAGCTCGCCTGGTACTTGCGGAAAACGTCCAGCTGGTCGCCGAGCAGCTGCAGGCGCTCCTCCTCCTGTTCCGGGAACACCGCATTGAATTCGCCCACCACGATCGGGGTACCCGTCTCTCGCATGTAGACGGTCCGCCAGAGGAAGCTCTGCTCCACCTCCTTCCGGTCCCAGTACACGTCCCAGACCGGTTGAACCGGCTTGCCTCCCCCGGCGTCGAGCACGTGAATCGGGTTGTGCCGCCCGGGGTACCGGCTGCCCGGGGTGTACCCGGGCGCCGGGTAGTCGTGCGGGCAGTAGACGGTGTTGGGCCACGGCTCGCCGAAGAAGTGGAAGTCCAGCGCGTAGCGGTTCCCGTCGAGGAACAGGATGTGGTTCGTGTCGATCTTCCGGATCTCGTCTACGAGGCGCTGGTAGAACGGACCCACCCGCTCCGCGCTGGGGTCCGCCGGCTCATTGATCGGGTTATATCCGGCTACCCACGGATTGTCCTTATACCGGGCGGCGATCGCCCGCCAGAGGTGCACTGTGCGGTCCTGGAAAGTGCGGTGCTGCCAGAACTGCGCGGTGTGCGACGGGTTGTCGCAGTGCCAGTCCTGGTGCTGCCAGCCGGGCACGGTGTGCAGGTCGAGCACGGTACGGATGCCGTGCTGCGCGCACAGCTGGACGACCCGGTCCAGGTACCGGAAACCTTCCTCCCGGATCTCGAACGGCGCGTCGTCGCTTTCCAGGTACTTGTAGCTGAATGGCAGCCGTACCATGTTGAAACCCAGGGAGGCGAGGTATTCCGCGTCCGCGGCGGTGAAGAAGTGTTCGATGAATCTTTCAAAGAAGAAATCCCGCAACTGCGGTCCGAGTACCTGCCCGACCGACGCCCGGGCTCCCGCCTCGTACCCGGGGAAGCCGGTGATCCAGTTCTCCATGTTGAGCCAGCCGGCCAGCCCGATGCCGTACAGCGTGACCGGGGTGCCCTCCGCGTCGACTATTTGCGCTCCGCTGACCCGAAGGAATGATGCGCCGTTGTTAGACACGCGCCAGCACCTCCACTTTTAGTGCCACGGCCTGGTCGGCTCAGCTCATGACGGTAGTGGATCGTGATGCGCGCGCACACGCACCAACGTAGTAGGGCGACGTACGACCAAAGCCGTACCACCCGCAGAGCGCGAATTTGGACGGCGCCGTACTCATGACGATTGGCCGGCTTCTGGCTATCGTCGTGGGAACGCTTCCGTCCCGTTTGTGATCACCAAAGGTACCCACGGGGAGGCTACGGTGTCAGAGATTGCCGAAGAAGTTCTTGATGTCCTCCGACGCCGCCTACTGGTTGATAACAGCGTCCTCGTCCGGAATTCCGCGCTTTACCGAGAACTGGCACGCGAGGTGGACGGCGTTATCGAGGACGTGCTGGCCCGCACCGAACTGTCGGCGGTCGGTGGCTGGGCGGTGGGGGCAGATCCAGACCCGATGCCCGTGGACATCGGCGCCAGCCTGGCGCCGCTGCCGGCGAAGGGAGAAGCGGGTCGCCCGCGCCGTGGCCTGCACCCCGTCGAATCGGTGCGCGCGGCCCGGCACCTCTTCGACGTCGCGCTGCCGATAATCGCCTCCCGAATTGCCGCGGACAACCCGACTCAGATGCTCGCCCTGGGCCTGGCCCTGCAGGAAGCCATCATGGACCGGGTCGCGCGCGCGACGCGATCGTACATCGAATTCCTGCTGGAGACGCTGCGTGCGTCCCGCGGCGAGGAACGCCGCCGGATGGCCCGGGAACTGCACGACCGAGTCGCGCACGGCATGGGCCTGGCGGTGCAGAACCTGGAACTGCACCGCGAGTACGCCGGGCGGGACAGCGAGCTGGCCCAGGCGAAGCTCACCGCCGCGGTCGGCGCCCTGGGCGACTCGCTGCGCACCGTCCAACAGATCTCCACCGAGCTGCGCCACTCGGCGGGCACCGACGGCATCCAGCGA
The DNA here is from genome assembly GCA_039649115.1 of Micromonosporaceae bacterium. Taxonomy (GTDB): domain Bacteria; phylum Actinomycetota; class Actinomycetes; order Mycobacteriales; family Micromonosporaceae; genus DATEJJ01. The sequence continues at coordinate 3,665 of JBBWZQ010000180.1, read as the reverse complement.
GCACTCCAGGCATACCTGCGCGTCACCGTCGCAGCCGGGGTATGCGCGACCCTCGACGTCACCGGTGACACCAGCGCGCTGCCTTCGAACGTCAATGAGGAGCTGTACCTGGTCATGCGCGAAGCGACCTGGAACGCGCTGCGGCACGCCAGCCCTACTGAACTGCGCCTCGCGGTGGTGGTGAGCCACGCGGCGGTGACCGCCTCCGTCTCGGACAACGGGTGCGGCTTCGAGCTGGCAACCGTGGCCGACGTACGCGGGTGTGGGCTCATCTCCATGGCCGAGCGGGCACATCTGCTGCACGGACTCCTGGAGGTGACCAGTGAACCCGGCAAAGGCACCACTGTCATGTTGTGGGTACCACTGATGGGTGGCGTATTGTGAACCCGGCCGTTGCCGGGGCGCACATCACCGTCGCGCTCGCCGACGACCACACGCTCTTCCGTGCGGGTGTGCACGAAATGCTGTCCATCGACCCGCGCCTTCGGGTGGTCGGCGAGGCCGCGCACGGCCAGGGCGCTGTCGCGCTCTGCGTGCAGCACCAGCCGGACGTGTTACTGCTCGACGTGGAAATGCCAGGTCCGGGTGCGGCAGAGGTGCTGCGCCAGTTGCGCCGGCTCTGCCCGCGCACCCAGGTCATCGTCTTGACCATGCACGATGACCCGGACATGGTCCACGAACTGCTCGACTGCGGGGCCGCCGGGTATCTGGTGAAGACCATCTCCCGCGCCGAGCTGGTCGCCGCGGTGGAGTCGGCGGTCGGCGAGCCGACGACGGTGCGGCTGTCGGTGTCCCGGCAGACCTTTGAGCGGCTGGACAGGCAGGGGCACGGCATCCGCAAAGGACCGCTGACCGGCCGGGAACTGGAGGTGCTGCGGCTCACCGCCGAGGCGTTGAGCAATGCGCAGATCGCCTCTCGGCTGCACATTACCGAGGCCACCGTCAAGCGCCACCTCACCAACATCTACGGCAAACTCAACGCAGTGTCCAGAGTGGACGCTGTGCGAAAGGCCAGCGCCGCCCGGCTGATCGGCAACGGCCGCCCGCGACACGCGGGCTGACGCGGTGTCGTGCCGTCACCTCTCGTGCCGCCGGGACCAGGCTATCTGTGGAGAACAGCGCGTTGCATCACCGGAACGGCGCAACGCGGATGGGTGGTTGGTCGTAGCCCGGCCTACCACCCGCACGCGCCGGCTACGACGTATTGTGTATCAACAATGACCTCACCCCGGCCGCCGGGATCTCCGGTGAACTGGTATCTTTGCCCGGCAAGGGTTGCGGGTTGCACGCCTGTGGCCCGTCGACAGCCGTAGAGGCGGTGAATCCATGGACCGGCAACGAGGGGTCTACTTCATTGCCAACGACTTCATTCTGGACCGCGCGATCGCCTTCCTGAACAGCTTTCGTAGATACAACACCTCCATCCCGCTGTGCCTGATCCCGTACGCCGATGACATCGACCGCCTCGCCGCCCTGCGGGACCGGTACGACTTCGACATCTGGGCCGACAGCGAACTCCTGGACACCTGCGACGAGATCAGCCGTACCTTCCATGGCGTGGCGCGGACCGAGCGGAAGTACCGCAAGTTGGCCACCTGGGAGGGCGCCTTCGACGAGTTCGCCTACTTCGACTGCGACACCGTGGTGCTGCACGACGTGAGCTTCGTCTTCAGGTACCTCGACCAGTACGCCTTCATCACGGGATACGCCAACTCGCCGGGTACCCGTCATCTGGTGTGGGAGGATTCGATCTACGAGACCGGCGCGCTGACCGAGGAGCAGATCGCCTACGCCGCCGGCACCGGATTCGTGGCCTCCCGCAAGGAGCACCTGCCGTTCGCCGAGGTCCAGCGCAGGCTACCCGCCGCGCAGAAGCTGGCCCCGCACATGTACCTGGAGACCTGCGACCAGCCGCTGCTGAACTACCTGATGGTCACCTCAGGTCTTCCGTACACCAGCTTGAACATCGCCGCGGCGGCAAACGGCGCTTCCGACGTGGCAGTGGAGCGGTGGGGCGGCCTGCCGATCGGCGAGATACGTGACGGTGCAGTCGTGTCACCGGAGTCTCCGCCCACGCTGTTCGTCCACTGGGCCGGGCTGTGGTACCGCAACGGCACCGACCTGGCCCGGATTCCCGGGGCCGACCTGAGCGACCTGCCGAACTACGAGCTGTGGCGTTACTACCGTGACCAGCCGGTCGGCTGACTTCGCGAAGCGCACGGCATCCCGCTGGGCTCATCGCTGACCGGCGGCAACCGCAACGATGTCATCCAACTCATGCCGCTGCGGGTGACGGCGGCCCGCGCGGCGCACCCGGCCGGATCGCTGGCCACCGTGATCCCCGCAGCCGCCGCCGACCAGACCACCAAGGCCACCGGGCTGACCTGGTCCAGGTTCGCCGGCGGCCACTTCGACCAGACCCTGACCGCGCTGAGCGCGCACGCCCCGAGCTGGACGCGACGCTGCCCGGCACGGCCGTCGAGGCCGGATCCGGCGCCGGTCACCACAGCATGCCCGGCACGGGCGCCACCGGTGCCGGCTCCGGCGCCGTGGACCGGGTGGTCGGCGTCGCCCGCGCCGCCGGGCTGGCCGGCCAGGTCGAGGTCACCGCGCCCACCAACGCGGCCCACCGGGTGGGTGGTCACCCAGTCGACACCACCTGGCCGGTCCACCTCGACGCCGTGGTGGTCGATCCCCGGTCAGGTACCGTGACCGCCCGCAGCGGCTTCCCGGGCTGGCCGCTGCTGGCACAGCTGAGCAAGCTCGGCGTCCGGGCGCACATGGGCTACCTGTTCGGCCCGGTCAACCAGATCCTGCTCGCCGCGCTCGCGGTCGGGCCGCTCTGCGTGGTCGTCTGGGATACCGGATGTGGTGGCAACGCCGCCCCACCCGCACCGACCGCCCCGCCCCACTGGCTGGTTGCCGATCCCGGACGCGGCGTGCGCTGTTGGCGGAGGTGACGTCAGGGGTTGCCCGTACGATGCGAGACGTGGCGGCGGAGCATGGCTCGACCATCGGCAGCAGGGTGGAGATCGGCTACGAGCAGCGGGGCGATCCGGCGGGATGGCCGGTCGTGCTTCTGCACGGTTTTCCGTATGACCCGCGCTGTTTCGATGGTGTCGCCGACCTGATCGCGGGCGACGGCGCGCATGTGATCGTGCCGTATCTTCGCGGCTACGGTTCCAGCCGGTATCGGGATGCGGTGGTCATGCGCTCCGGGCAGCAAGCCGCGCTCGCGGGCGATCTGCGCGAGTTGATCGAAGGGCTTGGCCTTACCCGGCCGATCGTGGCGGGCTTCGACTGGGGCGGGCGGGCCGCGTGCGTGGCGGCGATGCTCTGGCCGCAGCTCGTCTCGGGGCTGGTCACGGTCGGCGGCTACAACGTGCATGACATCGCCGTGATGGCCGCGACCCCGGAGTCTCCGGCTGACGAGGCCCGGAACTGGTACCAGTGGTATTTCCACAGCGAACGCGGACGCGCCGGACTCACCCGGTACCGGCGCGAGCTGACGCGGCAGCTCTGGAACGAATGGTCGCCACGGTGGTCGTTCTCCGACGCGACGTTCGAGGCGACGGCAGCCTCTTTCGACACCCCCGACTTCGTTGACACGGTCATCCACTCCTACCGGCACCGGTACGGGCTCACGGCCGGCGATCCCGCCTACG
>JBBWZQ010000276.1:0-30263 GCA_039649115.1 Micromonosporaceae bacterium | reverse complement strand
CCTGCCGCGCGTACGCCCGGGCGTCGGTCAGCTGCAGCGTGACCAGGCGGCCGGCGACGACAAGGAACAGCACGAGCATGATGACGGTGCCCAGGCGCAGCCGGCGCAGCGGCTCGGCCAGCCGGGGCGGCCGGCGCCGTTTGACCGGGCGGCGCGAGCCGCTCCTCCCGTGCGGATCAGGCACGGGCCGGCGCGGCGTGGGTCGCGCCTTGCGGGGACTCGGGGTGGGGCGACCGGTGCCGCCGCGGCCCGGGCGGGGTGGGCTCTTCTTCGCCGGCCGGGGCGGGGCCGCCGGCTCGGTGGCCGGCTTCCCCGGAGAGCTTCCGGGGCGGCGCGGAGAGCCGGCGGGCTGGCGCGGAGAGCCGGCGGGCTGGCGCGGAGAGCCGGCGGGCTGGCGCGGAGAGCCGGCGGGCTGGCGCGGAGAGCCGGCGGGTTGGCGCGGAGAGCCGGCGGGTTGGCGCGGAGAGCCGGCGGGTCCGCGCGGAGACTCCCGCGGAGATTCCCGCGGAGACTCCCGCTGCCCCGGCGCCGGGGCAGCGGGATGCGTGTCCACCAGCTCCAGCGCCGGCCGGAACGGGTCCCGCGACTGCGTCGCCTCGCGCACCGTACGCCCCCGGGGCGTGTACCGGCGCGCGTCGGCCAGGCCGCCGGCCGAGCGCGAGCGCAGCGGTACCACGCTCGCGTCGGCGGGCGGCTTGCGCGGCGCCACCGTCAGTGCCCAGCGCTCGGCGAAGCGGGCGCGTGCTGGCTGGTCACGCTCGGCGGCGAGGTGGCCGGCTGCGGTACCCCGAGCACCCGGCCGTCCGGCAGCCGGATGAACGCCGGCGTGCCGGCCGGTACCAGGCCCAGCTTCGCCGCCTCGGCGGCCAGGTTGTTCGGCGCCTCCTGGCTGGCCAGCTGCGCGTTGAGCTGCTGCTCCTGCTGGTCCAGGTTGGCCTGCCTGGACTGCAGGTAGGACAGCCGGAAGGCGTTCTCGTTGATCTTCGTGTTCAGCACCAGGATGCCGAGCACACCGGCGACGACCACGACCAGCACCAGCGCCACGAACGGCGCGCGCGGCGCCGACACCGGCACCGGCGGCGCGGCCCGCAACGGCGGCCGGGACGGCTGATCCGCCGGTACCCGCTCAGGAACAAGTGCGTTCGCGCCCGCCGAACCGTACTCCCGCATGGTGGTTGTGTTCTTCGGGCGACGAGACATCGCGGCGTCCGTCATCAGCCCTCCCCCTCTTCTTCCGGGTCTTCCGGCGCGGGTGGCGCCGGGTTCCCCTGGTGAGCCCTGCCCCTGGGTTGGTGCAGCGCCTTGACTCGTGCCCGCCGGCCCCCACCGGCGTGCGGGTCCATCCGTTCCCCCGCGCGCAGCCGAACCGAGGCCGCGCGCGGGTTGGCCGCCAGTTCGGCCTCGCCGGGCTGCTCCCCCCCGCGGGTAAGCAGCCGCAGCGTCGGGCCGCTGCCGGGCGGCTCGACCGGCATGTCGGCCGGTGCGCTGCTGTGCGCCCGCTGCGCCAGGGCCCGCTTGGCGATCCGGTCCTCCAGCGAGTGGTAGGACAGCACCACCATCCGGCCGCCGATCGCCAGCCGGTCCAGCGCCGCCGGCAGCGCCGACGACAGCGCGTCGAGCTCCCCGTTCACCTCGATGCGCAGCGCCTGGAACGTGCGCTTCGCCGGGTGCCCGCCGGTGCGCCGGGTAGCCGCCGGTATCGCGTCGCGGACCAGCTCCGCCAGGCGCGCGCTGGAGGTGATCCGGCCCCGGGCCCGCTCCCGCACGATGGCGGCGGTGATCCGGGACGCGAACCGCTCCTCCCCGTACACGCGCAGGACCCGCGCCAGAGCGCCCGCGTCGTACTCGTTGACGACCTGCTCCGCGGTGCTGCCCCGGCTCTGGTCCATGCGCATGTCCAGCGGCGCGTCCTGCGCGTACGCGAACCCGCGCGCCGCCTCGTCGAGCTGCATCGAGGAGACACCGAGGTCGAACAGCACCCCGTCGATCTCCCCGTACCCGAGACCGTCGAGCACCTCGGGCAGCTCGTCGTACACCGCGTGCACCAGGTGGGTGCGGTCGGCGAACCCGGCCAGCCGGTCACCCGCCGCGGCGAGCGCCCGCGGGTCCCGGTCCAGCCCGACCAGCACCAGCCGGTCGTGGGCGCGCAGCACCGCCTCGGCGTGCCCACCCAGTCCCAGCGTGGCGTCCACGTACACCGCGTCCCGGCCGGCCCGTCCGGGTGCGGACAGGGCTGGAGCGAGCAGCTCGAGACACCGCTCGAGCAGCACGGGAGTGTGCTTCGCCCGCATCGTGGACCCCCTCCGGCAACCAGGTTCGGCCCCCCGGAAGTTCGCGGCTTCGGGGTTCCTGGTCCGTGTGTTCGCCGCCGTGCCGTCTGATCCCCATCCGCTCCACCAATCTGGCGCCGGGGAAGGGACGCCAGAATCGCGAGCGGCTGGAGATCGGACGGTACGGCGGCGGGTGTTGCGACCCTTACGCCTTTACAGGCCGCCGGGCAGCACCCCCTCCTCGATGCCGGCGAAGTCCTCTTCGCTCTCGGCGAGGTAGCTGTCCCAGGACTGTTTGTCCCAGATCTCCACGCGGCTGCTCGCCCCGATCACCACGAGTTCGCGGTCCAGCCCGGCATACTCCCGCAGGTGTCCCGGGATGATCACCCGGCCCTGCTTGTCGGGCACCTCGTCGTGTGCGCTGGCGAAGAACACCCGGCTGTACGCGCGGGCGGCCTTGTGGGTCATGGGTGTTTCCCGCAGCTGTCCGGCGATGCGCTGGAACTCGGCCGTCGGGAACACGTACAGACAGCGCTCCTGTCCTTTGGTGACCACGACACCTCCCGCCAGCTCTTCCCGGAATTTCGCGGGGAGGATCAGCCGGCCCTTCTCGTCGAGGCGCGGGGTATGGGTGCCGAGAAACATCGCGGCCCACCCCCCTGCACTCCCGACCCCCCGGGCACGGGCCGAGCCTCCCGGCCCTGCCACTGCGCCCCACTGTACTCCACTTCCCTCCACCGTCAATCGGAAACCTCCGGTCCCGTCCGCAGTGGACTGCGCAAAGGGGCAGCTCACGGACGGTGGCGGCGAGTGGAGGGTGGCACGCCCGTAAGCCGCGTCTGACATCGGACAGCACGGAACGTGTTGCGAAAACCGGGACATAACCTCCCGGCTGGCAGCGTCAGTGGGGGAAAGTGGAGGCGAGCGCGAGAGCCGCCTCGACCGGGTTGCCCGCCCACCGGCTCGGGTACGCGTCGACCAGATGCCAGCCGGCCCGGGCGAGGGCACGCTGCCGGCGCAGGTGCGCCTCGACGCCGTCCGGGTGCACGGCGCAGATCAGCCCGACCGCGCCGGCGCCGGTACCGGCGCAGACGTCCACCAGCCAGGGCCCCACGGGGTAGCCGAGGCGGACCGGCCAGCCCGAGCGGGCCAGCTCCTCGGCGAGCCGCCCCGCCCACGGGGCCGCCCCCGCCCCGGCGGCCGGGATCTCGGGCGGCCGCTCGCTGTACGACAGGTACTCGCCGACCACCCCGTTGACCTGCCCGCCGAGCGAGGTCACCAGCACCATGCGCCGGCGGGCACGGGTAATGAGCACGTTGAACAGGTTCGGATCGCCGACGAAGCGGCGCCGGCCGCCTCCAGCGCCTCGGCCTGGGCACGGAACGGGCTCAGCACCCCGATGCCGGCCGCGCCGGACGCCGCCAGCTTGCGTACCGTCGCGACCACCGCGCCGACCTCGGGTGCAGGCGCTCCTCACGGTGCAGTGCGTCGAGCGCCGCCAGCCGGTCGAAGGCCTTGGCCCGGGGTGCGGTGTCGGGACGGGTCAGCCAGGCCAGGCTCTGGCCGCCCCGGGTCACGTCGAGGATCCGCTCGCCACCGGCCGGAGCCAGGTCGGCGAGCGCGGTCAGCACGGCGCGCGGATCCATCGCCGACCGAGGCTAGCAACCCCCGTCCCGGCCCCGCCCCGCCTCCGCTCAGGCGACCGTGGGCGCTGACGCCAGGCGCTCCCGCAGCTCCACCGCCGCTCGCCGGCCGTGTTCCCGCTCGGGGACGAACGCCACGGCGAGGCGCCCGATGGCGTAGACGTGGTCGTTGTGGTGCTCGGCCGGCAGCTCGTCGAGCACCGTGTTGGCGTAGGCCAGGCCACCGGACACGTCCCCGTCGCGCAGCATGCAGCCGGCCCGGTGCAGCTTCACCTGCGTCGGCTGCCGGGGCGGCAGCGCCGGCCGGTACAGCCGCAGCGCCTGCTCCTGCGCCGCGAAGGCCGCGTTGCCGTTGCCCAGCCAGGTGTGCACATAGGACTCCGTGTGCCGCAGCCGCACCTCCGGCCAGCCGAGCAGCGACTCGTCGTCGGCGCTGACGTCGGCCGGCATCTGCTCGGTGAGGTCGGCGACCCGGGCCAGCGCCCGCAGCGCCTCGTCGCGGCGCCCGGCGACGGCCAGCGTCTGCGCCAGCCCGGAGTACACCTGCGCGGTACCGGCGCACACCGGCGCGTCCTTGACCAGCGCGGTCGCCTCTGCCGCCCGGTCGAGAATCTCCGGTACCGGCCGCGCCTCGTACAGCCCGTCGACCACCTCCCAACCCCGGACCCAGGCCTGGGTGCGCCGGTCACCGGAGCGGTCGGCGGCGTCACAGGCCGTCCGCCACCACCGCTTCGCGCGCCGCGGCTCGCCCGTGGAGGCCAGCGTCACCGCCATGATCGCGGCAAGCTGCCCGCCGACCCGGGACAGGCCCCGGGCGGCCGACGGGTGGGCCGCGGGGATCTGGCGGCCGAGCGCGTCGATGTGGGCGGTCAGGTCGGGGAGCAGCCGGGCCGGCGGCGTCGTGCAGTAGGCGTGCGCGTACTCGTCGGCGATCTCGTCCCACTCGTCGAGGTTGACGTCCTGGTGCACGGCGGCGCCGAACCCGTGGCGCACCGCCTCGGTCGCGGCCAGCGGCCCGGCGAGTCCGAGCACGCCCAGGTCGACGAGGAGCCGGCGGCGGTGGAGCTGACCGGTCCCCGCCGGATCAGGGACGGCGAGGGCGGCGACCAGCGCGCCGTCCGCCTGCAGCGCTTCGTCGCACGCGGCCGCGAAGTCGGCGACCGCGGGCTTGCGGCCGGATACCACCTCCCAGACGTAGCCGCGGCTGTAGCTGGTCGCCGCGGCCAGCCGCGGTCCGGTCATCTGCCGCTGCCGCAGCAGGGCGTCGAGACGGTCACTGAACAGGTGAGAGCCCATGCGAGTACCTCCGGGGATTTAGCCGTTGTCAGCCAACGGTCGGCCGGTGTGTCCGTACTGGCGGATCTTCATAGGAACGGACGACGATACGTCTATGCCTATGGTGAGAATGCTATCGCGAGCCGGCTCTGCGGGGAACCTGGCACGGCTGGTACGGGAGGCGGCGCGCCATCCACCGCCGCGGGTACCCGGGGCGGCACCGAGCCCGGAGGACATCGAGGCGCGGTACCGGCAGCGCTTCGCGTACACGTCGCCGACCGACGAGCAGATCGAGGAATGGAACCGGCTGCTGCACCGGCACCGGTCGGACGGGAACGACCCGCCGGGTTGCCGGACCTGCCGCGGCACCCCGTACCCGTGCCACTTCCACACCAGCGCCCGAGCCGCCCTCAACGCCACCCACTCACCCTGATCACGTCGGTCCGCTCGGGATCGCCACAAAGCCGGCCGATCCCGAGGCCCGACAGCGATTCTTGGCGCGAAACGCACCAGATCCGGTGCCTCCGCCGCCAAGATCTCCTCACCGAGACGGCAAGTAAGGAGGTTGGCCGGTGTTCCCCAGCCACACCCAGCTCGTGGACCAGCTCGTGCGGATGGTCGACATCCGGCTGCTCGACCCGCTGGAAATCCTGCTCGACGGCGACGACGCCGTCCAAAGGCTGCGGACCCTGGTCCACGCGCGGGCCGGCGACTGGGCCCGCCAGATGCTCGACGGCCACGACCACACCGCGGTCGCCACGATGATCCGGGTGGTGTCGACCCTGTTCCCCGGCGACGGCGACCGTCCGTTCGACCCACCCGTCGACTGGTGGCGCACCCCGATGGGACAGGTGGTGGCCCGGCGGGTCGGGCACCCCACCGCCGAGTCGGTGCCCTACCCGGTGGCCGGCGCCATGCTCGGCATCACCCGCCAGGGCGTACACGACCTGGTCACCCGCGGCAAGCTGGCCCGCCATCCGCAGGGCGGCGTGGTACCCGGCTCCATCCGCGACCGGCTGCGCAAGGAAGGAACCGTCAGACATGCGGTCCCGGGTACCTGATGGTCGCCGAGCGGCCCGAGCGGCTGGCCGGTCTCATCACCGGCTTCCTCGCCGGTGTCCATGTCGGTTAGCCGCGGCCGGCCGCGTGCAGCACGGCCAGCGCGTCGGCGGTCACCCACTCGTTGGCCCGCCGGATGCCGGCGCCGCCCCAGTCGACGTGGTCCTGGTGCCGCCCGGCCGTCGCCGACGCGCTGTAGTACCGGCGGTGCGCCGGCCACCCGTCCGCCGTGCGGAGCGACTCCAGCAGGTCCAGGGCTGCCGCGCAGCGCGGGTCGCCGAGCAGATCGAGCTGGGCCATGCCCTTGAGGCCGGCGAGCACGTCGTAGTACCAGTACAGCGGGTAGTGCAGCAACCCGAACTCGTGCCGGATCAGTTCCGCCGTACCGGCCCGGTAGAGCAGGTGCCGGCCGAGGAAGACCTCCGCGGCCCGGTACGCACCCGCGCGCGCCGCCACGTCACCGGTCGCGTCGGCGTGTGCCGCCAGGCCCCGCATGGGCAGCAGCGTCTCGAAGAACGAGGACTTCACCGCCGCCGGCCGGCGGTCGCAGTTCCAGCCACCGTCGGGCCACTGCCAGTGCAGCAGGCGCTCGGCGAGGTCGCCGGTATGCTCGTCGGCCAGCCCCAGCACGGTCAGGTACCACAGCGCGTTGCCCTGCTGTGACCCGCACCGCCGGTACCGGCCCGCGACGAGCGGCGGCCGGGTGCTCAACCACCGGGCCTGGACCGCGTCGCGCAGCGGGTACAGGTCGGAGTCGCCGGGCGGGTACCCGAGGTCGGCCAGGGCGGCGAGGGCCCAGTGCGCGCCGCGCCACTTGTCGTACACGCGCGCCGAGGGCTGCCCCCGCGCGCCGGCGAGCAGCGCCCGTACCCGCGGGGACTCCCGGATCTGTTGGCGCAGCGCGAGGATCTCGCGGCCGTCCGCCGGCTGGTCGAGCACCCGCGTGCGTACCTTCCAGCGCACGGCTGGCTCCGGTGACCGCAGCAGCGCGTCGACGACCGCCTCCACGGCGCCATCGTAGGCCCGTACCGGCATCCGATAACCTTGCCCGGTGACGACGAGGAAGCCGCTGCGGGCCAAGCTCGCGGCGTCGGCATCGCGAGGTGTCGCGGCGCTGTCCCGGGTCTCCGGGCGCGGGGACGGCTCCGTGATCGGCGGGCGGGTCGGCCTCATCATCGACCCGGACCTGCTCGCGCACCTCGCCGAGGGTCGCGAGATCGCGCTGGTTTCCGGTACCAATGGGAAAACCACCACCACCCGGCTGACCACGGCGGCGCTGGGCGTGCTCGGCCCGGTGGCCACCAACTCCCTGGGCGCCAACATGCCGACCGGGCACACCTCGGCGCTGGCCAAGGCCGGCCAGACGCCGTACGCCGTGCTGGAGGTCGACGAGCACTACCTGCCGCAGGTCCTCGCGGCCACCCACCCGCGGGTGGTCGCGCTGCTCAACCTGAGCCGCGACCAGCTCGACCGGGCCAAGGAAGTGGCGATGATGGCGCAGCTGTGGCGGGATACCCTGCGCGCGCATCCGGTACCCGTGGTGGCCAACGCGGACGACCCGATGGTCACCTGGGCGGCCCGGGTCAGCCCGCGGGTCACCTGGGTCGCGGCCGGGCAGCGATGGCACGACGACTCGTGGGTGTGCCCGGAGTGCGGCGGCGCGATCGACCGGGCCGGCGAGGGCGAGGCCGGCGAGCCGTCCCTGGACAGCGGCGGCGGTGCCCCGTCGATGGACTGGCACTGCACCAACTGCGACCTGCGCCGGCCTACTCCACAGTGGACGCTGGACGGTGAGTCGGTGCTGGACCCGGCGGGCGGGCGGCACCAGGTGAAGCTGCGGCTGCCGGGCCGGGTGAACCGCGCCAACGCGGCGACCGCGCTCGCGGTGGCCGCGCAGTTCGGGGTGGCCCCGACCGACGCGCTGCCGCGGCTGGCCGAGGTGACCTCGATCGCGGGCCGGTACGCGCAGGTCGAGCGCGACGGGCGGGCGATCCGGCTGCTGCTGGCGAAGAACCCCGCGGGCTGGCTGGAGGCGTTCGACATGGCCGACGAGGCGCCGACGCTCCTGTCGATCAACGCGCGCGATCCCGACGGGCTGGACACCTCCTGGCTGTTCGACGTGGACTTCGCCCCACTGCGCGGGCGCCAGGTGCTCATCACCGGCGACCGCGCCTACGACCTCGCCGTCCGGCTGGAGATCAACGAGGTGCCGTTCACCCACGTGCGGAGCTTCCGGGACGCGGTCGCCTCGGTACCCGAGGGTCGCCTGGAGGTCATCGCCAACTACACCGCCTTCCAGGACATCCGAGCGGAGCTGGACCGTGTCAACTGAATCGAGCGCGGCAACCGGGTCCCGCCTGCGGATCGTCTGGGTCTACCCCGACCTGCTGTCCACCTATGGCGACCGCGGTAACCTGCTGATCCTGGCGCGCCGGGCCGGCCTGCGCGGGATGGCCACCGAGACCGTCGAGGTGCGCTCGGACCAGCCGGTACCCGTCGACGCCGACATCTACCTGCTGGGCGGTGGCGAGGACGGGCCGCAGGCGCTGGCCGCGCAGCGGCTTTCGACCGACGGCGGGCTGGCCCGCGCGGTGGACCGGCGGGCCGTGGTTTTCGCGGTGTGCGCGGGGTACCAGCTGCTCGGCCACTCCTTCTACGCCAAGGGGCAGCAGTGCCCCGGCCTGGGCCTGCTCGACCTCGCCTCGGACCGGGGGCCGACCCGGGCGGTCGGCGAGCTGGCCGGCGAGGTCGACCTGGAGCTGGGCCTGCCCACGCTGACCGGCTTCGAGAACCACGGCGGCCGCACGCATCTCGGGCCGCAGGCGCGACCGCTGGCCAAGGTCACCACCGGCACCGGCAACGACGGCGCGACCGAAGGGGCCTGGCAGGGCAGCGTGCTGGGCACGTACTCGCACGGCCCGGCGCTGTCCCGCAATCCCCTGCTGGCCGACCTGCTGCTGCGCTGGGCCACCGGCATCGACCTGCTCGACCCGATCGACGACAGCTGGGCCAACCGACTGCGCGGCGAGCGCCTGGCCGCCGCGGCCAGGTGACGGGTCTCAGAGGACGACGCTGACCATCCGCCCGGGTACCACGATCACCTTCCGGGGTGCCTTGCCGGCCAACTGGTCGGCGACCGCGGCCAGGGCTGCCTCGCGTACCGCCTCCTCGGCGGCGTCCGCCGGCACGTCCACCCGCCCGCGCACCTTCCCGTTGACCTGCACGGGGTAGGTGACCGACTCGGCGACCAGCAGGGCCGGGTCGGCGGCCGGGAACGGCTCGTAGGCCAGCGAGCCGGTGTGGCCCAGCCGCCGCCACAGCTCCTCGGCCAGGTGCGGGGCGAACGGCGACACCATCAGCACCAGCGGCTCGACCACCTCGCGCGGGGTGCCCCCGCCGGCCACCGCGGTCAGCCGGTTGGTCAGTTCGATCAGCTTCGCGACCGCGGTGTTGAACCGGATGCCGTCCAGGTCGTTACGCACCCCGTCGATGACGCGGTGCAGCAGCCGCCGGGTCTGCTCGTCGACCGGCGCGTCCACCACCCGGCTCTCGCCGGTCTCCTCGTCCACCACCGCGCGCCAGACCCGCTGCAGGAAGCGCTGCGCGCCGACCACCGCGCGGGTCTCCCACGGGCGGGACACGTCCAGCGGGCCCATCGACATCTCGTAGACGCGGAACGTGTCGGCACCGTACTGGGCGCACATCTCGTCGGGGGTCACCACGTTGCGCAGCGACTTGCCCATCTTGCCGTACTCGCGGCGCACCGGCGTCTCGCCGTAGAAGTACCGGCCGTCCCGCTCGACGACCTCCTCGGCCGGCACGTACGTGCCGCGCGCGTCGGTGTACGCGTACGCCTGGATGTACCCCTGGTTGAACAGCCTGCGGAACGGCTCGAACGACGACAGGTGACCCAGGTCGAACAACACCTTGTGCCAGAAGCGCGCGTACAGCAGGTGCAGCACGCCGTGCTCGGCACCGCCCACGTACAGGTCCACGCCGCCACAGTCCGATGTGGAGCGCGGCCCCATCCAGTACCGCTCGTTTTCCGGGTCCACAAAGGACTTGTCGTTCGTCGGGTCCAGGTAGCGCAGCTCGTACCAGCAGGAGCCGGCCCACTGCGGCATCACGTTGGTCTCCCGCGTGTAGCGCTTGGGCCCGTCGCCCAGGTCCAGCTCCACCTCGACCCAGTCACGGGCACGCGACAGCGGTGTCTCCGGCATCGAGTCCGCGTCCTGCGGGTCGAACGTCTTGGGCGAGAAGTCGTCCACCTCGGGCAGCTCGACCGGCAGCATCGACTCGGGCAGCCCGACCGGCAGCCCGGTCTCGTCGTACACCACGGGGAACGGCTCGCCCCAGTACCGCTGCCGGCTGAACAGCCAGTCCCGCAGCCGGTAGGTGACCGCGCCCTGCCCGTACCCGTGCTCCTCCAGCCACGCGATCATTTCCCGCTTGGCGTCCACAATGGACAGCCCAGCCAGGAATCCTGAGGCGATCGCCGGCCCCTCGCCGGTGTACGCCTTGCCCGTGAAGTCCGCGGGCGGCTGCACGGTGCGGATGATGGGCAGCTCGAAGACCTCCGCGAACTCCCAGTCGCGCTCGTCCTGGCCCGGCACCGCCATGATGGCCCCGGTGCCGTAGCCGGCCAGCACGTAGTCGGCGATGAAGATGGGGATGCGGGCGTCGTTGGCCGGGTTGGTGGCATAAGCGCCGATGAAGACGCCGGTCTTGTCGCGCTCCGGCGCGGTGCGCTCCGCCTCGCTCTTGGCCGCGGCGAACTTGCGGTACGCGGCGACCGCCTCGGCCGGGCTGGCGTGCCCGCCGGTCCACGCCGGCCGGGTCCGCTGCGGCCAGGCCGCCGGCACCAGCGCGTCGACCATCTCGTGCTCCGGCGCCATCACCATGTACGTCGCGCCGAACAGCGTGTCCGGCCGGGTCGTGAAGACCCGCAGCGGGGACACGTCGGTCGGGAAGTCGATGTGCGCGCCGGTCGAGCGGCCGATCCAGTTGCGCTGCATGGCCTTGATGGACTCGGGCCAGTCCAGGTGGTCCAGGTCCGCCAGCAGCCGGTCACCGTAGGCGGTGATGCGCATCATCCACTGCTTCAGGCTGCGCTTGAACACCGGGAAGTTGCCCCGCTCGGAGCGTCCCTCGGGGGTCACCTCCTCGTTGGCCAGCACGGTGCCCAGGCCCGGGCACCAGTTCACCGGCGCCTCGGAGACGTAGGCCAGGCGGTGTTCGTTGACGATCCGCCGGCGCTCCACATCGGACAGCTGTGCCCAGGGCCGGCCGTCGGGCGTGGCGCGCCGGCCGGACTCGAACGAGGCCACCAGGTCATCGATCGGCCGGGCCCGGCGCTCCTGCGGGTCGTACCAGGAGTTGAAGATCTGCAGGAAGATCCACTGCGTCCAGCGGTAGTACCCGGTGTCGGTCGTGGCGAACGAGCGCCGGTTGTCGTATGCCAGGCCCAGCCGGCGCAGCTGCGTGCGGTAGCGCTCCACATTGGCCTCGGTGGTGGTCCGCGGGTGGGTACCGGTCTGCACGGCGTACTGCTCGGCGGGCAGGCCGAACGCGTCGAAGGCCATCGGGTGCAGCACGTTGTGCCCCAGCATCCGCTGGTACCGGCTGAAGCAGTCGGTGCCGATGTAACCCAGCGGGTGCCCGACGTGCAGCCCGGCACCGGAGGGGTAGGGAAACATGTCGGCGATGTACAGCTTCTCGGCGTCCGCGCGCGGGTGGCCGGGATCGGCCAGCGGTCCCACCGGATTGGGCGCGTGGAAGGTGCCCTCCACATCCCAGCGGTCCTGCCAGCGCAGCTCGATCTCGTTGGCCAGCCGCGCCGTGTACCGGAAGGGCGGCACATCCGCCGGGACCTGCGCTGCCTCAGTCATCGTCTCCACCTTGGTCCTGCCTTGTGTTCGGCTTCTTGGCTACGGACACGAAAAGACCCCTCGCGCAGGAGGGGTCGCCGTGCTGTGCGCGCGTCCTGGCGTCAGCACGGCCCGCTAAGAAGCCGGAAGGCCCGGGTCATGCCGGCAGTGTACCCCGAACCCGGGCAGACCCCCCACCGGGTTGCCGCGGTGTTGACGCACCCGCCTGGATGAGTACTCTTCGACTATTTGAAACCTAAACAATGGAGGACAACCATGAATATCTTTCTATGGATCGTGCAGGTGCTGCTGGCCGTGGCATTCCTCTGGGCGGGGGGGATGAAGGTTGCCCAACCCAAGGAGAAACTCCAGCCCCGAATGGGATTTGTGGAGGACTATTCCGCAAACGGGGTCAAGGCGATCGGCGCGGTCGAGCTGGTCGCCGTGCTCGGCCTGATCCTGCCGTGGGCCACCGGGATCGCCAAGGTACTCACGCCGCTGGCCGCGGCCGGCCTGGTCATCGTCATGATCGGCGCGATCGTCACGCACGTGCGGCGCAAGGAGACCACGCCCAACGAGATCGGGGCACCCGTGGCGTTGCTGGTGCTGGCGCTCATCGCGACGATCGGCCGGTTCGCCGATCTGTAAGGCCACCAGGGCGAGCCGCGCGTGCGCCGGCTCAGTAAGATAACGAAAAGGTTGCGGCGCACGCGGAACGTCATGATCTTAAAAACATGTATGTATCCGCTCCACATGGACAATTTGGCTGACTCGCGGACGTCGCAAACCCGGCTAGCCTGAGAAGATGCAGGTGGTCCTACCGGGGAGGTCGCTGTCTGTCCTCCCCCGAGCCCTGTCGGCCCGCCGCAGCGCAGGACCGGCTGGTCGAGGGATACGAGGAGGAGGCCAGTGACCATCCAACGCACGACGGGTGAACTCGACGGACCGATGCCGGCACCGGAGTTCGCCGCCGCGACCGAGGGCATCGTCCACAACATCGAGCAGGTCATCGAAGGCAAGAAGGCGACCGTACGCCTCGCCCTCGCCGTCCTGCTCGCCGAGGGACACCTGCTCATCGAGGACGTACCCGGTGTCGGCAAGACGAAGCTCGCCAAGGCCCTCGCGAGATCCATCGACTGCACCGTCCGGCGCATCCAGTTCACCCCCGACCTGCTGCCCAGCGACGTCACCGGGGTGAGCGTCTACAACCAGGAGACCCGCGACTTCGAGTTCAAGCCCGGCGCGGTCTTCGCGAACATCGTCGTCGGCGACGAGATCAACCGGGCCTCCCCCAAGACGCAGTCCGCGCTGCTGGAGTGCATGGAGGAGCGTCAGGTCACCGTCGACGGCGTGACGTACCCGCTGCAGATGCCGTTCATGGTCGTGGCCACCCAGAACCCCATCGAGATGGAGGGCACGTACCCGCTGCCCGAGGCGCAGCGCGACCGGTTCACCGCGCGCATCGCCATGGGATACCCGGACGCGGGCGCGGAGCTGGCCATGCTCGAGGTGCACGGTGGCGAGGACCCCATCTACAACCTGCGCCCGGTCTGCGACGCGGCGGTGGTACGCACGCTGATCGCCACGGTGCGCGACGTGCACGTCGCCGAGGCGGTCAAGCAGTACGCGGTCAACCTCGTCAACGCCACCCGCGAGTCGCCCGACCTGCGCCTGGGTGCCTCGCCGCGGGCGACCCTGCAACTCCTGCGCACCGCGCGGGCGGTCGCCGCGCTGGAAGGCCGGGACTACGTGCTCCCCGACGACCTGCAGGCGCTGGCGGTACCCGTGCTGGCCCACCGGATCATCCCGACCGCCGAGGCGCAGCTGAGCCGGCGCACCACCGACCTGATCGTCGCCGACCTGGTGCACCGCCTGCCGCTGCCGACCGACCGGCGCCGCTCCCCCTATGACACGCGTTCCGGGAATGGACCGGCCCCCGGCCCCGAGGTCCGCAACCCGTATGACCGGAGGCGCTAGCCGTGCGTGAAGGGCTGCGCGGGCTGACCACGCGCGGCAAGTCGTTCCTGGCCGCCGCCGTGGCGGTCGCACTGGTCGCGGTCGTCCTCGGCGAGAAGGACCTGCTGCGCCTGGCCATCCTGCTCGGTGCGCTGCCCGCCCTGGCCGCCTGGTACGTCGGCCGGACCCGGTACAAGCTGGCCTGCGGCCGGACGCTGGAGCCGCACCGGACACCGGTGGGGGCCAGCGCCCGGGTGATCCTGCGGCTGCAGAACCTCTCCGGACTGCCCACCGGCACCCTGCTGCTCGAGGACCGCCTGCCCTACGCGCTGGGCAGCCGGCCCCGGCTGGTGCTGGAGCGGCTGGGCCGGCACCAGGCCAGTTCGGTGGCCTACACGGTGCGCGCGGAGGTGCGCGGCCGGTACGAGGTCGGCCCGCTGGTGGTACGCCTGACCGATCCGTTCGGCCTGTGCGAGCTGAACCGCGCCTTCCCCTCCGTCGACCACCTGACGGTCATCCCGCAGGTGGTGGCGCTGCCGACGCTGCGGCTGACCGGCGAGTACTCCGGCACCGGGGACTCGCGGGCCCGTTCGGTCGCGGTACACGGCGAGGACGACGCGGCCACCCGCGAGTACCGGCACGGCGACGACCTGCGGCGGGTGCACTGGCGCTCGACGGCCCGGGTGGGCGAGCTGATGGTCCGGCGCGAGGAGCAGCCCTGGGACAGCCGGGCCACCCTGGTCCTCGACACCCGCGCCGACGCGCACCGGGGCGAGGGGCCGACGGCCAGCTTCGAGTGGGCGGTGTCGGCGATCGCCAGTGCCGCGAGCCACCTGCGGCACAACGGGTACAAGCTGCGCCTGGCCGGTGACGGGAGTACCGACATCGAAGCCACCGAGTCCGAGGGCGACGGCGCCATCCTCGACTACCTGGCGGAGGTCAAGCCGCAGCGGCAGGGCGACGTCGCCACCATGGTGGAGCGGGTGCGGCACCGCGCCGACAGCGGACTCATGATCGCGGTGTTCGGCCTGCTGACCCTGCCCGAGGCGGAGCTGCTCAGCGCGCTGCGCGCGGCCAACGCCACCTGCGTGGCGCTGCTCGTGGACAGCACGACCTGGCTCAACCTGTCGACCACCGCCCGCGAGGAGGCCGACCGGGCACACGCGACCGCGGCCCTCGCGCTGATGCGCTCGGGCTGGCGGGTGGTGGGCGTGTCGCACGGCGACAAGCTGCCGGCGCTCTGGCCTCAACTGGCCCGCGGCTCCCAGGGCTTCGCCTGGCGCGCCGCCATGGCCGAGACGGTCACCACGAACACCACGGGGAGCCAGCGATGAACCAGCGCCGGCACGTCACGCTCGTCGCGGCGGCGGCGACGCTGCTGGCCACCGCGCCGATGGCCACCATCTTCCAGAGCTGGACCTGGCTGATCGACTGCCTGCTCGCGGTCGTCGCGGTGTGCGGCAGCGCGCTGCTCGCCCGGTCGCTGCGGGCACCGGTCTGGGCGCAGGGACTGGCGATGGTCGCCGCGCTGACCATGCTCATCACCCTGCTGTTCGGCAGCCACGCGTTCGCCGGGCTGATCCCGACCGGCGCCACCCTGCGGCACTTCGGCGACCTGATGACCCAGGCCACCAGCGACATCCGCAACCTCGGCATCCCCGTACCCGACCGGGACGGGTTGCTGTTCCTCATCACGCTGGGCGTGGGCAGCGTGGCCATCCTGGTGGACCTGTTCGCGGTCGGGCTGCGCCAGCCGGCCCTCGCCGGCATGCCGATGCTCCCGCTCTACTCGATCCCGGTCATCGTGCACGAGGACAGCGTCTCGTTCATCCCCTTCGTCATCGGTGCCACCGGTTTCCTGTGGTTGCTGGCCAGCGACAATGTCGACCGGGTGCGCCGGTTCGGCCGGCGCTTCACCGGCGACGGGCGCGACGTCGACCTGTGGGAGCCGTCGCCGCTGGCCGCCGCCGGGCGGCGCCTCGCGGTGGTCGGGGTGGTGCTGGCCATCGCGGTACCGCTGGCCGTGCCCGGTATGACCAGCGGCCTGCTCGACCGGTTCGGGACGGTCGGGGACGGCAGCGGCATCGGTACCGGCTCCGGCCGGCCGGGCGGGTCGGTCAACCTGTTCTCGCTCCTGTCGGGGCACCTGAACCAGAACAGGTCGATCGACATGATCAAGGTGACCACCAACGATCCATCGCCGTATTACCTGCGGTTCGGGTTGGCCGACCAGCTCACCACGTCCGGATTCCACACCCGCAGCCCGGCCGCCGGTCGCGCCGTGGCCAACGGAGTGCCCGACCCGGTCCTCGACCTGCCCGGGGTCAGCCAGGCCAGCTACTCGGCGAGCATCCGCATCGTCTCCTTCGACATGGGGTACCTGCCGATCTACACCCAGCTCAAGGCAATGTCCAAGATGGACCGCAACTGGCTCTACGACCAGTCCGGCCAGCTGGTCTACTCCACCCGCTCCACGTCGACCAAGGTGAAGAGCTACCGGTTCGACTACGTGCGGACCCAGTACTCGACCGAGGCGCTGCGCAGCGCGCCGCCACTGTCCCCGGCCAACCCGATCATGCAGCAGTTCACCCGCGTCCCGCCGGGGGTGGACTACGTGAAGAACCTGGTCACCAGGCTGACCGCCGGGAAGACCAACCAGTACGACGTGGTACGGACGCTGTACGAGTACTTCTCCGTGAAGAACAACTTCTCGTACGCGGTGACCACGAAGACGGGTACCAGCGGCAGCGAGATCGTCGACTTCCTCACCAACAAGACGGGGTACTGCGAGCAGTACGCGGCGGCGCTGGCCTGGCTGGTCCGGCAGGCCGGATACCCGGCCCGGGTCGCGTTCGGCTTCACCCGCGGCCAGGGGCGCAACGGCAACACGTACACGCTGACCAACCAGAACCTGCACGCCTGGACCGAGGTCTACTTCGAGCAGTACGGCTGGATCCCCTTCGACGCCACGCCGAGCGTCGGCCTCTCCGGACCGGTGAGCACCCCCTGGGCGCCTGACGTCGACCGCAACGGCAACGTCAACCAGCAGGACCCGGGACCCGTGCTGCCGAACTCCACCAGCAGCGCCGGCCCGGGCGGCCCGACCAACCCCCGCAACACCGCGGACGGGGCCAACGACACCAGCGGTGCGGCCGTGCAGCCGGCGCCGACGTGGCCGCTATGGCTGCTCGGCGGCTTCGGAGTGCTGCTGTTGCTGCTGATACAGCCGGCGTTGCGCCGGGCCGTGCTGCGCCGCCGGCGCAGTATGAGCCGCCGCCGGGCAGCGCCCGCGGTCAGTGTCGGGACAGGTGCCGTCCCGGGCGAGATGCGGGTGGTACCGGATGCCTTGGTGGACGGTGCCGCGGCCCGGCGCCAGGCGCACGCGGCCTGGGACGAGCTGATCGACACGCTGATCGACTACGACATCCCGGTCGACCAGGCGGAGACCCCGCGCGTGACGGCGGATCGCCTCGTCAAGCAGCTACGCCTGACCGCGGCCGCCGGTGACGCAGCCCGACTGCTGGGCCGGGCCGAGGAGCGTGCCCGGTACGCCAGGTCGCCGCTCGGTGAGGTGCGGCTGGGTGCGGCCGTACGGGACGTCCGCCGGGCGATCGCCCGGTACGTCACCCGGCGTACCCGGCTCCGCGCGCTGCTGCTGCCGCCCTCGGTGCTGCGGCGCTGGCGGTACCGGACGGGCGAGGCCTTCATCTCGGCGGTGACGGCCGGCAGCCGCCGGCGCGACGGCCTGATGCGGTCGATCTCGCCGCGCCGCCTGGTGCCCGGCCGCTCCGGGCGGTGAACCCGCAACCATCGAATACGATCGTGGGGCCTGAGCCTTCCGGCTCGGCCCCACGGGCGTTTGTTCTGGACAGCGACCGCCGGCGGCGCGAGGCCCGGCGGGAGCCGCCTTAGCGACTGTCCTCCGGGCGCTGCCGCCAGCGCTCCTCCAGCCGGTCGATCAGCGAACTGCGCCGGCGGGTGGACCGGCTGGCCGTGCCGTCGACGGCGCGGAGCTCGACGCCGTGGGCACGGCGCAGCGAACTCAGGCCGAAGGCCGCGGCACCGAGCATGACCACGAACCCGGCCACGCTCAGCACGACGCCTCTGCTCACGCCGAAGACAACCAGCGCCAGACCTGCTACGACGAGAGCGGCGGCGACGATCAGCCGACGTCGGGCGTGGAAGCGCGGGTCGGTGGCGCGCACAGCCGAGGCGAACTTGGGGTCCTCGGCAAGCGACCGCTCGATCTGCTCGAACAGCCGCTGCTCGTGTTCGGACAGCGGCACGGCACTCCTCCCCGGTCGTCAAGTCGATCCAGGATGGGTCGACAGACCGTGACAGCCAGGTGGCTGCTTCCTAGCAAGTCTACGAGGGGGTACGCATGTCGGAAAGCGGGACGTCTGTCAGGCGTCGTGATTTTCCTCGGACGGCAAGGTCCGTCCCGCCGGAGGAGATCCGGCCATACCCGACCATTCTGGTTCGCCCACCCGCGGTGCGCCGCTCAGCAGGCTCGCCGGCCGTACGGCGCCGGCTCCGAAGCGGGCTGCCGCGGCGTCGGCCGCCTGGTCCGCCTCCCGCCAGCCGCGCTCCCGGTCGCCGAGGGCGAGCTGCCGCGGCGCGCCACCCGCCACGCTGAGCCCCTCCACCCGTACCCCGATCAGCCGGATCCGGTCCCCCGGCCGCAGGGCCTCGTAGAGTGCCCAGGCGGTCTCGAAAATCTCCCGTGTCACATCCGTCGCGGCCGGCAGCGTGCGGGACCGGTTGAGCGTGCGGAAGTCGGCCGACCGCACCTTGATCGTGACGGTGCGGCCGGCCTGGTCGGCCGCGCGCAGCCGGGCCGCCACCTTGCCGGCCAGCGCCAGCAGCGTGCGCCGCAGGAACTCGGGGTCCTCGACGTCGGTGTCGAACGTGGTCTCGGCACCGACGGACTTCTCCACGTGCTCCGGGATCACCGTCCGCGGGTCGCGACCCCAGGCCAGCTCGTGGAGGTGTGCCGCGGCGGCATCGCCGAGCGCCGCACGGATCATCCCGACCGGGGCCTGCGCCAGGTCGCGCACGGTGGCGAGGCCGAGCCGGCGCAGCACCTCCGCACTGCGCTCGCCCACGCCCCACAGGGCGGCCACCGGGAGCGGGTGCAGGTAGTCGAGCACCCGGTCGGCGGGTACCACCACCAGGCCGTCGGGCTTGGCCCGGGTCGACGCCAGCTTGGCCACGAACTTGGTCGGCGCGACGCCGACCGAGCAGGTCAGCGACTGCTCCCCGGCAACCCGGCGGCGGATGAGCGCGGCGATCTCGGCCGGCCGCCCGAGCAGCCGGCGCGCCCCGGACACGTCGAGGAACGCCTCGTCGAGGGACAGCGGCTCGACCAGCGGGGTGACCTCCTGGAAGATCCGCATGACGGCCCTTGAGGCGGCCGTGTACTCGCTGAAGTCGGGGGGCAGGAAGATCGCCGCTGGGCAGAGCCGGCGCGCACGGACGCTGGGCATCGCGCTGTGCACCCCGTATCGCCGGGCCTCGTAGCTGGCGGCGCTGACCACCCCGCGCGGCCCGATCCCGCCGACGATCACCGGCTTGCCGCGCAGCTCCGGCCGGCGGCGCACCTCCACCGAGGCGTAGAACGCGTCCATGTCGACGTGCAGGATCGACGATCCGCTGTCGTCGGCGTCCGGCCCGAAGCCGGGCGTCCCGCCCCGCGGCACCTCCTGGCTCCGCCCCACGGGCACAGGCTACGTGCCACCCCCGACACTTCCCAGGATCAGCCCCGGATCAGGATCAGCGGGATGGTCATCTCGGCCGCTGTGTACGAGCCGTGGTAGCCGATCAGCTTCGCGACCACCGGCGACTCGTGGGCCGTGGCCAGGACCGCGTACGTGTCACGGCAGGCCACGACCACGTCCCCGATCCGGTTGCGGTGGGCCGGCGGCACCGGGCCGTACCAGCCGGCGGCCACCGCCTCCTCCCGCCCCGCCACCCAGGCCGCGTCCCCGAGCACCTCGCGCCAGGTGGCGAGCACGTCCGGGGCCGCGCCCGGCACCGTGTGCAGGTACCGGACCCGGGGCTCGCCGGCCACCACGCGCACCCCGGCCGCCAGCCGGGCGTCGGCGTCGATGTCGAAGCGGTGCTCGGCGGGCACGTTGAGCTGGCCGTGGTCGGCGGTGACCAGCAGCGCGGCATCGCCGGGGAGCCCGTCGACGAGCAGCCGCAGCAGCCGGTCCACGTCCGCGGCGGCGGCCTTCCAGGGCTCGGAGCCCACGCCGGAGAGGTGTCCGGCCGTGTCCAGCGCCGGGTGGTATCCGTAGACGAGTGCCGGGGCGTCCGCCTTCAGCGCCGCCAGCATCTGGCCGGCGAGTGCCTCGACGTCCCCGGCGCCCTGGTACCGGGAGCCCCGGTACGCGGCGACGGTGAGCCCGCTGCCGGCGAACTCGGGCCGGCTCACCACGGTCACCGTGACCCCGGCGTCCCGGGCCCGGGCGAACTGTGTCGGTACCGGCTGCCACAGCGCCGGATCCGGGTCGCCGGCCCAGTCCACGTGGTTGAGCACCCGCTCCGTGCCGGGGACGTTGAGGGTGAAGCCGAGGATGCCGTGCGCCCCGGGGGCGACGCCGGTGCCCAGGCTGACCAGGCTCGTCGGCGTCGTCGAGGGGAACCCGCAGGTCAACGCGGTGAGGGTGCCGAGCCGGCCGGCGAGCACGTCGGCGGCCACCGGCGCCACCTGCGCCACGGCCGGCAGCAGGTGGTACCCGAGGCCGTCCACCAGCAGGACCGCGATCCGCCGTACCCCGTCGAGCACGGGTGCCAGGCCGAGCGGGTCCGGACCCTCGGGTGCCCCGGCGAGTACCGAGACCACGCTGGGCAGCAGGTCGGACAGGCTCCCCTCGGCATAGCGGGGCGGTACCGGGGTGGTCGTCATGCCCGGCGGCGGGCGAAGAGGTGCAGCTGGGTGGCGATGTCGCGGTACGGGGACCGGTCCGAGGCGGCGATCTCGAAGGCGAGTACCGCGTCCGGGTCGGCGTCGGCGAGAGCACCGGGTACCAGGTCGGCTGCCACCCGTACCCCATGGATCTTCTCCACGGTGAGGCCGACGGAGGTCACCAGCGCGGCGGCGTTGGCCGCGTCGAACCGCCGCCGCAACTTGTCACCGGGCCCCAGCCGCCCGTCCGGGTCGGCGAGCAGCGCGGCGGCCGCGTCGAAGTGCCCGTTCATGGCCCTCGCCAGCACGGCGGCGGCCCGGTTGGCGACCACGATGCTGGCCGCACCGCCGGGACGCAGGGTCGCCGCGAGCGCCTCGAGCACGCCGCCCGGATCGTCGACGACCTCCAGCACGCTGTGGCACAGGACCAGGTCGGCGCAGGCCGGCGGGAACAGGTCGGCGAGCCGGTCGGCGTCGCCCTGCACGGCACGTACCCGATCGGCGACACCCGCCTCGGCCGCGCGCCGGGTCAGCGCGGCGAGCGCGTCCGGGCTCGCGTCCACGACGGTGACGCCGTGGCCGGCCTCGGCCAGCGGCACCGCGAAGCCACCGGTGCCGCCGCCCACGTCCACGACGACCAGGCGATCGCGCCCGTCGACCTCTTCGCGCAGGGCCGTCCAGACGACGCCGGTGCGCGGCCCGCCCAGCCGGGTGTGCGTTCGCTCCACCCCCGCAGCGTACGGGCTGACCACCTCGCGGTGGCGCCTGGCAGGCAAGGGTGCGAGCCGTTGAGCGGAGAGCCGGCGCACCGCGTGGCCCGCCCGCACCCGGTCGGTGGTTGGTTGCGCCCGGCGCGGTAGCACTGGTGCACTTTCCATTCTCTGACTAAAGTCAGAGAATGGACGGCTCACTGGTCGATCGGGTGCGGCGGTTCAACCGGACCGTCACCCAACGGGTAGGCGCGCTTGACGACGCCTTTCTCGCCCGCAGCCGCCCGCTCGGACAGGCGCGCCTGCTGTGGGAGATCGGTCCAGAAGGGAGCGAGGTGCGGTCCCTGCGCTCCCGGCTCGATCTGGACTCCGGCTATCTGAGCCGGCTGCTGCGCGTCCTGCAGTCCGACGGGCTGATCGTGGTCGACACGGACGGCGCCGACGGGCGGGTGCGCCAGGCACGGCTCACCCCGGCCGGGCTCGCCGAGCGGGCCGAGCTCGACCAGCGCGCCGACGAGCTGGCCGGCTCGATCCTCCAGCCACTCAGCGGTCACCAGCGCGACCGGCTGGTCGCGGCCATGGCGGAGGTCGAGCGCCTGCTCGTCGCGTCCATGGTGCACACCGCGATCGTCGACCCGCGGCACCCGGACGCGCGACACTGCGTGCGGGCGTACCTCGCCGAGCTGGCCCACCGGTTCGACGGCGGCTTCGATCCGGCCCGCAGCATCTCCGCCGACGACGAGGAGCTCACCCCGCCGGCCGGCCTCCTGCTGGTCGCCACGCTGCACGCCGAACCGGTCGGCTGCGCCGCGCTCAAATTCCGCCACGGCGGCAGCGCGGAGGTCAAGCGGATGTGGGTCTCCCCCACCGTGCGCGGGCTGGGCCTGGGCCGGCGACTGCTCACCGAGGTCGAGGCGCAGGCGGCGACCCGTGGCATGCGGACCCTGCGGCTGGAGACCAACGGCACCCTGACCGAAGCGATCGGGCTCTACCGCGCGACCGGGTACCGCGAGGTGGCGCCGTTCAACGACGAGCCCTACGCCCACCACTGGTTCGAAAAGACCCTCGGTTAGGAGCCGCGATGGAGTTGCCCGAGGCCACCTCGATGCTCGCCCGGACACCGAAAGTGGTGGACACGCTGCTGGCCGGGTTGCCGCCCGAGTGGCTGTACCGCGACGACGGCCCGGGCACGTGGAGCGCGTACGACATCGTGGGGCACCTGATCGAGGGTGAGGCGGCCAACTGGCTGCCGCGTACCCGCATGATCCTGCGGCACGGCACCGGCCGGGCGTTCGAGTCCTTCGACCGGCAGGCGATGCTGGGCCGGGACCGCGAGCCGGCCGCCGCTCTGCTGGCCCGGTTCCAGGCCGCCCGGCAGGCCAGCCTCGACGAGTTGTCGTCGCTGGACCTCACGGCGGACGACGTCGACCGGCGTGGTCTACATCCCGACCTGGGGGAGGTCACGCTCGGGCAGGTGCTGGCGACGTGGGTGGCGCACGACCTGACGCACGTCGCGCAGGTGGGGGAGGTACTGGCGCGCCGGTACCGCGTCGACGTGGGTCCGTATCGGACCTACCTGCCGGCCCTGGACCGGACGGCGGACGCCGAATGACCTGCGTCCCGCGCTGCCGAACCCGCGCCGAGTCGGGTCATCGGAAGTCGCGGGACGGTGAGCGTACCGGCACGGTCAGCGGGCTGAGCTGATCGGCGTTGAGGTTGATCACGCCCTCCGCCTTCTCCAGCCGGCCGCGCACCAGCAGCGCCGGGCTGGTCCTGGCCACCTTGCGGTACCGGTACCAGAGGCCCGGCGAGCAGACCACGTTGAGCAGCCCCGTCTCGTCCTCCAGGTTGATGAACGTGATCCCGCCCGCGGTCGCCGGGCGCTGCCGGTGGGTGACGATCCCGCCGACCAGCACCCGCCGCTTGTCCTCGACCCGGCGCAGCGCCTCGATCGGCAACGCACCGAGGCTGGTCAGGTGCTCCCTCGCGAACTGCGCCGGGTGCGTCTCCGGGGACAGGCCGGTGGCCCACACGTCGGCGACCAGCCGGTCGACCGCGTCCATGCCGGGCAGCGGCGGTGCCACGATCCCGGTCGCGGTGCCCGGCAGCCGGTCCTCGCGCTCCTGCGCCGCCGCACCCGCGGCCCACAGCGCCTCCCGCCGGTCGAGACCGAAGCAGGCGAAGGCGTCCGCGGTGGCCAGGGCCTCCACGTGCGCGGCGGTCAGCGCCGCCCGCCGGGCCACATCCACGATGTCGCGGTACGGGCCACCGCGCTCCCGTTCCGCCACGACCCGCTCGGCCACCGCTTCGCCGAGGGTACGCACACAGTCCAGTCCCAGCCGTACCGCTGGGCCGCCGCTGCCCCAGTCCGTCGACGGCTCCTCCTTTCCCGCGCACGGCCGGTCGCCCGGGCTCACCTCGAGGTTGGCCTTGGCACGACTCGCGTTGACGTCCGGGCGGCGCACCTCCACGCCGTGCCGGCGCGCGTCGTCGACCAGGGTCTGGGTGGAGTAGAAGCCCATCGGCTGGGCGGCCAGCAGCGCCGCGCAGAACGCCGCCGGGTGGTACCGCTTGAGCCAGGCGCTCGCGAAGACCAGGTACGCGAAGCTCATCGCGTGGCTCTCGGGGAAGCCGAAGTTGGCGAACGAGGAGAGCTTGAGGTAGATGTCGTCGGCCACCGCGCCGGTGATGCCGTTGCGCGCCATGCCCTCGTAGAGCCGTTCGCGCAGCTTGTTCATCCGCTCCATGGACCGCTTGGCGCTCATCGCCCGGCGCAGTTGGTCGGCCTCGTTGGCGTCGAACCCGGCCACGTCGATCGCCAACTGCATGAGCTGCTCCTGGAACAGCGGGATGCCCAGCGTTTTCCGCAGTGCTTTCTCCATCAGCTTGTGCGGGTAGGTGACCGGTTCCTTCTCTGCCTTGCGCCGGATGTACGGATGCACCGAGCCGCCCTGGATCGGACCCGGCCGGATCAGTGCGACCTCGACGACGAGGTCGTAGAACTTGCGTGGCTTCAGCCGGGGCAGGGTGGCCATCTGTGCCCGGCTCTCCACCTGGAACACGCCGATCGAGTCGGCCTGGCACAGCATCTCGTAGACCTCGGGGTCTTTCAGCGGCATGGTGGACAGGTCCAGCTCCGACTCGATCATGTCGAACGCGTAGTGCAGCGCGGACAGCATGCCCAACCCGAGCAGGTCGAACTTGACCAGGCCGACATCGGCGCAGTCGTCCTTGTCCCACTGCAGGACCGTGCGGTTCTTCATCCGCGCCCACTCGACCGGGCACACCTCGATCACCGGCCGGTCGCAGATGACCATGCCACCCGAGTGGATGCCCAGGTGCCGGGGGAAGGTCTGCAGCCGGTTCGCGTACTCGACGACCTGGCTCGGGATGTCCTCGTCGCTGCTGGCCACGCTCCCCCACCGGTCGATCTGCTTGCTCCAGGCGTCCTGTTGCCCGGGCGAGAAGCCGAATGCCCGGGCGATGTCCCGCACCGCCGAGCGGGGCCGGTACGAGATGACGTTGGCGACCTGGGCGGTGTGGTGCCGGCCATATCTTTCGTAGACGTGCTGGATCGCCTTCTCCCGCTCGTCGGACTCGATGTCGAGGTCGATGTCGGGCAGGCCGTCGCGCTCCGGGGCGAGGAACCGCTCGAACAGCAGGTTCCAGCGCACCGAGTCGACGTTGGTGATGCCCAGCGCGTAGCAGACCGCGGAGTTGGCCGCGGAGCCCCGGCCCTGGCAGTAGATGTTCTTCTCCTGGCAGAACTGCACGATGTCGTGGACGATCAGGAAGTATCCGGGGAAGCCGAGCTCCTCGATCATTTTGAGCTCGTGGTCGATCTGCCGGTATGCCTTGGGGCGCCTGGCGCGCGGTCCGTAGCGCCGCTTCGCGCCCTCCTCGGTGAGGTGCCGCAGCCAGCTCATCTCGGTGTGCCCCTCGCCGACTCGGCACGCGGGCAACTGCGGCGCCACCAGGTCCAGGTCGAAGGCGAGCTCGGCGCCGAAGGCCGCGGCCCGGGCCACGGCACCCGGGTACCTGGCGAACCGGGCCGCCATCTCCGCACCGCTGCGCAGGTGCGACACCGCGCCCGCGGGCAGCCAGCCGTCGATCTCGTCCAGGGACCGGCGGGCCCGGATCGCGGCCAGCGCCGTCGCCAGCCGGTACCCACCCGGCTTCGCGTAGTGCACGTTGCCGGTGGCCACGGTGGGCAGGCCCTTGGCGTGGGCCAGTTCGGCGAGCGCGTCGCAGCGCTCGTCGTCCTCCGGGTGCCCGTACTGGGTCAGCTCGACCGCCACGGAGTCCACCCCGAACAGCGCCACCAGCCGGTCCAGCTCGGCCGCTGCCGCGGCGCGCCCACCCGAGGCGAGAGCCGCCGGTACGTGGCCCTTGCGGCAACCGGTCAGCACCAGCACGTGACCCTTCAGGTCATCGGCGACCCGTTCCAGGTCATAGACCGGGCGCCCCTTCTCGCCGCCCGCCAGCTGGGCGACGGAGATGACGCGGGAAAGCTGGGCGTACCCGCGCGGCCCGCGCGCGAGCGCCAGCAGGTGCCGGCCCATTGGATCGGGTTCGCCGGTGCGTATGGCGGATGTGCGGGGTCCGGGCAGCTCCAGCGACAGCTCCGCGCCGAAGATCGTCGGTAGCGTGTTCTCCCGGGCCGCGGCGGAGAAGCGCACCACGCCGTAGAAGCCGTCGTGGTCGGTGACCGCCAGCCCGGACAGGCCCAGCCGGTACGCCTCCTCGGCCAGCTCCTCCGGCTGGCTCGCGCCGTCCAGGAAGCTGAAGTTGGTGTGGCAGTGCAGTTCCACGTAGTCCACTGTGGACGGCTCCGGTACCAGCGCGGGAGCCTCGTAGCGCGGGCGCTTGCGGGTCCAGGCGGGGGTGTCGCTGCCGTCCCCGTACTCGGTGGTGACCGGGTCGACCACGATCGGCTCGCGGCCGGAAAGGCGCCGCTCGAACTCCGACCACGGCAGGTTCTTCGAGCTGTTCCACTCCATCGCGTCCCACCTTCAGTCGTAGCGCGCCGTCATCCACCAGTAGCCGCCGGCCAGGGTGAGCAGCATGGCCCGGCCGTCCGCGAGGCAGACCTGGAACCGGACCCGCCGGCTCGCCTCGGCAGGCGCCCACCAGCGCTCGTCGACCGGCCACGGCCCGGCCCAGGCGACGATCCGGGCCGGCGCGCCGGTGTCCGGTGCGGCCAGCAGCCAGGCGGGTGCCGCGGTGACCAGCAGCCGGCTGGTCACCCCGACCGGCTCGCCGGTCTCGTCCAGCACCACGGCGGGCAGCGGCTCGGCCGGTACCGTGGCCGGCGCCGGCGCGCCCAGCCGGCCCGGCCAGGGCGGCTCGCCAGGAGAACGGGTGGGAACCCGTTCGTCACCCCAGGGCACCAGGGTGACCTGGTGGTCCGGGTCGCGCCCACCCCCGAGTACCGCCGTGACCACCGCCTCCGGGCCGAGCATGCCCTGCACCCGGGCCAGCGCCCGGTGTGCCCGGTCGCGCTCGACCCCCACGTCGCCCCACAGCCCGAGCTGCAGCCCGGCGTGCGCGAGCATCCCGTCGGGCACGAGGATCAGCCGCCGGATCCCGCTGGATGGCCTGACTCCGGCCGAGTTCGTGCCGGACAGCCAGCCGTCCAGCTGCCAGCGCAGCCGGTCGGCGATGGCGGCCACGGACAGCAGGCCGTCGTGGCGCCAGGTGCGGTGCAACTCCTCGCCGTGCTCGGTGACCGCGGTGATGCCCAGGCGGGTGCAGGCCAGCCCGTGGCCGGCGAGCCGCTCGTGCAGGCGCTGTGCCAGATGCCGGGCGGCGAAGGCGGCCGTGTCGATCCGCTCCAGGGGGTCGTCGAAGTCCTGGGACACGTCGAGGTCGGCCGGTGGCTGCCGGGCCGCGAGCGGGCGCTCGTCGCGACCGCCCGCGAGCCGGTGGGCCAGCGCCGCGTCCAGGCCGAACCGGGCCAGGACGTCCGCGGCGGGCAGCGCCGCGAACTGCCCGAGGGTATCGACACCGAGCCGGCGCAGCAGGTCCACCAGGTCGGGTCTGTCCACTCTGGAGATGTCGAGGTCGGCGAGGAAGGCGGCGGTGTCCCCCACCGGTACGAGCTGGCCGGTGCGCGCGGCCAGGCCGGCCGCGAACACCCCGTCCGCGATGCCGACCTGTGCCTCCACCGCACACGCCTGAGCCACCTGCTCGACGATCCGCTCGGCGGCCGCCTCCTCGGAACCGAAATAGCGCGCCGGTCCCCGTGCGGCCAGCGCACAGGCCCCCGGCCGGACCACCTCGACACCGGGGGCGAGCTGCTCGACGGCGGACACCACCGGCTCGAAGGCCCGGGCGTCGCGGCCCGGGTCGTGGTCGACCACGATCACGTGGGGGCAGCGGCTCTGCGCGTCCCGCCGGCGCAGCCCGCGGCGGATCCCCTCGCCGCGGGCCGCCTGCGAGCAGGCGACCACCCGGTTGGCCGCGAGTACCGCCACCGGCGCGTGCGCGGGTACCCCGTCGACGATCTCGGCCGCGACCACCGGCCAGTCCGGACACCAGACGTACAGCGTGCGGCCACTCACCCCGCCACCGCCTCGGGGAGCGGGTCGAACCGCGGGGTGGCCAGCTCGATCGGAACCGGGTGGGTGGAGTTGACCGGCAGCCAGACGGTCACCTGGCGGGGCCGGGCGGCGGCGCCCCGGCCGTGTGACGCGATGACCAGCTCGCGGCGGGCCAGCCGGCCGTGCCCCTGCCCGAGGCCGAGCCAGGAGCCGGCGACCGGTTCGAGCGTCACGTCGGCACCGCTCCACGGCCCGTACGGGATGAGCACGCTGCCCCGCTGCCGGGCGCGGGCGGCGAGCCGGCCGGCCACCGAGGCGGCGACCGGCCCGGGTGCGGCGGCGACCACCACGTCGAGCCCGTCCAGCAGGGCGGCCGCCACGGACGGCCACTCCGGCCCGGGGTGGGGCACCAGCGCGAACCGGTCCAGGGCGATCCCGCTCTCCGCGGCCGCGACCGCGCCGAGGTCGGGCAGCCCGATCACCGCGCACCAGGAACCGGCGGCGGACGCGGCGGCGAGCAGTGTCAGCAGCACGGAGACACCTCCCGGCGCACCACCGTGGCGCACGGCGACCGTGGTGCCGCGGCGCATCCCTCCACCCGGGAGCAGCCGCCGCAGTTCGGGGAGCACCGGCAGCATGCGCTCGACGGCACTCCCCGCCGCCTCGGCGGCATGCTCGCTGGCCGGCCGCACCAGTCCGGACAGGCCGATGCTGCGCACCAGCGCGGTCGCGGGCAGTGCCGAGCGCCGGGTGGGCGCGCGTAGCGCGGCGAGGCCGGCCACGGTCGCACGTTTCTCGTCGGTCAGGCGACGAGCTCGTCGAGCAGCGACGGACGGGACAGTCCCAGCGCCAGTTCGACGACCCCGACGAATGATTCGGCCGCACGCACCAGGTCGTCAGCCTCCCGCCCGCTGACGACACGGGGAATGCCGGCCTCGGCCGCCGCCCGCTTCGACGCGCTTGTCGCGAAGAACCCCGCCCACTCGCTCAGCTCGGGGGCGACCAGGATGAGCAGGACCCACACGCTGGTGAGCTTGCCGCGCCGGCCGGGGGCGGGACGGGCCCGCGCGGCGAGCACCGCGGCCGCGGCACGCAGCGCGGCCAGGTGTGCCGTGGCGTACCGCAGCCCGTCGCCGCGCTGCTCCTGCGCCTCCGCCAGTCCCCGACGAGCCAGGGTGAGCAGCTCGGCCGGGGTCCGGTGGGGCAGCGCATGGGCCGGTACGGTGGGGGCGGACAGAGATCCGCCGCGGGTGGCCTGGGTCGGCGCGCTGGGTGGCGGCGCCACGAGAGTCGGTCGCATGCTGTTCCTCCGAGTCAACGGTGCACGTGGTCTGCGGTGCACTGTGGGTCTGCATGCTGCGGAGGGAAGGCACAGCACGACCGGGTGGGCGAAGGCTCCGGCTCGCGCGACTGCTTCACGCGACCCGGAACCCCCGCTGACCGGGCCTGGAGCTTCCCCACGCCACGCCCGGCTGGCTCGGCTCTCGCCCACCGCCCGGGGGTCGGGAGAGGTGGGCGAGCGCCTCGCCAGGAGCCTGAACCCGCGAATGTCCAGGCTCCATGACGGCCCCGCCTGCCCGCCAAAAACCGTCGCTGGCCGGCCACGACCGTCGCCCCGGGAGTCGCGCCGCGAATCGCTCCCCCCGGGAGCGTTCGAACAGTAGTTCGAACACCAATAGAGTAAACCCTGGGTACGACAAGACCGCAACGTTCTGGCCGTCACTTGCCGAATGTAAGGATCGAATATCCCCCAGCCCGTTACCAGGACCGGATCCCGTGTGCGTGGGGCTGGCGGGGCCGGTGGCGACCGCCGCGCCCGAGGAGACGTACCGCTGGTGACGGCGCAACCCGGTGACGGAGGATAGGGACCATGCATCCGAATGTGACAGCGGTGCAGGACGCACTGGATGCCGCGGACGCCCACGACGGCAGCGGCGCGCACAGCTTGGTACGCATGCTCCCCGACGCGGTGCACACCGCGGTGGCCGCCGCGGCGGCGCTCAACGTCCAGGTCGGCCAGATCGCCAACTC